>NZ_JBANBJ010000073.1:0-44041 GCF_059803515.1 Bradyrhizobium sp. UFLA05-125 | reverse complement strand
CTGACGCCCACCGAATGGCGCGATGCCGACGACCGACGCGTTGCGGAGCTGGAGGCGACCGGAACCGCGCAACCCTACGAGAAGGAGTACTTCCTGAAAAACGGCGGTCGCATACCGGTGCTGGTCGGGGCAGCGACGTTCGGCGGGCGACACGACCAAGGCGTGGCCTTCGTGGTCGATTTAACCGAGCGCAAGCGGGCGGAGGAGGAAATTCGCGAAAGCGAACGGCGTTACAGGGAGGTGCAGATGGAGCTCGTGCACGCGAATCGAGTCTCAACAATGGGGCAGCTCTCGGCTTCAATTACCCACGAAGTCAACCAGCCGATCGGCGCGACGCTCAACAATACCTCAGCGGCGTTGCATTGGTTAAGCAAAGAACCGGCGGATCTGGAGAAAGCTCGGCAGGCTCTCAATCGGATCTTTGCAAACGGCAATCGCGTCAGCGAGGTCGTCGGCCGGATGCGCGCGCTTTTCAAAAAAGCACCTCTCCGGAAAGAAGACGTGGACATAAATGGAGCAATCCTCGAGGTCATCGCCCTGACCCATGGCGAAGTCGTGAAGAACGGCATTTCGGTCCAGTCACACCTCGTAGAGGGTTTGCCGCTCATCCAAGGGGATCGGGTCCAGCTGCAACAAGTGATCATGAACCTGATCATCAACGCCGTCGAAGCGTTAAGCTCGGTCAGCGAAGGGGCGCGAGAATTGGTGATCACCACTGGTAAGGGCGAGCCGGACGGCGTGCTCGTCGTAGTGCGGGATTCGGGTCCAGGTCTGAATTCATCGGATCTCGAGCGCATCTTTGACGCCTTCAACACGACAAAGCCCGGCGGCTTGGGGATGGGTCTATCGATCTGCCGCACCATCATTGAAGCGCATGGGGGACGAGTGTGGGCCATCGCCGCCCAACCTCAGGGCGCGACTTTCCAATTCACGCTGCCTGCAAAATCAAATCAGGCAGGGTGACTCCTGCAGCGGGCCAACCAAAGGGTTTGGTCGGCGCCGGCCGCGGGCCCTTCAGCGACGGGAGCCTGAATTGCTCCCTGTTTTGACCGGACACCGGCGTTAGCCGAAGGAACTAAGCATAGTCCATACGCCTGTGTCCGAGACGTTTTCGAAGTGGAAGTCATCACCGGCGTTGCCCGCCGGCGACGGTTTACGACAGAGCACAAGGTCTTGGTCGTCAACGAGACGCTGCAACCGGGCATGTCGATCAGCTATGTTGCCCGTCACGATGGGCTCGCCCCAAGCCTGGTCTTCCGATGGAGAGGCTGATGAGCGAAGGGCACAAGGAAGCGGTGCGGGCGGATGAGGATGTGGTCGCCGCATCCGAGGTCCGGCGGCTGGAGGAACGGGTTCGAGACCTCGAACGCTGCTCGGCCACAACACCCTGGAGGTCGAGATCCTCAAGGAGGCTCTTGACCTTGCGCGGGTAAAACCTTGCTGTCGCATCGCTGGCACCGGACGCGCTCGAGTTCACCTGCTGGAATGGCGAGATCGTTGCGGGTTGCCTCGCACGGCGGAAACGCTAGAGAAAGACCGCTCCGGCCCAGCCATCGTCCCCCTTTATCGCGCGCAGATCTGCAGATCTATGACCATCTCCTTCTTCGGCGCAGCTGACGGGAGAGTAGAGTTCCAGCGATCAGATCGGGCGACTTTGGGTTGGTCGTGGCTTTGAAGCTAGCTCGTTGGCCGATGAGCGCGTGTCAGAAATTGCTGCGGCGTTATCGAACATGCCAAAATGGCAGGCGCTCGAGAGAATTGCTGATAATGTCCGTCGTGCGGGAGCGGTGATCGGAAAGCATTCGAACGATGTTCAAGGGCGACGCGTGTGCAGCCTGAGACTGACTAGCGTCACCATTCCCGGCTCATCGTGCGCTGATTGTGCCTGTTACGGCGGGTCAACGCATGGGCAGACGGTCAGGTTGGCGAACGAATGCAAACTATGCACTTAGTACGGATATGACTGGCGTGCCGGCGAAGCCCGCCGCAAAAGGCCGCAGTCTGATTTAGCGTAACCTATCCTGACCTTTGAACCGCGGCGACTTCTTCGCCACTTGGGTTGAGCCGCCGGTCCGACCACGGATGTATTGGACAAGCTACAGACGCGAGCGCCATGAGATACTCACTCAACAAACCCGCAAGAATGAGAACCCCGTAACAAGAAGTGCACTTAACGCCGCGATCAAACCGCTCTATCTTTATTCCGCAAGAACATCAGGCACTGCAGCGTCACGGAGAAAAAGGTTGGGCGCCGTGTTCGCAGGGTTAACTGCGTCGCCTGATGCCACCGTCAGGACCATGGGTAGAGCTACTACAATTTCAATCATCATGAGCCAAACGTCAAACCGCCAAAGCGACACGCGTGTGCTTCCGACTCTGGGATTGAGCAGATGTCCTGATCCGCAACGTTTATAGGAAACGACCTCGCTAAGAACACTTTCCGCAAGAAAGGGGCGACAATTCGGAGCCGGCGCACAATATCTGTTGGCTCGGCGCAAACCACTTGATCATCGCCCTGCCTACTCTTGGCAACGAACTGGAACGGTCCAACCACGGGAAATCTTTCGAGTATGAGTATGCCGCTGCAGCTTCATCAGGTGCGATATTTCCTAGCCCTAGCAAGGACACTCAATTTTACGCGGGCTGCGGAGCAATGCAATGTGACCCAGCCGGCGCTGACAAAGGCGGTACACAAGCTGGAGCAACAACTCGGTGGCGCGTTGATTCACCGTGAACGTCACCTCACCCAGCTCACCGAGCTGGGCAAGATGATTTTGCCCACGATGGAGAAAATACTTGCGGCCGCGGAGGCGGTACGGTTTCAGGCTCAAGGCTATCAAAGAAAGACAATCGCCCCGCTCAAGATCGGGCTGGTGCCGTCAGTCTCCGCCGCGCTCATCACCGAATTGTTCTTGGAGCTCGCCAGGATCATCCCTGACTTTCGAGCCGATCTGCGCGAGGCAGATGCCGACAGGCTCGTTGCAATGCTTTTGGATGGCGAGATCAACGCCGCGCTCGTCGGTGACGCCATGGAGCTACCTGAGCGTATCGACCGCTGGCTGCTGTTCGCGGAGCGGTACGTACTCGTCCTGTCTAGGAAACATCCGATGGCGAGGCAAACTGTTATCCCGCCCCAAGACTTGCATGAGGCGGTATTTCTCGAAAGGGTCGGATGCGATGTCGCAGACCGATTCAAGCAGGCTTGCTTTGCCGACCATCCAGGTCCTAAAGTTGTGCACAGGAGCGCTAAAGAAAGCCATCTTCAGCAAATGGCATCCGCCGGTTTTGGGGCCATCCTGGCGCCAGAACATGCTCCAAGGCTGGCGTCGCTGGCGGCTATTCCAATTGAGGGCGACCCCGTCCGGCGCGAGGTGCAACTTTTGACCGTGGCGGGGAGACAGTATTCGCCGGCACTTGACGCCTTTATCAAGGTTGCTCGTGTTCGCGACTGGACAAGCGCGCTGGACAAACTCCGCCACGCATCTGCCCCTGCCTCGAACAAAGACAATGTTCCCAACCATGAAGCGGGATTAACTGATACGCCATGAACTATCCTCCCGACGTGCATCGGAAGTTCACGGCAAATATCTTCGAGCGAGACGATAGGCGTCATAGCAAAGATGGAACCATATCGTGAAGCCGGACTGATTTGTAGGAGTTCGAATGCGGTGCGCTCAAATTTCTGGCGACGCGCCGCCACCGTCCATCAACCGCTGCGGCGGGCTCAAGATCGGAGTTAGACTATCGGATTGCGCAGCACCCCCTCTCGTTACGGCGCCGGCACCCAGTCCCTCCATTGGCTGACCGTTATGCTGGTTCTCGCCGCCTATGTGCTGACCAGGGGCGACGGTTATTCGCTCTATTCCGCCGCCGCGGACCAGCTCCGCAGGATTCACGAGACGCTCGGAATGCTCGTCTTCATTGTCGTCGTGCTGCGGCTTCTATGGCGGCTGATCGACAGCACGCCCGCGAAGCGGCCGATGCCGCGATGGATGGCTGTGGCCGCTAGGCTCGTCCACTTCGCACTTTATACGCTGCTCATCGCCATTCCAGCAACGGCGGTGCTTGGTACCTGGCTCGAGGGGATACCCGTCACCCTCCCCGGATTCGACATCGCCCCCCAGATCGCGAAGGCGCATGGATTGGGGCAGCTGATCATGGAAATACATACCACCCTGGGCAACGCCATCCTCTGGGTTGCCGGCGTGCATGCGGCCGCCGCTCTCTTCCACCACTTCTATCTGCGCGACGAAGTCTTTCAGTCGATGGCTCCGGGCGCATGAACGATTAGTCCGAGCTACCGCGGCGAGACGTTCCTCCGGCGAAGTGGTCCCGGCAGAATCACTCGGTCTCACGTCGCGCTGCCCTCCAGGCACGGTAGTTTCTTGGGACGGCTCACCCGCACAAGCCGTCCCGTTGTGCTTACAACCGAAGAAGCGACGAAGGTTCTCGCGCGGTCATGCGCTCGGCGACGTGGCCGGCCGGGACACCCGGAGCCTTGATTGAATCGCCGCCTCCAGCGCGGCCCTGCGCCCTCGGGGCTTTGAGGAAAGAGTAGCTACAACAGCAGTTCGCCCCAAGCGCGTCCGCCCCTTCACCAAAATACCTGCGATTCAACTATGAGTCTATTTTAGACCGCTCACGCCGGTTTGATGCTAGCCCATTGAAGATTTGCTTTCTTTTGCAGCGGAGATCCGGCTGTCGACGAACCGCGGCATCGGCTGGGTTCGGCGCCATCCGCAAGATGGCCGAGGTGCAAATCTTGAGGCCCGCATTAGAGACGGGCAAAAGCCGCTGCTCGCGCGATTACAATGAACTACTGCCGGTCTCAGCTCTCGGAGACAAACCGTCCTACGCCAAATGGCGCTAACTGGATCGGTTGCCGCGATCAGCGGCAACCACAACAAACAGGGCCGTGGCCACGACAACGCTCTTACTTCGCGAAACTCATTTGGCTCTGACGCCAAAGCGCTGCAAACCGTGACAGTCTCGGTTGATGTTCAAGGTGTCAGCCGCGTCATCATCGTTTGGCAGCTTCCCGCGCGTCGCGGGGTAGAATGCGGTAGGCTTGCTTGAAACGACGGCCAAAATTGGTCAGGTCGGAAAATCCCCATGCATGCGCAATCTCACCAACGGTACGATGCGCCTGGATCGGATCTTCAAGAGCATAGCGGCATCGTGCGAGCCGTCTCGCTAAAATAAAGCGGGTGAGCGATGTATTGAGCTCGGCGAGAACTCTATTCGCGTATCGCAAGCTTATTCCAACGGCATCAGCCACGGCCTGAGCGTCGAGGGCTGGATCGGCCAACCGCTCCTCCACAACCGAGCGAATGTTCAGCAGCACAAGGGCTCTAGCTGAGGAGACGCGGGGACAGTCATCGCCTAGAGTTTTAGCAACCGACACGGCGATCAAATCGAGGAGGTCACTCGTTACGATCTTATCGCTCACGCAATACTTTTCTTTCGAAAGCGAAGGTAACATGGCCATCACTGATGATGTTAACCGATCCTGCGCCCGACGAGGCATTACTGAGCAAGCCACTACATCCCTGACCTTCCCAAGGCGCGCTTCCAACTCGCGCCGCGGAGCCTTGACGACAAGCATTTTGCAATCCTGTGCGAACTTTCCCGTGTAAGGCAGCAAAGGATCCAAGAGCGTCACACAGCCTTGCTCCAATATGACCTCTCGAGAACACTGCTCAAATTTCACTTTGCCTGAAATTTGGCGGCACACAAACAAGTAGTCCGACTTCGTGCGAGAAATGTGCTCTGCGGCGTGTGAAATCTGCATGGGCGAAGTATTGATGACAATCAGGCCTAAACCATCGAATTTTCCAGTCTCGATCTTGGCCTCAAAGCTCGATCGCGCCAAGGGTTGAGCGTCATGATCAACGATTTGTTTACAGGCAACGCTATGCCAACAATCGAATCTATCGCGAGGATGGACCTGTTCGGTTGAGAAGACGGTTTCCACGTAACATCTCCTTAGAGCCGAACGATAGTTCGGCTGAACGATAGTTCCTAATTAGCCGATACCAGGGGTATTAAAAGTAGTATTTTACTGACGTCAGGCTACTCCTCATAGCTTCGAGTTCGATGCGTTACTACTTTCACATCTTATGCACCGCGGGAACGGTAGAAGACAAAACAGGCACAGTGTTATCAGACACTGAGGCTGCCCGACTTTATGCATCAGTTCTCGCCGCCGAGCTTGCGTACAGGGGAGACAAATATCGGGACTGTGAGGTCCGCGCTGTCGATGACGATGGCAATGAGATTGCCCGAATGCCGGTGGTCGTTCCATCATGAACAGCGACCCAAACAAATGAAGGATCCAATGCTACCGCTGCACCGTTCATGGATGGTGAAGTCATCATTTGACCACAAGAGCGCTCGTTTGCGACATTGACTATCGAAAGCTACTTGCCGTGCTTCGACCCGACGTGACCGTTTGGCGGGCGGTCTATTTGCCGAACAGCCGGTGGGTGCTTCGGACATGGTCAATCAGCTTGTCGAGGTGGTCATGAATCCGCGGCGATCCAAAACGAGGTGCATTGTTCCGATGTGCTTATGGTTGGTCGAATAACGATGGCGTCGCCAGCTGGTGGGTTTGCCATTGAAATTGATGCCGGCCGCATCCTTCGCATAAGTGATCATCGATTCTGCCTCCAACCGCGATCGTCGTGTGTTGCAGTCTGCCTGTGATTGCTGCTCGACCGTCGGTCGCCTTGCAGGCGACCGCTCATATCGCAACTGGCCACCACGCACATCGTTAGAGGTTGCGCGATCCGACAGGATTCGACTCAGTCAGCTACTCTTAGGCGCTTCAGCGGTTGAACGTTCTTTCAGCAGACCTTTTGCATGTCGAAAGCCTGTTGTGGATTTTTAATATCCTCGACGTTGAGGGTGATTTACGTGCTTTCGACCCCCCTCCCATGGCGACAGATTTTATTCTTCAACTGCGAGAGGTCGACGAAGAGGTCCGCCTGCCGTCGCAGTTCGTGGGCGATCATTGCCGGTTGAGTGGCGATGCTGGACATGACGGCGACGCGGACGCCGTGACCCTGCACCGCTTGGACAAGCCGCCGAAAATCACCATCGCCCGAAACCAGAACCATTTCATCCATGTGACCTGCGAGATCCATTGCATCGACTGCCAGTTCGACGTTCACGTTGCCCCCAATTCTACGATGCCCCTTCGTATCGACGATCTCCTTCACGACCTTCGTCACCACGGTAAAGCCGTTATAGTCGAGCCAATCGATTAGCGGGCGCGCAGACGAATATTCCTGGCCTTGCAAGAGCACGGTGTAATAGAACGCTCGGATCAGGGTTCCACGACTCTGGAATTCGTTAAGCAGGCGCTGATAGTCGATGACAAAGCCGAGCATCTTGGCGGTCAAGTAAAGATTGAGACCGTCAATGAATACCGCGACCTTGCTCGAGCCTAGGGACATTAGCCTGTGAATTGCTTTCTGCTCACAACAACATGACTCTTCACGGTGTGGAATCGCCGGAATCATGAATTTAGCTGCTTGAGCTAACATCATTCGTGGGCGACTCGGTACGAATGCGGCAACGATTTTTCAATCTGTTTGTACGAAATCGTACAGTGTGCCATCTCGGCAGATAAGAGCGTATTAAGACGTCCTTTGATGTCTACCGAAGTCCGCAACAAATTGCTGCGTCTGCTTCCGAGCGATGAACTTGAGAAAGTTCTATCGCTCTCGGAAGAGGTGTCGATGGCTAAACGCCAAGTTCTCCACCGCTACGGCGTTCGCATGCCGTACGTCTATTTTGTGGAAACCGGACTCGTATCGGTCGGGGCCAAGGTGGATCCTCAAAAGTTTGTTGAGGTCTGGCTCATTGGCTCGGAAGGACTCGTTGGAGTTCCTCTCGTGCTGACGATAAACACACAGCCGATGCATCGCCGAACTGTGCAGGTCGGGGGTATCGCCTATCGCCTCAGAGTGGATCGGTTTCAGCAGGCACTCGCTGTGCTGCCCGCCTTTCGCACCGTGGTCCACGCCTATGTTGCGTCGGTCTTGGTTCAAACCGCTCAATCAGGCGCATGCAATACGGTCCATCCGTTACAGCAGCGTCTTGGGCGATGGTTGCTGCTCGCGCGCGATGCCTTGCAATCTGACGACATTCCACTTACCCACCAAGTGCTCGCTCAACTTCTCGGCGTGCGCCGCGCGGGGGTGACGGAGAGCCTTATTCTGCTCAGAAAGGAGGGGCTCATCGAAATGATGCGCGGTCGGCTTGTCATACGTGACGCTTTTCGACTGGCGCAAAGCTCCTGCCCTTGCTGGCGGTTGATCAAACGCGAGTACGAGCGCCAGCTTGTAAGCACCGAAGGTGCCGACGTCCGAGCGTTGCCCACGCAGATCACGAGGGCGAAGCGACCTCCGATCACTTTCTCGTAAGACAAAAAACCGTGTAGGCCTTATGCTGGAAGAACGATCGGCGTGGTTGGGGGCTGGACGGCTGGCTGCTTGCTGCGGCGATCACATGGACGCTGGTCGTCACTGGCCTGTTGCTCTGGCTTCTCTTCTCCGTCTGACAATGCCAGTCCAGGGTCACTTGATGTGTGCGCGAAGCTTTGCAAAGGCCCGATCCGTTGCCATGAAGCGCGTCAACATCGGGGCGATCAGCTTGACCGGATCGCCAATGGGCTGATTACTCTCGCGCGCAAGTAACTCGGCATAGGCGACCAAATCTCGGTGTACGCTTGCGGGCAGCTCGTGCGTGACCTTCACCGGCTTGTCGTCGGTGAGTGCACCGAGTTTGAGTTTGGCCATACTCTTAGCTCCTGTATGGTTCAAGCGCGAGATCGCGATTGACCATGACCCGCACCGGAAACCCTGGACGTATGGTCAGTGTCGGCTGGATGTTGAGGCTACGCCGAACGATTTGCTGACCAGTTTGATTGAGGGAATCCCCTGCCCCCCGCCGCAACGCCTGAATAATCCCAGCGTTGGTGTTGTTGACGTCGCTTCCAGAATTCACTTCGCTCCCAACCGCGAGAAGAGTTGAGAGGGCAGCCGCGCCCAACAACTCCTTCCAGTGGTTGTCGACCTCGTCCGCAAGGCCCGAGTAGCCAGCAGCATCGGCTCCCGGCTGCCGCTCCAGTGCGATCGACCGACCGTTCGGCATGATCAACCTGGTCCAGACCAGAAGCACACGCGACTGCCCAAATGCGATCTGGCTATCGTAAGTGCCTATGAGCCTTGCTCCCTGCGGAACTAACAGGACCCGGCCCGTAGGAGAATCGTACACTGCCTCGGTTACCTGCGCCGTGATCAGGCCAGGGAGATCTGAGCGAACCCCTGTGAGCAGCGCACCGGGGATTACTGTCCCTGCTTGCACCACGAACGGCGATGCTGGTTTGACCAGACGATCGGGGCTCGTGGTGCGTCGATCGATCGCCGCATTCACGAAGGCGAGCTTTCGGTCCTGGCCGTTCTGGGCGAACGCTTCGTCGGACGATGTCGTCCCGCTCGCAGGAGCATCATTCGAAGCCGTTGTTGCGGAAAGCGGCCGGACATTCGTGGAGGCGAACAGCTTGCTCGTGCGAGCCGCTTCGCTCTCCTGATTCACGCGCTGTTGCTCGGTATCAACCGCCAATAGGCCAGTCTGCGTCTGCGCGGCAACGATCGGTCGCCCCAGATCGCCGGGCAAAGGAGGTCCAAGCGGTGGCACGACTTTCGGGACGCCGGTGTAGTCCTTCGGCAGGCCGGCAAGCTGGTCGGCGACATTGTGGTGATCGGTCGAGTAGAGCTCTTCCGAAGCAGGAGCACGCTTCTTGCTGGATTGCAGTGCCAAGAACACGGCTCCGGAGATAAGGGCAAGAACCAGGGCGGTGCCTCCGATCAGGACCCTACGCGAGATCCTCGTCACGCCGGGGCGTTCAGGACGCAACTGGAAGGCTTTTGAAGCATCGTCCTGCGCCCGCGGCGGCACAGCATTCCGATCCGGTGGACCACCGCTTGTATCGGTCACGATGCCCTCCCATCGCTTCTAACGATCCGCACCTTCTGCTGGTTTTCACCCCCTAATCTAAGTTCGGCTGCGGCAAACAGCCGATCGACGATCAGTATGCTTCCGAAAGCGCGATAGTTGACGAGCTCGGTCTTCCCGTCCTGCCCGATCACGAAGAGAGGTGGCATCTCACCCTGTCCGATGCCTGGTGAGAACTCGATGTAAACCTTGCGTCCGTCGTCGGAGGCGTTGATCGGACGCCAAGGTGGGTTGTCACCCTCGATGGTGTAGCGATAGCGGCGCTGGGTCGGATCGGGGATGAACGGCGTCGGCGGCACGCCCCGGCCACGCGCGCGATCTTCGGGATAGAACCAGGTCACCGAGGGCATATACGGCTTGTCGCGAGAACGTAGTTCGAGCAGGTAGGTTCGCCGATCTGTGTTGACGACGAGATTGGTTGAAATTTCCGGTCGGGTCGGCTTGACCATGATGTGGACGCGGCGCGTATCCCCATTGCCGCTCTCGGTGTCGCCAACGACCCAACGAACGGTGTCGCCGGCGGCGACCGGCCCAGAGCCGATCAATTGCTCACCCGGCTCGAGCGCTATGTCGGTGATCTGCCCTGGTGCTGCATAGATTTGATACAGCGCGCCCGGGCTATACGGAAACACCTGCACCGCGTTGAAATACGCCGCCTTGCGCGGCTGGACCCGAGCCGCGTCGTTGGCGCTTTCGATCCTTTCGATCGGCTCCTTGGCTTCTTTCTGCTTGCCGCCGCGCGCCGGAGTCCAGGAGGGTGGCACGTGGAGCGGTCGCGGCCGATCGTCGCTCACCGCCGGCGGATCGGGAAGCGGCGGGAGATCGCTGTCGTAGCTGATCTGCGGAGGCTTGAAGGTGGTACACCCGCCGAGCGCCAAGACCGAGACCAAAAGAGTTGGCGCCAAGCTGCGCCGCAACATCCCTGATGTTTGACAATTGGTGGGCATGCTCATCCCAGCTCCTTCGACCAGTTGATTGCGTTGACGTAGATGCCAAGGGGATTCTTACGCAGGCGATCGACGTCGCGAGGAGGCTCCAAGACGATCGTGAGAATTGCGCTCCACCGCTCCGAGGCAGCTAGCTGGCCATTTTCATAGCGTCGTTCGATCCAGGCCAGGCGGAAGCTGTCGGGTGAGGCCCTGATGACGCTGGAGACCTCGACGGCCACCTGCGTCTTCCCAACCTTGACGAAGGGATCGTTGTTGCGCGCGTAGTCATTGAGAGCTGCAGCTCCGCGGTCCGTCGTGAAGTCGTAGGCGCGGAGCCAATCCTCGCGCAGCACGATCGCGTCCATGGGGAGACCGCGAACATTTTCGATGAAGCGAGACAGATGAAAAGCGATCTGAGGATCGCTGGGTTGGTAGGAAGCATCAGCGGGTGCGACGGCTCGCACTTCGCCTAGATGATCCACCTCGACTACCCAAGGAGTGATGGTGCCCCGTGCTGACTCCCAAGCAAGCGCAGCGGCGAAGCCGGCGGAGAGAAACAGAGAGCCGAATGCCATCAGACGCCAGTTTCTGGCCTGGATTCGCGCCGAGCCGATGCGGTCGTCCCAGACCTGAGCTGCTCGTTGATAGGGCGTGACCGGTGCAGGCGTGCGGCCATAGTGGACGGCCGATCGTTTGAACATGCTTTGACCTCTGGAGATGAATGGGAGCGGCAGATGGGTGATCGCAGGAATTAGCTCTCGCCCTGTGAGAGATCGACGGACGCGCCGCCTCCGCCGTGGTCGCCAGCGCGTACCGCCTGCGTGGCGCTTGAGGCTCCGTGACTGATGGTCTGGGTCCGTTTCATGCGGCGAACCCACGCGGGCGCTCTTTCGGAGGACGCTGAATCGCCACCACCCGCGCTGCCGCCCGGTCCACCGGAGTGGACGACAGCAGAGCGTAGGGGGCTGGCTGAAGCGGACGTAGTTGCGCCCGTGGCGCCGGATAGACCTCCTGCACGGAAGGCGCTCAAGGTAGCACCCGCGATGGCGCGGCCTCCCCCAACGGCACTTCCGGCCAGGGCGGCTCCACCGGCCGCGAGCGCGGCTCCGGCCGCAACCACGCCACCGGCAGCCAAGCCGGTGCCGACAGCGCTACCTGCGCCGAGTTGTGGTCCGCCAGAAACGATCCCGTTGGCGATGCCGGGTCCGAAGATGCCGAGACCAAGCAATGAGAGCGCCCCCAACACCAGTGCCATCGCATTTTCAATGGTCGGCTGGTTGCCGCCGAATCCCGCCGTGAACTGCGCAAAAAGCGTCGAGCCGATGCCGACGATCACCGCCAGCACCAGAACCTTGACGCCGGAAGAGATCACGTTGCCGAGGACCCGCTCCGCGGCAAAGGCCGTTTTCCCGAAAAGGCCAAAGGGAATCAGCACGAAGCCTGCAAGCGTCGTCAGCTTGAACTCGATCAGGGTGACGAAGAGCTGGATCGCCAGGATGAAAAAGGCGAGCAGGACCACGATCCAGGCGAACAACAGAACGACGATCTGGACGAAGTTCTCGAAGAAGCTGACATAGCCCATCAGGCCGGAGATGGATTCTAGGATCGGCCTCCCCGCGTCGAGACCCACCTGCGCAATCCGGCCGGGACGCAAGAAATCCGAGGACGAAAGGCTTGTGCCGGAGGCTTTTAGACCTAGGCCCGCAAAGCTTTCGAACACGATCCGCGCGAGGCTATTCCAATTGCCGATGAGATAGGCGAAGACGCCAACGAACAGGGTCTTCTTGACGAGGCGAGCGACAATGTCCTCATCGCCGCCCCAGGACCAGAACAGCCCAGCCAGCGCGATATCGATCGCCGCGAGCGTGGTCGCGAGATAGCCGACCTCACCGCCGAGCAGCCCAAATCCCGAGTCGATGTAGCGGGTGAAGGTTTCCAGGAACTGGTCGATGACACCGGTGCTGTTCATCGCTCGTTGCCCCCTAGCGTCGGCACGGAGGGGTAGCCAGACGGTAAGCGGCCTTCATCCTTCGGTGATTGCGGACTCGGGCTGTTAGCCGAGGCTCCATCAATCACTTGCCGTGCACCGCCCTCTCTCTGGCTCAGGAATTGGCGCTGTTTCTCGGCCCAGACCTTCCGACATTCGAGCAATGTATCTTTCTGCTCGTAGTTGACGGTACGGCACTGGGCGAGCTTGGATGCGAGAGGATCGTTTTCCTGGGTAGCCGATTCAGCAGCGGTGGTCTGATCCGCGCCGCCGCGCAACTGGATTGCGCAGGCGCCGACGGCCACGGTGAAGAGCAACGCGGCTATCCCGATCGGAATGCGGTTGAATCTATCTGTGATCATCAGTGAAACATCTGCACGGTTGCGGGTTGATAACCTTGGCCCGACGTCAGGAAGCGGCGGAGTTGCTCCCTGCCCTGGTCCTGCGCCACGGCGCGCTGCGCCGACTCCAGGCTCTGAGCTCGTCCCTGTGCGGCAACGACGGCGGTGAGATCGGTGAGCTGCTGGGCCTGCAATCCAAGGAGTTGGTTACCTGCTTGACTTGCCTGGAGTGCACCGGTCGCACCTTGGCTTGCGGTCACGAGCGCCGACATTTGGATTCGGCTAGTGTCGAGATTGCCGACGACGGTGGCCTGCACCCGCATCGCGTCCTGCAGGCCCGCGACCGCGTTCTGCCAGCGCGTTTGTGCATTGGCGACCAAGGCCTGGTCCGACGAGCTTGGCGACGCCGGCGCGTAGGTCGTCGAGAATGCCCGATCGATCTGCTGAATATCGTAGGCAATGCGCTGAGCCTGCCCGAGCAAATGCTGAGTCCGCAGGATCGATTGCTCGAGCTGTAACAGGGACGAGAGCGGCAGGGTCGCCAGGTTCTTTCCCTGGTTGATCAGCATCTGCGCCTGATTTTGCAATGACGTGATCTGGTTGTTGATCTGCTGCAAGGCGCGTGCGGCAGTCAGTACGTTCTGCGCATAATTGTTGGGATCGAACACGATCCATTGCGCCGACGTCGGCTTGGGGCTGCTGGCGAGAACGATAGCGATGGCGCCAGCCGCTACGAAACGACGGAGGAGACTCATGAGGACGCCTCCAGGTTGGTGAGATGTGGGATGAGATCGCAGGCCCATCTGATGTCTCGGGCTCTCAGCCAGCCAGACACAAAGTTCTCGCCGCCCTCTTCGACCAGCACCTTCTCGATCAGCGCCTGATCGGCTTTCGAGGAGGCCGCCGCGAACGCCAAGGCGACCTCACCAAGGCCGAGTTCAAAAAGGCGGTTGCCGCGACGCGACTGGCAGTAGTAGTCCCGCTTCGGTGTCGCACGGGCGAGGATCTCAATCTGGCGGTCGTTCAGCCCAAAGCGGCGATAGATCGCCGTGATCTGTGGCTCGATGGCGCGGTCATTGGGGAGCAGGATCCGGGTCGGACAGCTCTCGATGATGACGGGTGCGATTCCCGAGCCGTCGATGTCGGCCAGCGACTGAGTTGCGAAAATGACGGACGCATTCTTCTTGCGCAGTGTCTTCAACCACTCGCGAAGTTTGCCGGCAAACTCGGCGTCATCGAGCGCGAGCCACCCTTCATCGATGATGAGCAAGGTCGGCCGGCCATCGAAACGATCCTCGATCCGGTGAAATAGGTACGACAGGACGGCTGGCGCGACCGCCGTACCGATCAATCCGTCGGTTTCGAAGACCTGAACCGAGGACTCGCCCAATCGCTCACTTTCGGCATCGAGCAATCGGTCATAGGGACCGCCCAGGCAATAGGGCTGGAGCGCCCGCTTCAAGGGATTCGACTGCAACAGCACGGAAAGACCTGTGAGGGTTCGTTCCGGAAGCGGGGCTGAGGCCAGCGACGTCAGGGCCGACCAGACGTGATCCTTGACCTCAGGTGTGACTTCGATCCGTTCGCGGGTCAGGATCGAAAAGATCCATTCGGCCGCCCAGCCGCGCTCAGCGGGATCGTCAATTCTCGCGAGCGGCTGAAGGGAAACGAACTCGGAGACCTCTCCGGCAACGGCGCCGCCAAGATCGTGCCAGTCACCACCCATGGCAATCGCGGCCGCCCGGATCGATCCGCCGAAATCGAAAGCGAAGATCTGCGAACCCGGATAGCGCTGGAACTGCAGGGCCATTAGCGCCAGCAGCACCGACTTGCCGGCGCCCGTCGGGCCGACGACCAGGGTGTGCCCGACATCGCCGACGTGGAGGGAGAACCGAAACGGGGTCGATCCCTCCGTCCTACCGAAGAATAGAGGCGGCGCCTTGAAGTGATGGTCCCTCGCCTCCCCCGCCCATACCGCCGAGAGCGGAATCATATGCGCCAGGTTCAGGGTCGAGACCGGGGGCTGGCGGACGTTGGCGTAGACGTGTCCCGGCAGGCTGCCGAGCCATGCCTCGACCGCATTTACCGTCTCAATCATGCAGGTGAAATCACGCCCCTGAATCACCTTCTCGACGAGGCGCAACTTTTCGTCGGCGGCGCGGGCATCCCTGTCCCAGACGGTGACCGTCGCTGTGACGAAGGCCTCACCGATCTGGTCCGTTCCCAGTTCCTGGAGCGCAGCGTCGGCATCGATGGCCTTGTTGTGGGCGTCAGTGTCGAGAAGCGCGGAAGTCTCGTTGGTCATCACCTCCTTCAGGATCGCGCCGATCGACTTCCGCTTGGCAAACCATTGACGACGAATCTTGGTGAGAAGTTTTGTCGCATCTGTCTTGTCGAGCATGATCGCCCGGGTCGACCAACGATACGAGAATGCAAGACGATTGAGGTCGTCGAGGATCCCCGGTGTGGTCGCCGTCGGGAATCCCACGACGGTCAGAACGCGCACGTGGGCTTCGCCCAGCGTCGGCTCAAGGCCGCCGGTCAGGGGTTGATCGGCCAGCAACGCATCAAGATACATGGGGATCTCTGGCACGCGCACGCGATGCCGCTTGGTCGAAACGGTGGAGTGTAGGTAGGTCAGCGTTGCCTCATCATCGAGCCAAGCGCATTCCGGCATAAATCCTTCAATGAGCTGGAGGACGCGGTTGGTCCGGTCGACAAACCCGCTCAGGACCTCGCGCGCATCCGCACCTACGGTGCGGCTGCTATTTTCATAGAGGAGCCGCTCTGCCATCGCGGCGCCTTCCTCGGGCGGGAGGTAGAGGAACGTCAGGTAGTAGCTCGAGTCATAATGGGCGCCCGCTTCCTCGAACTGCGCTCTCCGCTCCGCGTCGACCAGGGCAGATGCGACATCGGGAAACGAGCTCTGCGGATAAGAGCCTGCGGAATGCCGCTGTGCCTCGACGAAAACCGCCCATCCAGATCCAAGGCGGCGAAGCGCGTTGTTCAGACGGCCCGCGACCGCGACGAGTTCGGCCGGCACAGCACTGTCGAGATCCGGTCCCCGAAATTTTGCGGTCCGCTGGAACGAACCGTCCTTGTTCAGAACAATTCCCTCATCGACGAGCGCCGCCCAGGGAAGAAAGTCTGCCAAGCGCGTCGTTGAACGTCGGTATTCGGCAAGATTCATCATAGGAGGACTCACTGGCTGAGATGACCGGGAATGCGGACGTGCCGGCGCACGACCTCGACAAACGCGGGATCGCGCCTGGTGGCCCAGACAGCGACCATGTGGCCGACGAACAGGAGGAGAAGACCCGCCAGCCAAAGGCGCAGGCCAAGCCCAAGCGCCGCGGCCAAGGTGCTGTTGAGGATGGCAACCGATCGCGGTGCGCCGCCCATCAGAATCGGCTCGGTCAGGGCCCGGTGCACGGGTACGAGAAATCCTGTCACCTGCCCCTCCATCAGATCACCATGCCGCCGCCGAATGAGAAGAACGAAAGGAAGAAGCTTGAGGCGGCAAAGGCGATCGACAAGCCGAATACGATCTGGACCAGCCGTCGAAAGCCGCCTGACGTGTCGCCGAATGCCAGTGACAGGCCCGTCACGATGATGATGATGACTGCGATGATCTTGGCGACGGGACCTTCGACCGATTGCAGGATCTGGTTGAGAGGTTGCTCCCACGGCATGTTGGAGCCCGCGGCCCACGCGGGGAGGGCAATCAGGCAGTAGCCGGTGAATGCTCCAATCGAAAGAATAGTCCTTCCGCGAAGCGAACGATAACTCATGGCTGATCTCCCATTGGTGAAAGGCTGTAGTCGCCGGAGGGTCCGAGCCCGGTCACACGGGCCAGTTCCGCAAGCCGGCGATCGGCACCACGACCGACGAGCACTGCGATAACGTTGATGGTCTCCGCAATGAGGGCGCGCGGGACCGTGATGACGGCTTCCTGAATGAGCTGTTCGAGCCGGCGCAATGCGCCGAGTGCGGTGCCGGCATGGATGGTGCCGATACCGCCGGGGTGGCCTGTGCCCCAGGCCTTTAGCAGGTCGAGGGCCTCCGCCCCGCGGACTTCGCCGATCGGAATACGGTCAGGCCGCAAGCGCAGCGACGAGCGTACGAGATCGGAGAGCGAGATCACGCTGTCCCGCGTACGCAAAGCCACAAGATTCGGTGCCTTGCATTGAAGCTCTCGCGTATCTTCGATGAGAACGACGCGATCTGCAGTCTTCGCAACTTCCGCAAGCAGGGCGTTTGTCAGTGTCGTCTTGCCAGTCGAGGTGCCGCCTGCGACCAATATGTTCTTACGAGTGGTGACGGCCACGCGCAGCGCGTCGGCCTGATCCGATAGCATGATCCCAGCGGCAACGTAGTCATCGAGCGAGAAGACGGCCACCGCTGGCTTGCGGATCGCGAATGCGGGGGCGGTGACGACCGGCGGCAACAGACCCTCGAACCGTTCACCGGTTTCAGGCAATTCGGCGGAGACGCGCGGAGCTCCGGCGTGAACCTCCTGCCCCACGTGATGAGCAACCAACCGGACGATGCGTTCTCCATCGGAAGCCGACAGGGTTTCGCCGCTCTCCGTCAGACCCTGCGACAGACGGTCGATCCACAGCCTGCCGTCGGGGTTGAGCATCACTTCAACGATCGACGGGTCTTCCAGAAAGCGCGCGATGGCGGGGCCAAGTGCCGTACGCAGCATTCGCGCCCCACGCGAGATTGCCTCCGACTGAAGAGAATGGATTGGCACCGCTGTCCCCCAACAACTGAAAGCAAACCAAGCGCCTCAGAGGGGGATTAGAAAAAGCAGAAAACCAATCAGCACAACGAGAGGCTGACTACGCTCGTGGCCTGGCGTAGGAAAAGAAAGATTGGGCCGGAGGTACTCAGAAATTTCACCTAGGCTCGTTTTAGTCCGAGAACGACATGATTTTAGCGACAGAGAACGGCGCGATGGGCCAACCGCGGTCATTCGAACGTCACGGTGCGGAGTGGGCTGCCGCAAGCAACTCATAGCTTTCAGACCCGTCCGCGGTTATTGATAGCGCGGTCGAGAACTATGCTCGTGAGCATACACCCACGTCGATCATGGTCCTGCAGAACGATCTCATCGCAGCAACGTCGGGTGACATCGCACGCAAGGTCAACGTTCGCCCTTTCCGCAAGAGCCTGCTCAGCGCGCTTTCGGCAGCCCGTCGAGTGTGGCCAAACAGATAACATCGCGAGCCTTTGCGGCGCCGGCGCCGTGGGCGCTCACGCCGAGCAGAGCGCCCCGTGCGAGGCTCGAACGGATTGGCAGCGTCGTGAGCACAACGTCCCCCAGAACACAGGCGAGAATAACGAAGACCGCCGTGACATCAGGCGCACCGCCAATATCCTCGGAAACGGCCATCGCAAAGGCCAACTATAACTTTCGCCTTCAGCAGAAGCCCGCGTCACTGCGTTGCTGCACTTCGCTCAAAGGGCTTATTTTCAGCGATGAACCTCGCGGCCAGCACCAAAGCGCCCATCGAAAATTCCTTTCCATGCGCAGCGATCATGCGCTCCGAGAGTTCCGCCAACTCCTGAAAGAATTGATCCTTGCTTTCGGCTTCGTTGTGCGATCGAGTAGCTGTCATAACTTTGTCTCCTGATGATGCTGGCAACGCTCTCTGGCGCGGCACCGGGGCAACTATTTGAAAATGTACGGAGGAAACGTCACGATCGCCGCCTCCCCATCGCTTGTTCCGAATGCAAGATGCTGGCCGTCGCTAGACCAACGCAGGGTGTGGACGGCGCCTAGACCAGGCGACCTGACGACCAATTCGTCGGATTGTCCGATCCTCGCGACCGCGACCATGCCGTCGGCGTAACCTGCCGCAACCAGACCACGCTCTGGATGAATATCCACCGTCTCGACGAGGACGAACCGGGCGCGCCCCGTAGCGAGGTTCGCCGGCTGATCGCTTTCGTCATCAAGGCTGGAAACGTCCCATGCGATCATCCGATAGGCTCCGCTCGTAACGAGGACGCGGGAGTCCGCGCTCCACGAAAGAGAGGCAACGGTTGCGGGATAGGTCGGAATCCGGACGATCCGCGCATCGGCAAGACGCACCAAAATAATCCCAGTTTTGCCGACTGACACAGCCAACCAGTTCCCATCCGGGCTCCACGACAAGGCTGAGACTGTGCCCAACTCAAATGAGGCGGAGGGCTCGGGTCGTGGCCCAAAGCTACGGACGAGCAGACGGCCGTCGGCTCCAATCGCAAAGCGCCGGCCATCCGGCGATACAGCCATTGCCGACGCATGCCCTCCGACCCGCTCTTGCAGCCAGGCGACCTCACCATTGGAATTGTAAAATATGATTGACCCACCGGAAGCTGTTAGGATGCCCCGCGCCGATACCGGGGCAATCAGATCGATAGGCGCCCCGTTGCTCGAGACCACCCGTGTGACGCCGGACGCCGACACCCGAAGCAGCCGGCCGTGATCACTGGCGACGAAATCCGAGGCCCCGAGCGGAGCGAGGTGAAGCGGAGCATCGCTGATTATCACTTTCATCAATGGCGGCACTGGTTTCCGTCGCGGTGAAATCGCCGTCCGGCCGTCGTCGAGCGCCGCGCGACAGCGATCTTGCGCCGGCTCAACGTCAGTTAGCGGAGCTATCGCCAACGCTCCATCGGCGAGCGCGAACGCAACTCCCTGTCCCGCAGGATCGAAGGCCGTATTTGTAACGGCCGTACCCACAGTCCAATGCCGCCCGAGCAATTCATAGAGCGTCGCGATCTCTGCTTCCATCGTATCCATCGTCGCCTCTCGTTCGGATCGTCTCACCTACCAGCAGCAATCCACCTGTCTAGCTCTTCAAGACGCTGCTCCAGCGCGGCGCAATGAGCGTCGCATTCTGTCATTGCCGCATTCGCCTTTCGCAAGCGCTCGCGCGCATCCGCGATGGTCCTGGCGAGCTCATGTGGACTGCCGGAGGCCGCAATCTCTTGCTCGATGCCCTGAATGTCGAATTCGGCGCCGCCGCTAAGCTGACGGTTGAGCAGATTGCGCGATTGGGCGGCCGATATCTCCTGAACGACCCGCAGCCGCTGGATCAGCATCTCGACAACGGTCAGGGGACCGGTGCTCATACATCAGTCTCGATCTGGACCAGGATCCGCTGCAGGCCACCCACGCCCGATGCAAAGTGGCGTTGCGCATCATTGATGTGAGATTCCAGCGAGTCCCATAGATCAACCCTCAGCAACCGCGATGGATCGCCAGCCATGGTCTCAAGCGCCTGCAGACCGAACTGATGCCGCAAACCAATGCCCTGCAAAACAAAATCCGTCAGTTCGCGCGCATGCGTTTCGATGAAAGGACGCAATAGCGGATGCGCGCCATAGCTGATGCCGCGCTTCGCGAGTTCGGTCTCGATGAACACCACGAAATGCCTAACCAGCAGATTTTGGCTTTCGCCAACCAGGTGCACCATGAAAGTTACGTCGCGGTCCGCACGCGAAACGATCTCCGACGCGAGCGCCGCAGCGGCTGGCTCCTCTGCCCCCTTTTGTCCGTCCCAGACCGTCGCCATGCCCAATCCTATCCTCAGGTCCGTGAACGATATTGATGCAATTTGCGATACAGAGTGGCACGCGAGAGCCCTAGCTTTTCGGCCGCGGCTGCAATGTTGCCGCCTGCATTTGCGACGGCCCTCTCGATGGCACGACGCTCCATATCATCGAAGCGAGCGATCTCTTCGCCCTCGGGTCTCGTGGTGCCATGCCCTGTCTGCAAGGCGCCCGGACTCGGCTGGGCCGGTGCTGCTTCCAGGAAATCCTCAGGCAACTCCCTGGCCGTAACCACGCCGGTGAGCGTCATCAGCACTAGGTTCTCGATCAGATTGCGCAGTTCGCGAACGTTCCCCGGCCAGCTATAACGCCGCAACATTTCCATTGCGGTTGCCTCGAAACGTAGCGGTTCGGTGCTATAGATCTCCGCGAATTGTCGGTTGAAATGATCGATCAGAATCTCGACATCACCCAAGCGCTCGCGGAGCGGCGGGATAGTGATCTTGACAACGCCGATCCGGAAATACAAGTCCTTACGGAAACGTCCTTCCGCCACTTCCTGCTTCAAATTCCGATTGGTCGACGCCACGAGCCGGACGTCCACCGGACGCGGCTTGTTGTCGCCGAGGCGGTACACCGCACGCTCTTCCAGAACGCGGAGCAAGTACGGCTGCAGATCCAGCGGCATCTCGCCGATCTCGTCGAGGCTGAGCACGCCGCCATTGGCAAATTCAAAGCGGCCCGGCTTTCCCTCTCGCGTCGCGCCGGTATAGGCGCCTGGGGCATGTCCGAACAATTCACCGCCAAGAAGCTCTTTCGAGACCGCACCGCAATTGAAGGCGACGAAAGGCTCCTTGCCGGTCTTCTGGCTGGCGGCGTGAACGAGACGAGCAAACAGTTCTTTGCCAACTCCAGTCTCGCCTTCGAGCAGAATAGCCGTCCGGCCGAGTGCCGCCCGCTCAACCTTCTCGACCACATCCTGCAATGCGTCGCTACATCCGACGATCGCTTCCTTGGCCGACATGATGGCTGCACGAGTTGCCGGCGACACCTGAGGCGCAGCGGAATTCATTCGTGGCCTCGATGCAAGCACGAGCATCGCTCCCTTCACAACCCCGTCGACTAACAGCGGCTCGATCCGCTGGTCGCGCAATTCGTCGGGCAACCCGCTAGCCAGCTCTTTGCCAAGAAGGCCTTCGTTGCTCGGAAGAAGCTGAGTTCCGATGGTCAAGTCGCGAGACTGCGCGATCCGCTGCCAGCGAACCGACGCCATGTCGTTGTGATGAACGACCCGACCGAAGCGATCCAGGATCACCACACCGTCCGCGCTGCCCATCCCCGGCATTCGAGAAATGCTGGCCTCGAGCAGCCGTATTCTTTCAAGGCGGATCTTTTCCGAGAGCGCGAGCTCGATGTGGTTGGCCGCAATCACCGCCAGTGCGACGTTGTGCCGGTGAAAGATCGCCTGAGGTCCGGAAAAATCAATGATGCCAATGATGCTGCCGTCGATGGGGCTGCGAATGGGGCTACCGACGCAAGTCCAGGCTTTGATGCCTTCCGAAAAATGCTCGGCTGCATGGACATGGACCGGTTTTCCCGTGACCAGCGCAGTGCCGATGCCGTTGGTGCCGGTCACCGTCTCACCCCAGGCGGCGCCGACCTCGAGGCGAATATCGTGCCCTGCGTCAATCGTCCGCTGATCGCCTCCCACATCCAGCACGACGCCGTTCCTGTCGGTGATAACCAGCATGGTCGCGGCGTCGCCGAGCACTTCCGCGACGCGGCGGAACGTCTGAGCGCTCGAACCCAGCAAGTCATCATTCTTCAGACGCAGCTCGTAGAGATCGTCCGGCGAGGCGACGAGATTGCTGCCCTTGCAATGCGCATTGACCCCGGAGTTGACGGCGCGCTGCCATGATTTCTCGATGACACCTCGCACAAGCGCGTTCTCGCGCTTGAGGTCGCCAAACGTCAGAAAGTCTTCCCAGGCCCTATTGGTCTCTCGTTCATCATATGGCTGTCCCTGCTCCGCATCCGTGGCGTCCGGAATTTTGTAGCCTTCCAGGGAGAACGGCGGCTTAGCCATGAGCGTTTCCGTCAGCATTAGAGCACCATACCTAAGTTGGCAAACAACCGGATCGGCAGAAACGGCCTGAACCGAACCTGACCGGGATCGTCATTCCCATAGGCCCGGCTCACGGAGATCATTCGGCGATTTTGGCGACGGCATCCAGGCCGAGACGGCCTGCGATGACTTGTTCCAAGCTCTGCTCGGACGTCTCATCGGGCACGCTCACGCCCTCAAGATCGGCGAGGACTTTCCGGATTCCATCATCCAGCGGATCGAAGATCCCGTTCTCCCGCGTCGCCAGGGCGAAGTATCGCGATTGGCCCTTTCCACGCAGTTCGCCGACAAAATGGAGTTGCCGCCCTGACCCGAGATCCGCGATCACGACACGGCCGTTGAGGCTGATCCGCACGTAGGGTTCCGCCTCTCTTGGACGGCCCGGCGGCGTGTACCACAGCTTGCCTGATGGCTGGGGCTGCGGAGGAGGCGTGGGATTGCGCAACTCCTGCCAGCGCCCACCGGTCAGATGGTTGGCGAGCGCGTCGATCCTCGTGCGGTTCTTCTGAATGAAGTCCTTCGCCGCGGCCCCCTCGCGGCACGGACCGTCGCGCTTTGAAATGATGTGGACCATGGTCTCCTCCTTCCCCGGTCAGTCGGATGGCCGTGGAGGCTTGTTGTGCCGCCTCCTTCGGCGCATGCCGGAGCTTCCAAGATTGTAGCTCGTTCTAGATCATTGTCACCGCCCAATCACGCGATCGCGGAGCTCAAGCTGTCGCCACCATCTCGCGCGTCACGCCGGCCTTGAACACGTAACCGGACAGTGCGGCTCCGACGCTCGGTGCCACGAAATAGAGCCACACCTGCGACAGCGCATCGGAGCCAGCGAACAATGCAGGGCCAAACGAGCGCGCCGGATTGACCGATGCGCCCGATACGGTGATGCCTGCGAGATGGATCGCAACCAAGGTGAGGCCGATCACCAAACCCGCGTAGACCGACGCCGCACCCTTTTGGGTTGCACCAAGGATCACGGTCAGGAACAGAAAGGTTGCCGCCGCCTCGAACACGAACGCGGAGAGTACGCCATACTGACCCCAGCCATTCTGGGCGAAACCGTTCGCTGCGACGTCGTAACCTCCGACCTTGCCTTCCGCGATCAGATACAGCACCGCTGCAGCTGCGATCCCGCCGATGAATTGTGCGACGATGTAGCCCGAGAAATCCCGCGGCGACATTCGACCGGCGACGAGCACGCCGAGGCTGACGGCCGGGTTGAGGTGCGCGCCCGAGATATGCCCGATCGAATAGGCCATCGCGACCACCGACAGGCCGAATGCAAACGCCACGCCCAGTAAACCGACTTCGGATCGCATGAAGATCACGGTCGCGCAGCCGAAGAACACGAGTGCGAACGTGCCGATGAATTCTGCAACATACTTACGCATGACTTCCCCTCCATGGTGATATTTCGATGCCGAGGCGCCCGATCCGCCCCTCTCCGCTCGCTCAGGTTTGCGATTGATCCGAGTATCTGGCCACGGTGTCCCGCGCGCCGGATCCGGCGCGGCGGAATACGGACCGCGCACACGTGCCTCATGCACGGCCAAGCTTCTCTGCCCCGCCGCCTAGGGCCGGCCCCTGTGTCGGATCGATGTACTCCGGCACGTCTGCAACCAACGTGTTGGTGGTCAGCACCAGCGTGGCCACGGAAGCCGCGTTTCGAAGGGCGGTGTATGTCACTCGGACCGGGTCGACGATGCCAGCCGAGACCATGTCGAGGAACTTGCCGTTGGCAGCGTCGAAGCCGACACCCGCCGGTGCGCGCTGCAAGTCGGCCACGACCTTTTCCGAATCATGCCCCGCGTTTCGGGCAATGAACGCGGCGGGACGGGATAGCGTCTCGCGCACCAGCTTGATTCCTTCGCCCAGGTCGCCATTGACGTTGCCGAGCGTGCGAGCAACCACCGGCGCGCACTGCGCCAACGCCGTGCCGCCTCCCGGCACGATGCCCTCTTCGGCTGCCGCACGCGCCGCGCTGAGTGCATCGTCGATCAACTGGATCGTCCGCTTCTGTTCCACTGGCGTGACACCCCCGGCGAAAATCACGGCTGTCCCACCTGAGAGCTTTGCGAGCCGCTCCTTGAGCTTGTCTTGCTCGATATTAGGTGGTGCCTGGTCGTATTGTTTGGCCACCTGCTGGCGCCGCGCCGCGATCGCCGCACCGTCGCCACCGCCACGAATGATCACCGTTTCGCGCGCGCTGGCCCGAACCTGCCGCGCAGTACCGAGATCGGCAAGGTTCGCCTCTTCCAGCCTGCCTCCAAGCTCGCGGGCGATCACGCGTCCGCCGGTCATGATGGCAAGATCGTCCATCATCGCCTTGCGCCAGTGGCCATAGTCGGGCGGATTGACCACCAGTACCTTGCCGCGGTTGCTATCGCCAAGCAGTGTGACGACGACTTCGGGCGCAATCTCCTCAGCGACTATCACCAGCGGCCGCCCGGTCGTGGCAACCGACGTACGCACCGCGGACAGCTCGCTCGGCGATTTGATCTTCAGGTCGGTCAGAAGGATGTAGGGCTGATCCAGCACCACTTCCATCTTCTCGACGTCCGTCACCATGTGATGGGAAATGTAGCCGCGGTCGAACGACATGCCTTCAACGACCTCGAGCGTCGTGCTGGTCGTCAACCCGTACTCGGAACTGATGATGCCGTCCTTGCCGACGCGCTCCACTGCCTCGGCGATTAATCCACCAAGATGGGCGTCGGTCGACGCAATCGTCGCCACCGCTTGCAGCGTTTTGCGATCCGATACGGTGATTGCCGAACTCTTCAGGGTCTCGACAACGACCTCGACGGCCCGCTCAATACCTTTACAGAGATCCACGGGCTTGGCGCCGCGTTCCAGGGCCGCAACGCCTCCTTGAATGAGACCGTTCGCGAGCACCATCGCGGTCGTCGTTCCATCGCCCGCGACCTCGTTGGTCTGCTTCGAGACCTCGCGCACCACCTGCGCGCCCATGTTCTCGAAACGATCCGGCAATTCGATTTCCGAGGCGATTGTAACGCCATCTCGTGACACGATAGGCGTACCGATCGGTCTGTCGACCATCGCGTTCATGCCCTTCGGACCGAGCGTCGATTCGATTGCAGCGGCAAGCTTCTGGACTCCGCGCGCAAGAGCGCGACGGGCTTCTACGTCATGCAGCAGAACTTTTGGCATCGCGTTTTACTCCCCACGTGGTCTGTTGTTTGTCAGGTCGGGCGGACTTGCTGACCGCTCCTTTTTCGGCACTCGCAGACGCGCCTCACGCGGGCGCGACGGTACGTTGTTCGGTAGCCCCATGCAGCCCGATGGTCCGCGCGGAACAACCACTGCCACAAGCCCCGCATGCAGATGTCCGTTCCGTACTGCTCCCGCCGAGCTCGCGATAACGGGCAGCAAGGAGACCCCTGCATAGTGAGCTGTTGAACTCCATATTGATCCGCACCCCCCGCAGCCGCTGCAGATACGGGGGCAGCTCGTAACGTCTGATGGTGTCGCCCTCGTAAGTGACGAAAGCGCGATCGTCGGGGAGATGAGCGAGGTGCCGTTGAACCAGAAGCTCACGATAACGCAGTTTCTGACGCGAAACGTCTCCCGGCCCGAAGTCGACCCCATCGTAGGTGCCCATGGTCATCCGGCAGATCGCCGGATCCTCGTAACCCAGGCCGCGCAACGCCAGGATCATGAACTCCTGTCGCCGCTCGAACGCCTTCCGGCGAAACTTCTCGCGCAATTCGTCAAGAGAGCCTCCAGGTGCAAACTCCTTGAGCGCGTCGGCGAATGACTTCCCCTCGCTGACGCCCTGGTTGATCTCCTGAGCGACCATGTGATCCCGGAGCTGCGGTCGCGCATGACGTACCCACGGCAGCGCTGACACCGCCTGACGCATGTCGTCGGCCATGAGGAATGCGAAGTTCGCCGAACACCAGTAGGTCGGCAAGCGAAAAACGATGTCGACTCCGCCATCGTCATGCACGGTGACGAGTTCGACGAACCCAAGCTCGGTCACGGACTCGTCTAGCTCGGGATCCGTGACCGTTGCGAGGCGTGCCCACACCTCGCTGGTCTTTCGGTCACGATGTTGGAGGACCTCGCCCATCCTCATCACTCCGCTGCGACCGCGTGAGCTTTTTTCGCAAGCTTCGCCTTCTGTGCTTCGACGTCGACGCCATAAAGGCGCGCGGCGTTAAGACCCAGAATCTTCTTCTTGGCCTGCGGGGTGAGATCGACGCCGTGCTCCTGCTTCAGATCCTCGGGCAGCTCGAAGTTCCAGAACTTTTCGACCAGCCAACGGGGCGTCCAGATGGCGTAGTCACTGCCGAAAAGAAGCTTGTCTTCGCCGACCCAGAACAAGAGTTCGGAGATCACTTCGGCGAAATACCGCGGGCGGCCGTGAATGAACGGCAGCGCCACCGCCAGGCCACCATAGACGTTGGTCTCCTGCACCGCGATCCAACAGAAATCGTCAAGCCGCGGCAAGCCGCAATGCTCGATGATGAAATTCAGCCCCTGGAAGTCGGTGGCTGCGTGATCGACGTCGTGGACATCGAACGCATCCTTGTCCAGCGGGATGATCGTCGGCCCTTTGTGGACATGAATGTTCTTGATACCGAGCTTTTCGCAGAGCTCGAAGCAGCGATAGGCGTTGGGATCGGTGAGCTTCCAGCCCCGCGAATCGCCCTTCCACTCCGCCGTATAGAGCTTGACGCCCTTGATGCCGAACGTCTCCTTCATGTAATGGATGTACTCGAGCGCACGCTCTCCGTCCCGCGGATCAAACGCGCCATTGACGATGAAGCGATCCTTGTACTTCTTCGCCACCTCGGCGTTGCGGTCGATGGTGTTGAACCCGTTCTTGTAGAATTCCGTCAGGTAGGTCGACTGTACGATGGCCATATCGTCCGGGCCATCGACGAACAGGTCGCGATACATCTGCTCGGCGCTGTATTTCTCGAACTGCTCCTTCGGCCAGAGCTTGTCCTTCGGACTGAGCGAGGTGTGATAGGCGTAGAAGCAATCAATAAATTGCTTGCCGTGGATGTTGAGCTGGTTCGCCGGGCTGCCGTCCCAGAAATGGGTGTGACCGTCGATGACGAACACTTCCTCGCCAGAAGGAGTTATGAACATGATAGTCTCCAAAGTTTATAGGTGCTTTTTCATCGATGTCGGAAACGACCGACCGCGCGAGAAAGTGGTGGAGCTGCAATCTGGGTGGATGCAGCCCCACCCAGTCTCGGGAGAAACGGTTACTCGATGTATTCGAACACCTCGTCCATGTTGCCGAACAGCGTCACCGTATTGTCGTCGATGCGAACCATTCGGCCGTAATGCGTTGAGGTGTTCACTTCGAAGATCTCGGCTGTCATTTCCTTCCCGAGAATCTCGCTGATTTCGTCCATCTTGAAGATCAGCTTGCCCTCTCCGTCGATGCGGATCAGGGCTGGCTGATAGGTCACGGTCACGTTCGGCTTTTTGCCCATGAACTCGGCGATGGCACGCGCCTCCACGCTGTCGTTCATCGTGACGCCGCACTGATGGGAAATCGTTTGTTCGAAACGAAGGTCTCCCATCTTCTGGAAGATGTTCTGGTTGGTCGCAGATCTGGAAGCAACGGACATTGCAATTTACTCCTTGGGAAGGGTGAGGCCGAGTTCGCCGAGAATCTTCTTGATGCGTTCGACGGACTGCGCGCGGGCGTCGGCGTACTGCACCGGCTTCGAATGCGGCTGCGACCAGATCGGCTGCAGGCCCGCGGCCGCCTTGTTGGCAAGCGCCACATGCTTGGTCACCCAGCCCTGGAACAGCTTCTTGTTGTGGGCGGCATGCTGATTGTCGGTGACGAGCAGATGCATCAGGTCGATCGTGTTCGCGAGGTTGCGCTCGTAGTCGGCTTCAGCCGCCGAGATGACGGGCGGCGTGATGAAGTCCCCATTCGATGAGGCCACCTGCATCAAGAAGCCACTACGGAACAGTTCGCCGACGAGCGGCTCGAACACGATATTGGTGGCAAAATACTGCTCAAGGTAATCGGCCGAGCCCATGATCGACTCGATCGCTTCCCGAGTGCCTTGCCAACCCTTGTCCTCGAGCCAGGTGTGCTTGCCGGCTGCGTCGTCGAAGCTCGGAATATCCATTCCGATTTCGGCCAGATAGAGCGTGATATCCTGGGCGAGGCGGAGCTTGTAGGACGAGTTGGTCAGCGTCGCGTTGTTGATCATCTGGGTGTAGCCGTAGCGCTGAGCTTGCATCAGCGAAGTGCCGAGCCCGAACTCGACATGCTTCCACGCACCGAGATGATTCTGCAGGATCTTGATCCACGCCTTATCGAAGGACTTCGGCGCGCCGGACTTGCGGCCGTTGGCGATCACCGCTTGAACCATCGCCTCGATCTTGGACTGCCGCTGGTAATGGGTCCGTTCCCACTCCTGGTCCGGAGCACGGAAGGCATGCCAATTCGAGCTCAGCGCCGCCGTGTTGTCCTTGGTGTAGGCACCCTTCCCGTTCGAGAACGAGATGATCCAGTCCTGCAACAGGTAGCGCTCCGGATCGGGCTGAACGTCGACAGTCACGTCCTCGTAATGCGTCGCTCGCTTGCTGCGCGGCTCGAAGTACCGATATTTGCGGCTGTCCGAGTCCGGAAACACCGCAGCGCCTGCTGCACCGGAGCCCACTGAAACGCTTGGAACGGCAGTCATAGTCTTTCTCCTCCCATTGGTGGCTTTACACTTGCTGGATCGACACGCGGAAAATCTCGATTAAAGTTTCAGTTATTGGCTGGTGTGAACTTGTCGAAGAAGACGCGATCAGACTCGACATCGTTCATCTGCAGCACCGGCGTGAGCGCCTCGATCATGGGCGATGGACCGCAGGCATAGACGTCGACGTCTTCGCCATATCCGGAAGTGCGCAGGTGAGCTCCGACCGCCTCGTGCACGAAACCCTTTTCTCCATGCCAGGTTGCGTCGTCGACAGCGTGGGAGAGCACCGGGACGAACGTAAACTCCGGATACTTCGAGGACAGTTCCTTGAATTGATCGAGATAGAAAAGATCGTTTTGCGTACGGGCCCCGTAGAAGAAATACACGGGACGCACTTCGCCTGAGCGAATGTGATCATGCAGGATCGACCACAGCGGCGACATTCCCGATCCTCCGCCGACCAGGATCATGGCTCCGGTTTTGTTTTCTCGCCGGAAGCAGGTCCCGTAGGGTCCCTTGATCCCGACCTCGGTTCCGACGGCGAGGTCTCCGTCAAGTCGGGAGGAGAAGCGTCCGTTCGGGTACTTTTTGATGATGAATGCGAGTTTTTGGCTTTCGCCCGGCGAATTTGCCATGGAAAACGAGCGCGTAATCGTCTCTGCCCCCGGGAGCGTGATGTCGACATATTGACCCGCCCAGAACTTCAGAGGTTGCTCCAGCGAGATTTCGAGCCGCCGAATGTCGTGGGTCAGCGCGGAGATGCTCGTGACTGTGCCCGTGAAGTCCTTGACGGGGATCGACTTCGACAGCACCTCCTCATCGTAGTTGAGGAGCTCCACTTCAAGATCCGAATAGGCCAGCGTCCTGCACAGCAGGATGTAGTCCTGGCTGCGCTCTATCTCGTTGAGGGCGAACGTCGAGTATTTCTTCAGCTCCACATCGCCGCCGGTAAGCACGCACTTGCATGCTGAGCATTGGCCTTCCTTGCAACCATGCGGCAGTGCGATGCCCTGGCGAAAAGCGGCGTCGAGAACGGTTTCGTTCTCTTCGACCTCGAATTCTATGCCTACGGGGTGCAGGCGAACGACATTAGCGGGCGCGCCCATAGGGGCCTCCTCAAACCAAGGCTTGCGAGTCTTCCGGTGATTGGCAGGGAAGGAGCCAGCGGAGCCGGCTCCTTCCCCCACGCTTAGTTGCAGGGATTGATGGTGAATCCCTTGCGATAGTCGGCGAGATGCGTCTCTCGGTCGGCCGGGCTCATCTCCCGCAGGGTGAGCAGCGGGCTCTTGAGAATGTGGCCGCGGACATCGTCGAGCGTCCACATTTCCTTCTCGTCGAAGCGCAGGTGCGGCTGGGCGACCAGGGTCTTGCCGTCGGTACGCACGAAGCCCAGATCCTTGATGGCGTCGGCGATATCCACGTTGTGATAGACGCTTTCCCACTCGCGACGGCCGCTGAACCGTCCCATCGCCGGGGTCGGACGCCCCTCATATTCGCCGGCGAAAGCTTCAACCGCCGTCCAGCGATCGATCTCATGGGCAAACGTGTAGAGCTTGCCGTCGATCTCATCCGTGACGATATCCTCGCGGATCAGGCAAGGCACCAGGCACGACCAGCAACGATGCGGATAGACATAGCCGACATCGCTGTTGAAGAGTATGTTGGTCTGGCCGCGATGCGATAGCTTCTCGTACCACTTCCAGAACTCGCCGAACTGAGCATACCAACCCGGGTACTTGTGCTCGAACCACTCGAAGTCCTTGTCGGTCTGGGCCTCGATGCGCCAGAAGTTCGCTGACCAGCCGACCGCAAAGAACTGCGCGACCTTGTGGACGTAGTGCTTCTCGGTCAGCCGTTTCCACGCGGTCTGAACGTCGTCATGATGGATCTTGATGCCGTACTTCTCGAGCGGCAGCATGTAGGTCCGATAATAGTCCTCGAAGATCCAGCGGTGCCACATCTCCGCGTAGGACTCCTTGGTCTTGTCGCGGTTGGTGGTGCCGTACTCGATGAAGGTGCCAATCGCGGCATCCACGATGGCGTGGTTCTGCCAGAACGCGTAGCGCATGTCGCGCTCGAGCAGAAGATGGTTCTCGGGCTCCTTCAGCATCGACATCAGCATCGAGTGGCCGTTGCCGATGTGGCGGCTCTCGTCCGACTGAACCGAGAGGAAAACCGTCGGCAGCGCATAGTCGCCGTTGCGGGCCGCTTCCGATGGCATGGCTACGAACAGCGTGTTCGTGAACGCGGTCTCGGCGACCACGGTCAGGTAAACGTTCGCCGACGTGATCGCGTCGCCGGTGATGAATCCTTCACCGAACTGGCGGCCGATGGTGGTGGCGTAGCATTTCCCGAACGCCTCCTCCGTGATGTCGAACCCGGCCGGGTCGATGTAGTTCTCCATGTACCATTTCTTCAGGTTCATCTGGATTGTCGAGTGGCGGAACTCGTCAACCATCTGCATTGTGAAGCCGGTGCGCAGATCTTCACCCGGGGCAAGGCGCCCGACCATGGCCATGGACCGCGCAGCGGAGATCTCAGGGAACGGGATGATCGCCAGGAAGAGCTTCATCCACTCGACCCAGCGCGGCTCGACGTTGCGGAACATGTCGCCGCGCAAAGCAGCATCGAGCGCGCCGTACACGCGGTTGTCCTTTTCTTCCTGCATCGGGAAGTAGGAGCGAAGGACTTGCTTCATCGGATCCTTCGGCGCCTTCGTGATTTTGTAGTCCGTGGGGAAGGTCATCGCTTCCTGCACGTAGGACGGATTCCACCCGAGATCCGCAATCTTCTTTGCAGCTTCGCCGACGGAAATGCCGCGCTGAGCGGTGATCTTGTTGAGTGTTAAAGTTCCAGACATCTAGTCTATCCTCCTGATCGGGTCAGAGACCACTTCGATATTCCGCCTGCCCAGGACCTCGACGGGCCGGGCAGTGCTTACCCGTGCGTTACGGGCCACCTCGCGGCCGTTCGCACGACCGGACGTTTGATATCGGCAAGGGTCTTAGGATGACTGTGGAGCCCTCCAGCGATGATCAGGGACGATCTTCGGACCCAGCGGCCCCCGATCGCAATTGTCCCATCCCGCATGAAAGCGCGCCTTCAGCTGAGCATCCCCTTCCCTCGTTCTTTTCGCGGCTCGCCCCAGACGGAGCAGTCGGCGTTGTTGTGCCAAGAGCTTTGCAATGGGCGTGCCAGCGCGTCTTTGGGGGCCCGCCGAGTAATTTCTGATTGGGTAAGTGGGGAAATGAGCGAACGCCGAGGGGCCACAATGCCTGGGTCGCGACTAACTGAGATGCAATTTGCGACACGAATTGCAAAATGAGAATCTCAGTGACGCGTATGGGCGCCTATTTTGCACCGCAATGTTTGCGCCGCAATATCGATCGGTCGCCTGGATGCCGAAATTACTTTGTTCGCTGTTGATCGATGGCGCATTGAGAGGACCAGAGACAGACTTTCTAAAGGTCCTCTCTCATCCGGCCAGCAAGCACTTGTCGGCGATAGGTGCAGATCGAAACCGGTTCGACAGCACTTCCCTGGATCACCAGCAGACTAAATGTTGGATGACGCGCTCTTGACCTGGTGCATCTCATTGAGATTGAAACGACGGCGTGGCAGCGCTTCTCCTACGGGGGCCAATGGTTCGGCGCTCCTCTAGATTGATCACTTGGCCGCACTTTGCAATCGGCATTCTTTCGCTCATGCCGGCGGCCGCGCGTTGCGAGCTGGTTCCTTGGTCGCCCGCTCGAACTAGCGATAGTCTTCCACGCCGGCTGAGTGCGTTGATTGCCCAACCCTCGACATCCAGCGGCCGGAATAGAGGGCGTAACAATCATAATCGCAAAAGGGCAATCCGGTACTGAATTCTTTCAGATAGCTTGCATGTATTGGCTCACAGCAAAGCATGCAGAACGTTTTTGGACATGGCGTTTTGCCGTTCACCAGAATGAACCTTATGTGGCGCCTCCCAATGCGAAGCATTACAATGCCACTATGTCATCGTTGAACACCTAAGCGGCTCGCAACCAGCGGAGCCATCTATGGTCGGCCTCCCTGCGCACTCTGAACCGGGCGACGCACTTCCTGGAGCAGAGCGCCGTGCGCCAGCAGTAGTAACGAATAAGCCCAAACTTTCCGCCGCAGACGGCGCAGCAACCCGCTGAACCGTGGTGAGGATTCTTGGAGCTCTTGCCCATTCTGGCCTCCTGTCGATATCGCGCGAATAATTCTCCGAGCTTCCACATAGCACCGCGACCACACGCGAAGTGCGGCGTCAGCGATGGCGTTGGCTTGCAATGTCTCGCGGCGGATACGGACGCCAGGCGCAAGAGTTTGCCTCTGAAGTGCGCCTCAAGGCGAAGCGGCTCGTTCTTGGCCGTATCGGTGCGCTTCGCCGGCGAGTACCTGCAAGGAGGTGTGCAACGGCCGTGCCAGATCGTTCGAGGGCTTCTTTCGGATCGTCTTCTGAGCAGCAGAAGACAGAGCTGGGCGACATTGGATGATTGCGGGTGTCGCCCTGAGACCGGTCGCGTTGCAAATTGCGACGACGACGCAAAATGAGACTTTGTGCGAACCGCGCGGGGTACCCGTCCAGCACTCGTAGCGTTTGCGCCGCAACATGAGCAGTCTGTGTGCGGTCACCTGGACAGACGGAGGGCCGTCAAATCCACCGCGAGAAGTGCATTCTCGCGATGGATGACGTGGTTTCTGAATCAAGGAATTAAAACAGCGCGTCCATGAATCTTGCCGGCGTTGAGATCGTGCAACGCCTTGTTCGCATCCGCCAGGCGATACTCGGCCGTGGCGAGTTCAACCAAACCTCGATCCGCGAGGGCCATCAACTCCGTTAGCTCGGCCCATGTGCCGACCAGATTTCCGATGATGTTTTTCTCGGCAATCACCATGTCGACGGTCGGAACACGGATGTCCTCACCATAGCCAACGACGTAATAGCTGCCCATCGGACGGGTCATCGCCAGGCCTTTGGATGTCGTGCCCTTCTCGCCGACGAAATCGATCACCGCTTCCGCGCCGTTTCCGGCAGTCAGAGCCAGCACTGCTGCCACTTCATTGCCGTCAGCTTTCACCAGATGATCGGCGCCGGACTTTTCGGCCAATTTCAGCGACGCTTCGGACTTGTCGACCACGATAACGTCGGCAGCACACATTGCCTTGAGGCATTGGATTCCGATGTGGCCTAACCCACCCGCTCCGATAACGACGCAGAATTCGCCTGGCAAAAGGTGACGCGTGGCCTTCTTGATTGCGCGATAGGCCGTAAGGCCCGCATCCGCGTAGGGCGCTACATCCTTCGGAGCAAGTGTCCGCGGCAGCGGCACGATATTTCGTTCCGAGGTGCATAAGAATTCTGCGTAGCCGCCGTTGCAATCGAGACCCGGAAACGTGCCGGGACCATGCATGTCGAAGCCACGGCGACAGGCGAGACACGTGCCGCCGGTGATCTTCGGATGAACGATAACCGGGTCACCTTTCTTCAGGCCCTCAACTTCCTTGCCAACCTCTTCGATCCAGCCCGCATTTTCGTGTCCCATGATGATGGGTAGCAGTTTATCGCCGGTTGGATCCATATGCGGCTTCCAGACGCCTTCAATAATATGAAGGTCAGTCCTACATACGCCAGCGCCGCCGATACGGACGATGACGTCCGTCGATTTGGTTAACTTGGGATCCGGCACTTTTTCCTCGCTGACCCACCGATCGTTGGACAGCTTTTCGTCATACGCTCTCAATACTTGGGCTCTCATGTTCTCCTCCGTCTGCCCGGCGAACTTCGCGCTCGCCATCGCCGAGGCGGCTCAGCATTTTTCGTGCCAGTGAATTTGTTATTGCAGCGCAAACGACCGTTCCAACAATCGGCAAGCCGCGCGTCGATGTAGCAGCTTGGCGCATGGTCCAGATCTCCGAACGGCCGAAGATTTCGGAACAAGCTCTGCCCGGGCATCTTGCCGGGTCGTCCCTTCCCTGTCCTACCCCCAAACAACCCAGGAGTGCTCTCTGGTCTGCTTGCGCGCCAGGAGCTGCCGTAGTTGGAGTGTCATCCGCAGCTTGTCACCGTAGCTACAAACGAACTCCCTCCCCACCCCCTTAAGAAGTTGATTCAAGACAATCACTTAGATTTCGCGGTTTGGAGGAGCCCCGTTCCGCCGTTTTCATCGACGGCGCAAGCGCCATCTTTCCTCGTGCCGTGGCCGAGCGATACCGTGCTTGTGCAAGATCAGGTTGCAAATCGTGTCTCCGCCGTCATTGTCGTCGGCCTTATCTGCGACCGCTCTACTGATCGCAAAAACAACGCCTTGTGTTGTGCCGAATCCGAGCGATAAGCCGATGGTGGCGCCTATCGCTGCACCTACAAGGCCTCCGATTTCAAGACCTGTGCCCTCATAGAAGCGACAGACGTTACCATTCCGTGTCTTCGTGCGCCTCCATGATCGGGATATCGCTAGGCGGAGCGGTTACTTCAAACGAAGCACCTTGTCGCGAGCGGTGATGCAAGAGGGATCTGACGGTCCTGCCACTTAATTCTCGAACCCAGGAAACGCCAAACCAAGCCAGCGACGCGACCTGTACGGCAACGCTCAACCCGAAGGCAACTTGGTAGGCTATCAGTGGATAGTGCCGATCTTGAACGGGCCATTGCTCGAGTATGAGTCCAGTTCCACACTGAACCGCGAAGGCCCACCCGAAATGCAAGACGTTTAGGCTTCCGTTGGCGCGAGCCGCGAGTTCGGTTGGAAAGTATTCTGCGATCGTCGCGTAGCTGAGGACAGTGGCGGCGCCGCAGACGGCAACCACTGACCATGGCAGCATCGACGGGAGCGGTAGACGCAGGATCAGCGTGAGCTCAGCCAAGACGAACAGTAGCGCCATCACTGCGAGCAGCGTTTCCGAACCGATACCATGTCTTCGCAACCGGTCGGCAATCGTGCCCAGCAGCAAGGCGCCGGCACATACGCCAATCGCCATGACGAGCAATTGGGTCACCAAGGTTTCGCGGTTCAGTCCCTCGACATCCCTGAGCCAGGGCGCGGCCCACAACGCCTGCAACGACCAGGCAGCCCCAACGCAGCTCGCCGAAAGAGGTGCAATTCGCCAGAAACGGCGATTCGTAAAGATCGCTTCGAGCCGAAGTCCCGCCGGCCGCGCTTGCTGTGCAATCGTGCTCTCCGGGACCGCTAGAAAGATCAGGAGGGCGGCTGCGAGCGTTGTAGTCGCCAAAACCTCAAATATTCCGCGCCACCCCATCGAGTTCAGCAACCATTCGGCAGGTCGGGTTGCCGTCACCGCACCTAAAGCACCCAGCATAATCATATAGCCGTTCATCAGCGCGACCCGTTCTCTGGGAAACCAGAGAACGATCGCTTTCAGCCCAGCCATCAATGCGGCCGCGACGCCGAGCCCAATCATTGCGCGGGCGAGCAAGAGCGACAAGAATCCGCTCGAAGCGCCGAACAGAGCGGCCCCTAGGGCCGCCGCCAGCAACAAGGCGCTCTGAACCCGGCGTGGACCAAAACGATCCAACAAGATTCCGATAGGAATTTGGGCGGCCCCGAAAATCAGAAAATACACTGATGTCAGCAGCCCGAGACTGCCGGCATTCAGACCAAGGTCCACCGATAGAGGTTCAGAAATCAGCGTATTGATCGTTCGGAACAGATAGGAGAGATAGTAGCCTGCCGCAAACGGCAAAAAAACGCCGAGTATCAACCGCGATACTGGAAGTCGCCCCGCGGCACTTGCCTCGGGGATTGTGGGTGCGGCAGATGGGACGAGCGGGACCTGGCCTGCCCTCCTTCCGGTCGGCTCAGCAGAACGCGTTTGGTAAATTTCGAAAGTTGCGGTTGCTGCCGTCCTCCTGGACGGCAGCCGTCTGCTTGGATTCCACGTCTGGAGCGGCGTCCTGGAGGATGTCGGCCTGATCTTCTGAACGACCGGACACGGTTTCCCCATCGCGCTCAGGCGGAGGGACGTCGCGCTCGGTCATACTGAGACTGGCGATCGTCTCCCGCATCAGCGGCCGGCCCGAGCGCACACGCCGATCAACCTGCTCGGCCAGGGCCTTGAACCGCTGATAGCCCAGCACACACGCGTCGCGCTGTTGCGAGGGCGGCATCGGCGGCGTCACCGTGACGTGATAGCGGGCGTGCAACGCGACCGTCTCGGCGATGATCGCAAGTTCGCTCTCCAGGCGTTCAATCTGATCGCCGATCCTATGGAAGGCTTCGTGCACCATTTCTTCCGTCGGCGGAGCTGGATTCAGGAAACGTTCGAGAGCGGCCTGCACGACCATGCTCTTCCCGGCCCCCGCCTGGCCGGTTGCAGCTTCCAAGCGCTCGAAAATCGTCTCGGAGAGCTGAACGCTGACCTTTCTGGTTCGAGGCGGGATCGGGGAGATATTCGCCTCAGTTTGATCCAAGCTCAGGCTGACCTGTCCGTCGCGTTCGACTTCGACCGTCATAATCTCCCCTCCTCGTGCAACTAGATCGATCGGTGCAGCTCGCGCTCGCAATCAGCGAGGCGAGATCCGATCGAACGAATGAGCCGCCTCAACGGCGGCCGGGCACAGAAGGAACAGTCCTGCGATTGCTTCAACCGCACAGGCGTCGATGCCGCAGTCTGGCGTAGGATAAGAAAGAAATGGCGGGCCGCTCAGCCGGGATCAGGTTTTTCAGTAGACGGAACACGCGGCTCGACGTCCAAGGTGATCTCCTGCGCGAGGCTCTGGCCTCGGGCGAGCCGCCGGCCCAAGGCTTCGATGAACCCCTCGTAGCGTTCACGCCCCTTGGCCTGTGCAGCAGGTTGTGCGGTATCCGGCAGGGGCGGCGTCGCCGTCAGCCAGAAGCGAACGAACAACGCCAGCGCTTCGTTCGAAATCGTCACATGGCGCTCGAGGCGCTCGACCTGGCGGGTGAGCCGGTCCAACCGCCGGCCGAGGGCCGCTTCCATGCGCTCGGAGCCGTCCGGGGACAGGAATGATGACAGCGCCGATTCGACGACGAGCGCCTGTGGCACTCGCTTCCGGTTGGCATAGTCCGCGAGCTGGCTGGCGAGTTCGGGACGTAGGCGAAATGTATGCTTGCTCCGCATCGCCTCACCCTAGAGATCAAGGCTATCATCAGGATCCATCGCCGCCTGACGGGCTATGCTCGTTGCCGCGTGGCGCAGTTCGCCTGCACGCTGGATGTCATCATCGGAATCCTCATCGGTGAATTCGAACTCGGTCGTCGCGGGCGTCCGATCTGGCGCCACGTCTTCATGCTCAGGAAGCTCGGGCTCTAGCCTAATGCCGCCATTGGCCGGATCGTCCGCGGATTTGCCATCCTTTCCGTGAATAAGTGGCTTCTGACCGTCGCGCGAGGTACCCGGCAGGGGCAGCTTGCTCCAGTCGTCGTCGGGTGATCGGACGGGCTTATCAACTGTTCCGGACGGAGCCGGCGGAAGTACTCGCTCGCGGAATTGTGGGTCTTCGTAGTAGCGCGCCTTCTTCGCACGAATCGGCGGACATCCCGAGACCAGGATCAACTCATCGTCCGGTGGTAGCTGCATCACCTCGCCGGGCGTCAAAAGCGGACGGGCTGTCTCCTGCCGCGACACCATGAGGTGACCAAGCCACGGGCTTAACCTATGGCCAGCATAGTTCTTCATGGCGCGCAATTCGGTCGCTGTTCCCAGCGCCTCCGACACGCGGCGCGCGGTCCGTTCGTCGTTGCTGGCGAAGGACACGCGGACATGGCAGTTGTCGAGAATCGAATTGTTCGGGCCATAGGCCTTCTCGATTTGATTGAGTGACTGGGCGATCAAGAAACTCTTGAGCCCGTAGCCCGCCATGAACGCGAGCGCCGACTCGAAGAAGTCCAGCCTGCCCAGGGCGGGAAACTCGTCGAGCATAAGCAGCACACGATGCCGACGCCCCTTGGCGTTCAAATCCTCCGTCAAGCGTCGACCGATCTGGTTGAGGATCAGCCGCACCAGCGGCTTGGTCCGGCTGATGTCGGATGGTGGGACGACGAGGTAAAGGGTTGTCGCCTGGTTTGCCTCCACCAGATCGCGGATCCGCCAGTCGCTGTGGCGCGTGACTTGCGCCACGACTGGATCACGGTAGAGCCCAAGGAACGACATCGCAGTTGAGAGCACGCCAGAGCGTTCGTTCTCGCTCTTGTTCAGAAGCTCGCGCGCCGCAGAGGCGATAACCGGGTGAACGCCGCCATCGCCGAGATGAGCCGTCGACATCATCGCGCGCAAGGTCGCCTCGATCGGGCGCTTGGGATCCGACAGGAATTTTGCGACGCCAGCCAAGGTCTTGTCCTGCTCGGCGTATAGGATGTGCAGGATCGCGCCGACCAGCAGGGAATGACTGGTCTTCTCCCAGTGACTACGCCGTTCCAAGGCACCTTCCGGATCAACCAGCACGTCGGCGATGTTCTGGACGTCCCGAACTTCCCACTCCCCGCGGCGTACCTCCAGGAGGGGATTGTAGGTCGCCGAGTTGCGGTTGGTGGGGTCGAACAGCACGACCTTTCCATGGCGGGCGCGGAAGCCGGATGTCAAATGCCAGTTCTCCCCCTTGATGTCGTGGACGATGCAACTGCCCGGCCATGTCAGGAGCGTCGGCACCACGAGACCGACGCCCTTACCCGACCGCGTCGGCGCGAAGCAGAGCACGTGCTCGGGGCCGTCGTGTCGAAGGTAGTTGCGCTCAAAGCGACCGAGCACGACACCGTCTGGGCCCAAGAGCTGCGCGCTACGGATTTCGTTCTTCAGTGCCCACCGGGCGGAGCCATAGGTGGCCGCGGTCTGCGCTTCCTGCGCCCGCCAGATCGACATTCCGAAGGCGACGATGATCGAGATCACCCCGCCCGACGCCGCGACGCAGGCCCCCTCGACAAAGATTTTGGGGGCGTAGGCATCGTATGCGTACCACCACCAGAAGAAGGCGGGCGGAAGGTAGATGGGCATGCCGAGTTCAAACCAGGGCGGTCCGAGTCGCGGCTGAAATCCCAGCCTCCAGGCAACCCATTGCGTCGCTGCCCAGGTGGTGATGAGCACGATAGCAAGGACGAGCGTGATCTGGCCCCAAAGCACTTTGGTTGTCGACATGGCCAAGATGCAGCAGGGCTACCCGCGCGACATCAAGGACAAGACGCCCATAAGGGTACGTTGTGCGGTCCCCGCGCAGAAATCGGACGGATCAGGATCTTGTCGATGTCGCTAGAGGCCCAGTCCGCGCTTGCGACCAAAATCCCAATCGATCCTGCCGCCTGGCATCATGAGGCCTGTCACCTGCCTTCCAAGATGCTGCTCCAAGGCTGGTCGCCATGGCACAAGTTGGAAACCGAGCCCGTCATCGATCATGGCAAAGCGACCCGAGGCGAGCGTCACTCGTTGCCTGTAGATGCCGGAGATAGCATCGCCCTCAGCAGCCAAGCTGTGGTCAAGCCCCGTTCCAGCCGCAAGCTTGGTCGTCGCGTCCTGCAGCTCGCGCCGCCGCAACGTCGCAAGCAAGTCGCGCGCGAATAGCACGCGCTGCCCCTGCCGGCGGGCTAGGCCCTGCTCGATGAGGTGATCGGCACGGGCCTCCATTGCATCCCGCACCTCGGCACCAAAACCGCTACGGCTGAGCGGCGGATCTTTGGCGAGGAGCTGGCGGTCGAGCCATGTGCTGCCCTTCGCGGTGACCTGTTCGTGGATAGTCAGGTCCGACCGGATGGCGAGCGACACGCGCCGGCGCCCGTTCGTGTCATCGTAAGCGCGCGCCTCGACGATGGCGCCGGCCGACCCATCGCCGGTCATCTCAATGTCTGCAAAGCGCAGGTGGTGCGTGCGACCATCGATACCGGCAATGATCGCGTAAGCGGACCCTGTGAGCTCATCGTCGAGACCACGTTGAACGAGGCGCCCCAGAATCGGATCGGCTGGTTCTTCGCCATGCAAGGCAAAGGTGCTGACGTCCGGCTCGCGACCGGTCCCACTGAGGGCTTGGTGCATCGTCTTGATGATGTCGCCGCGCATTCCGATCTGGCGAAGCGCCTGGTCAAGGCCGGGCTTCAGGGTCCAACAGGCGGGACCTGCCGGCTCTGCCAAGCCAAGGCGTTCGAGCTTGGCGGCCCTGCCGAGCAGCAGGCTGCGCAGTTCGGGATCCTCCACATCCAGGCTCCGCCTGAGATCTGCCACGCCCCCATTCGCGTCGGAGATGTCCCGCAGCGCACGGTCGAGGCTGGTCCAGCGCTCCGCATCAACCTCCCGCCCCAGACTTACGCGAATCTCGTGCTCGCTGCGGGGCCCAAGCTCGAGAGTGACGCGGTCCGCCGCCCGATCCCGGAGGCCGCGGCTGATATACTCGCGGCTGATCACGAGGTCCTGACCGTCATCAGCACGCCCACGGATGAGGATGTGGACATGCGGATTGTCCGTATTCCAATGATCTACCGCGACCCAATCGAGCCTGGTTCCGAGATCCTTCTCGACGTCACGCATCAGCTCGCGCGTGAACGTCTTGAGGTCCCCCAGCGCGGCGCCATCCTCGGGCGAGACGATGAAGCGGAAGTGATGACGATCCTCTTCGCAACGTACGGCGAAGGCGCGCTCGTCTGCCGCATCAGAGTTCGTGTCAAACATGCGCGCGTCTTCGCCGTCACGCGTCACGCCATCGCGCTTGAGATAGGCCAGGTGCTTGGGCAGGGGTGCCGATCGAAAGCGCGAGCCCTTGTGACGTACGACGCGTGCTTTTGTCACGACCCGCCGGGCATTCGAGCGCAGGCGGATCGAGACTGCCGCGCGGCGGCCGCGCCCAAATTGGGAACGGCTGTGAGCCTGGCTTGACCGGAAACTGTTGCCGACGTGACCCGCCCTCTTTGCGGACCGCATCACCTCCCCGACAAAGCTCTTCGGGCGCTTGGCCCCACGGTTGCCGTGGTGGATGCGACCGGGGTGGATCCGTAGGTCGTCGTCACGTGACGTCACGGCTGAGAACCTTGCTCCTGCGCAGGTGTATGGCGCACGAGGCATTGATTGTGTTCGAGGAATTGCGGAAAGCGCCGGCAGGAGACATTACCCGCCTTACAAAATCCCCCGCCCAACCAACCACATAGGCAGGACCGCAGGCCGGCCTTTTCCCTTGCCATCCCCGGTCGGCTATCCCCTGCTCCCTCCCTATGACTTCCGAACGTACGAAAACACTCGACAGCATCCGACGGAGTACGATTGCAATCATCGTGACGATCCCGAACGTGAGGACTGCACAAACAGACCCGTTGCACGAGGTATCAACGCGGACGTATCCATGTCGGGTAGATCGCTAGACCGACCAATTTGGTGAGCGATCGCCGCCGAAGCACCGCCGACGGAAGAGCTCGTCGGCGGCCGTACGGCGACGACATCTTGCAACCGAGAAGGAGAGCGTGCGCCTGACGAAGTCAGGGGTCTTCGGCGTGTGATGCCGATCTCAGATTCAATTGTTCGGACGTAGGTCAACGTCTCCTCGGGCAGGCGATGGCCCGTTGCCAGGAGCTGTTCGTATCGGCCGGGACCTGCATTATAGGCAGCAAGAAACCCTTCCGATCCGAACCGGTCGAGCATCTCACGCAGGTACGCGGTCCCTGCCAGAATATTGTCGCGGAGATCGAAGGGATCGATTCCGAGCTCGTAGCGGACGCTCAGTTCGACCCAGGTCGCAGGCATGATTTGCATCAAGCCAAGCGCACCTCGAGACGATACTGCTCGCGCGTTGCCGCCACTTTCGACCCTCATCACGGTAAGGATCCAGCGTTCCGGGATCGTAAACCGGCGGGACGCCTCGGTCACAAATGGCGCGTAAGGGACGATCCGCAGGATCGCCGGTGAAGGCGCAGCCGGTGGGCTTTCGGCTGTTGCCGGTGAGAGCAATTCGACTGTCGGCAACGCGGCCGTAAGGCCGACGACAACCGTGAGCGACCGAAGTCGTTTTGCTGCTGTCGCGGCTATCCGGCACATCGTACAGAAACGTCGGCCTCGCCGCCGCTCTGAAGCCCAGCCAAGTGCGCTGGGTTCAAGGAATTGGCCGGGATGGAAGAAGGGTGCCGGGAGCGGCTAAACAGATGAGGTGCAGCTGGACGAAGCGAGATCGGCATGCTCACTCCTCCTTGGTCCAGATCGGAAGCGCCTGGCCAATGACCGCAGATGCTGGAATGGACCCGAAATACCGACCGTCTAGAGAATCCGGCGACTGCCAGTTCATAACGAAAATTTCACCGGCGTCGATCACGCGGCATCCCTGCCAGCTTGGTAGTGGCCGATGGCGGCCATCGCGCTCGCGGGCCTGCCCCATGTCTATGCTATCGACCGTGATAGTGAGCCCGCTCCTACAGACGGTCTGCCCGGGCAATGCGAGGATTCGCTTGAGCATG
>NZ_JBANBJ010000072.1:0-44514 GCF_059803515.1 Bradyrhizobium sp. UFLA05-125 | reverse complement strand
CTGGCCCGCTATATCGACATGGCATCCGAGCGCGTGTCGCTGCCGGTGAAGCTGCCGTTCGACTTCCGCGACATCCAACGTGTCACCATCACAGCCTGCGGCACAGCGAGCTACGCCGGCTACGTCGCAAAATACTGGTTTGAGCGCATGGCGCGCCTGCCGGTCGAGGTCGACGTCGCCTCCGAGTTCCGCTACCGCGAGGCGCCCTTGCGCAAGGGCGATCTGGCGATCTTCATTTCTCAATCGGGCGAGACGGCCGATACGCTCGCTGCGCTGCGCTACGCCAAGGCCGAAGGCGCGCACACGCTCGCCGTCGTCAACGTGCCGACCTCGACGATCGCGCGCGAGAGTGAGACGGTGCTCCAGACGCTCGCCGGTCCCGAGATCGGCGTCGCGTCCACAAAAGCCTTCACCTGCCAGCTCATGGTGCTCGCCTCGCTCGCGGTCGCGGCCGGCAAGGCGCGCGGCGAATTGTCCGAGGAGGAAGAGACCGGGCTCGTGCACGGCCTGGTCGAGGTTCCGCGCCTGATGGCGGACGCGCTCACCACCGAGCTGCAGATCGAGAAGCTCGCGCACCGGATCGCCAAGTCGCGCGACGTGCTCTATCTCGGCCGCGGCACCAGCTTCCCGCTCGCGCTCGAAGGTGCCCTGAAGCTGAAGGAGATCTCCTACATCCACGCTGAGGGCTACGCCGCCGGCGAGCTCAAGCACGGGCCGATCGCGCTGATCGACGAAACCGTGCCGGTCGTGGTGATTGCGCCCCACGATCGCGTGTTCGAGAAGACCGTTTCCAACATGCAGGAGGTCGCTGCCCGCGGCGGCAACATCATCCTGATGACGGATGCCAAGGGCGCAGCCGAGGCGACGGTGGATTCGCTCGTCACCATCGTCATGCCCGACATGGCGCCTGCCTTCACGCCAATGGTGTATGTCGTTCCCGTGCAACTTTTGGCCTACCACACGGCAGTTGTGATGGGCACTGACGTCGACCAGCCGCGCAATCTCGCCAAGTCGGTAACTGTCGAATAAGCACGACGGCACCGGTCGATCGCGTCTGGCCTTTGGACACGGCTGTAACATACCTAAACCGTTCATGACTGATAGCTAGAGCCGGCGTGGCGTTCGGCTTTTGAAGCAGATCAGTCGATTGCGCCGCAAATTGAGGGATCGTTGATGTTCGTCCGTTTGCACTATTGGGCCATGCTGCTCATGCTTGCCACCATGGGCCCCGCCGCACAGGCCAAAGATCGCCGCATTGTCGCCGAGCCTGTTGCACCTAATCATGTCTGCGCTCGCCTAGTACCGTCGAGTGACAACGATACGGCCATGCTCCAAGATGCCATTGCTCGATGTCCGTCTGGCTCGGCGGTTTACTTGGCAGGCGGGACCTTCCTGTCGGGACCCCTCGAGATGAAATCTGGAGTGATCCTGTGGATCGAGCGCGATGCCGCGCTAGTCGCTATTGCTCAACCGAAGGCGTATGACAAAGGTTTCGGAAATTGCGGTCGCATCGAAGGGAAAGGCGACGGTTGCCGGCCGTTCATCAGCTTCTCCAAAACACACGGGGGCGGCATCTATGGCGATGGCATCATCGACGGCCAGGGCGGCGCGCTCATGGCCGGCACAAGCGAGACTTGGTGGCAACTTGCCCGGCGCGCGCAAGCTGAGGGCGGCAACCAGAACGTCCCACGCCTAATTCAGATCGACCATGCTCAGGACATAAGCTTTCACGGCATCACGCTGCGCAATTCTGCTAATTTTCACGTGGCAATGAACCGGGTCGATGGTGCGACGTTTTGGGGCGTCACAATCGATACACCGGCCGATGCCCGTAATACAGACGGGATCGATCCTGGCGCCAGCCAGGACGTGACCATCACTCACTGCCAGATCCGCACTGGAGACGACAACGTGGCTATCAAAGCCGGCCACAACGGTCCCGCTCGCCATATTTCCATTGTCGACAATTATTTCGGCTGGGGACACGGCATGTCGATCGGGAGTGAAGTGAGCTCAGGTGTCAGCGACATACTGGTGCACGGCCTCACTCTGGACGGCACGACGTCTGGCTTGCGCATTAAGAGCGATGTCAGCCGAGGCGGCCTGGTGGAGAGGGTGACCTATGAGAACGTGTGCCTGCGGGGCAATCGATGGCCTATCTATTTCGATACGCGCTATGATGTCCGGGCGAACGGCAGCGAAATTCCGGTCTACCGCCAGATCGCGTTGCGCCACGTGCGCGGCGGTGACGGTACGCTTGTGATGCACGGGCTCGACCGAGGCCATTCTCTTGAGATTGCGCTGGACGATGTACGATTTGCCGATAGCGCGGTCTGGCAGGTTGAAAATGTAGATGCGGCGGTCTCCGGGGTGTGGCCGCCATTGCGGGGTGCGACGAATCCGCCATCGTCTACTGCATGGGAAGGCTGCGCAAACGCATTCAGCCAACCACCAAGCAAAACCAGGAACAGCCTTGCGCCCCGATAGTACTCATGGCTGCGTCAAAGAATCGGCGCGGCGTAGACTGCGTGCAAAAGCGTCCCATCGTTACTATCTTGACGATAGGTTCGGCAGCCAGGTCCTATCATCACCAAAGAACGCTTTGAGCGACCATTGCTTGGATTCGCTGTCTGAGAGCTGATGGGAGTAAGATTCTCGTCCTTTGGGATTCGCACCGATACCGGTAGATCGGTATTCGGCATAGTAGGCCGTCTTCAGTCTATCGGTCTTGCCGCGATCCCACTCGCTCCAGCCTTCTGTGATAATCGGTGCGTTCATCTGCGTGGATAAGAAGATTACCGTAGCGTAAGAGCGCCAAGGACGTCCGAGCGCGATGCCACGTGCGGCGGGATCAGCGGTGAGGATGCAATGGTCGAAGACGTAGGCGCTATCCTCGTCCGGCGAGTCCTTGCTTTGCGCGGTATAGACCACAGCCTGATTGGCGATGCCGTGCAGTTCACAACGATGGAAATAGGCTTTGGCATTGCCAAATATATAGTCGACATGTCCCTCGATATAGCAGTCCGAAAAGTATTGCCGGGTTGTTCGGCCGTTCGGCCCCTTGTTGGCAAATAGCGTATCCTGTGCGCCGAGTAGCCGGACTCGGGTGATAACGTCCTTATCTCCTGTAATGGACAGTGCCACCGCCTGCGAAGCAGGATTGGCCGGGTTCAAGGAATAGTCGTTCTGAATAGTCAGATTGTCGAGCCGGAAGTCATCACCGGATGCGTCAAAAGTGGCGGAATGAACGGTTCCGCCCACCTTGATCGCGCCGTCGCCGTAAACGAGCACCGTGTCCCCTGGCTTCTTGCCGGTGCCTCTGATGTGAACGCCGGATTTGCCGACCTTGACCTTCTCGCGATAGATTCCCGGCGCGATCAAAATGTCACCGCCTTGTGCGGGCAACGCGTCCACGGCTTCCTGAACTGAGCGATAGGCCATGTCTCCGGATTGCGAGACCAAAAATTGTTCAGCATATGCTTCCGAGAGCTGGAAACACATGGCCAGAACAGAAGCGGACATCAGAAGAAGTCTCATTATGGTCCTACTCTTTGTCGCGCTAGCCCCGCGCTGTGTCGTGCTAAAGACCACTTGGATGCGATGCTGGCTTAAAGCTATTGAGCCGCTGCATCCCACATGTTCTTTTAAGCCGCGTTTCCTGCCGTCCGACATCTAGATGGCACAGTGTGCAATGTCAGCCGTGAATGATGAACGTGCCGTTTCTGCGTCGGCCCAAGGGTGTACGCTCAAAATTGTCGGAATGCGGTACTTGGATTTGTCGTGTTTGGCTGTGGCTTGCGTTAAAATGTCCATGTCTGAAACAAGACACTAGGGTTGAAGTGTTCCCCCGGCGGGGCGCATGCCGTTGCAATTTCTCTTCTTCGATCGTGGCCTGCAGGCCAGCTTGTGGCACGACGATTGCTCGTCAGACAGCAACAATGTCATCACGACAATGACCATGTTGTAGTCGCGCGAGGAGTTCAGATGCTGCCCGTCGGTCCGAATCAGTGTCGCGGACGCACTATTAGAGCAGAATCTCTATCGGCTCCGTTCTTGGGCGCCGTCCTTTACCCGAGTTCGGCTTTCTGGAGTAGCGGCAATATAGCTCGCCTCGCGAAAGACGTGGTCTCTGAGCGGGTGCGCACTCGTTGGTTGGGACCGCGAAAATTCCTAGCAGATCGAACCGCGAAGTGAGGTGGTTCCAAGCACTCGAGACGAAGCGAAAATGCGGATTGCAGGGCCCCCGGGGATCAATGGTGCGATGATGCGAGCCGTGCCCGCGAAAGAGGAGAGCAGATGAAGTTTGGAGTGTTCTATGAGCACCAATTGCCGCAACCCTGGGACAGTGGTGGCGAGCAAAAATTGTTCGGCAACGCGCTGGAGCAGATCGAGCTCGCCGATCAGCTCGGGTTTGATTACATGTGGCAGGTCGAGCATCACTTCCTGGAGGAATACTCCCACTCGTCCGCACCCGAAGTGTTTTTGGGTGCGGTTTCACAACGCACAAAGAATATCCGTATTGGCCACGGCGTTTGTCTTGCCTCGCCGCACTACAATCATCCGGCGCGGGTGGCCGAGCGCCTCGCGACGCTTGATCTGATCTCGGGAGGACGTGTCGAGTGGGGAACTGGAGAATCAGCGTCTCTCATTGAGATGCAGGGGTTTGGGATAGAGCCCGAGCAGAAGACCGCCATGTGGCGGGAAGGGGTCGAACAAACCGCCAATATGATGGCCATGCGGCCATATCCGGGATACGGGGGGCGATTCTTCAAAATGCCGCCCCGCAACATCGTGCCGAAGCCGGTTCAGAAACCGCATCCACCGCTCTGGATGGCGTGCTCGAGGCGCGACAGCATTTTGCGCGCCGCGCGTCACGGGGTAGGGGCGATGGTCTTTGGGTTTGTCGAAGCATCTCAAGCGAAAAGTTGGCGCGACGAATACTATGAGGTCATCAAGTCTGACGAATGCGTGCCCATTGGTCATTCGGTGAACGCCAATATTGCTGTGCTCAACGGTATGATGGTTCATGAGAGCGCCGAAGAAGCAATGCGTCGCGGAATCGACGGCTTCAAGTTTTTCGGATATTCGATCGCACATTACGCGATATATGGCGTCCATCGTCCTGGACGTACGAATCTGTGGCGGCGCTTCCAAGCCATCAAGGACGACGTGAAGGAGACACCAGGCTCGGGAGCCATCGGTCGGCCTCAGAGCGTTCGTGACCACCTCATGGGCTATGCAGATGTCGGTATTGACCAGATGATCTTCATCCAGCAATGCGGACTGAACAAGCACGAACATATCTGCGAGGCGCTCGAACTGTTTGCCAAAGAGGTCATGCCCGCACTGAAAGAACGAGAAGACGAGCGCGTCCGACGTAAAGAAGAGGAACTCGCACCTTACGTGGAGGCGGCGCTGGCCCGCAAGCCCATGATGCCAGAGTTGCGGGAGACGGATATTCCGAACATCGAGGCGATGGGCATCGTACTCGAGCGTCGCACTGGTAAGGACTACGCTTCGGCGGGTGGCGCCTTCGCGGATCCGACCCGTGGAGGCGCAATTCCTATGGTTTCGCGGGAAACCTATGCCAAGGCGGCCAAGGTCGATTGAAGTCGAAGCAGACCGCGGAACTTGCTCAAGGTCTTTGTTATGCCGTTCGACCGCGGCTGAGCCCCCTAGCCTGAAAGCACCTGAGCGTCCGATGAAAATATCACAAGCGTTCAGGTTTGAGGCGGCTCATCGTCTGCCTAACGTGCCGGCCACACACAGGTGCAGCCGCATGCACGGGCATTCCTATCGGATCGAGCTGCAGCTCGATGGACCAGTAAATCCGGTTACCGGGTTCGTCGTGGACTTTTTTGACCTGGAGGCATCCTTTGTCGAAATCATCAATAAACTCGATCATCGATGCCTGAATGAAGTCGAGGGATTGGAGAATCCTACGGCAGAAAACATTGCCGTTTGGATCTGGGAAAAATTGCATCGCAAATTCAAGCAGATGTCGTGCGTCCGGGTCTATGAAACATCTGATGCTTGGGCCGAGTATGACGGACGATGACAAGAAAGTCCGCCTGCTTGCTCGAACTTGCTCCGGTCACTTGGGGGTTTCCGACGATAGGAAATGCAATAGCTTACGAAGTGGAAGTCGCGGCCGGGACAGTGCGAGTAAGACTGACCTCCGGCGAGGCCGTGAATGCGCCAATCGCTCCCGGCCTAGTCAGTATGTTGAGCAACAAGATCCAGTCGACACCGCGACAGTACCGCGCGCTCGGAGCTGAGTTAGAACGTGTGAAGCCGATTCAGGAGCAGAATGGATAGCTGAGACTACTGGCTTATTTGGTCAGGAAGAAAGTGAGGCGTGTCCACCAGACATCGACAGTGCGTTTCTGGCAACGCTTCCTTAGGCGGCCCCAGTGAGTGAGCCAAAGCTAAGCTCTTGCAGAATTCTGCACGCAGCGGCCGAAGGCGCTTGAATCGCACGTAACGTCAGATTGTAGACTATATCGTAGGTCCTTCCGACCCGACCAAAGGTGGCCGCAATATATGGCGTTCTCACAGTGCCTGTGGAGAGAGGAAAGCGCTCCACTCTTTCTCATTTTGCTTTCCATCTTCTTTGCCAGCTTCGGATGCGCCTATGCCGCTCTAGAATTTCGTATTCGGCGTCGTGACCGCTACCTACCGTGCGTGCTTGATGTGACCCCCAATGTGCATTCTCCGGATTCCGGCGACCGGCTACCAACGGCTGATAAGCCGAAGGATGGGTAACGGAAGGCTCGCTCGACAGCTCGCTCATAGTCGATCGGATGCGTACGCCGAAATCCGCAGTGGGCGCGTGGAAGCAGCAGGTCCCGCGCTTACGCGTTCATGAGCGATGGTCCTCGGGCACGCCGAACCATGTCAATCGCCCTCGCGATCGTAGAGCAAGCGCACTTGCCAATTTTCTTAACCGCCGCCATGCCGTTGCTTCGCGACGACAATCAACCAGCGGCTCGGCGCGTGTTGTTCGGTACGAAAATGCGCGTGGCAGCCTCTACGACACTTCGCACAACGCGATGACACCTCCGAGGGGAGGCGCTTGCGCGGAGGGGCACTCGCTGACAACGGCCGCTGATGACGCATCTTGGAGATAGCGATGAAACGGCTAACGACGACTTGGCCCAGGAAGCCGCGTGAGTGTGTCGACAGGGAAATCGGCTCCTGCATGGTGGCGCCACGCCGCGCTAACCGTCGACCGTATCGTGAAGCAGCTGAAAAGAATAGCTTTTACGGCTTACGCACGCTGCGCGAGCGCACGAAGCCACACCGAAAGTTCGGCTTTCTCATGCGAAAGATGACGTCAGCCAATTCGACCTTCAGACGCTCACAGTGGGCGCTGAGTTGGAGAGTTACCGCTGCTAAAGAGGCCACGGGAGTTCTGCTCGCAACGCTGGATCGTTCAGTGACTTCGCTTGCGTATGATAGCCCATCAGGATGCGCATACGCGACATCGAATGGAGCTGGTTTACGGGGGCTGAGTATCTAGGGCGTGGCAGAGGATGGCGGCGCTCCTGGCCGCTCTCTCGCGTCGGTATAACTAGCCAGTCGCATTGGCGTGCAAATGCGGAATCACAGATCATACAAGCGCACGCGACGTGCGATTCAAGCTCGTTCGAACCGCTTGCGTAAATTATCTCTTGGCGCTGTAGCGCCGCTCTCAATGGCCTCAGTTTCGCCACGCTACTCGCGTCAGTCAGAGCAGCATCATCACGGATGTACTGATGGTGCAGAGGCGGGACCCGGCGCATTTTACAGATGGCGAAAGTGCGCCGGGCGCCTCGGTCGGCTTCGCAAGCTGCGATGCGTGGAAGCCCCTGCACAGAATATCGTTGTCATAGGGCGGTTGGTGCGCCTTGACGGGCGCCTCAAGCAGCACAGCGAATATGTAAAGACCTTCAGAAAGAACTCGTGAGGTCCGCTGCCACGCGCCTCTTCAGCGCAGGATGCGGATTGAAGGACGATAAGCTCTTGATTCAATCCGGTGATGATGTCGTAAAGTCGACATCAGAATCTTATCGTGCATCTACCTGCACTGGCCTAATTGTTGCAAAGTTTCTTGCAGCGGTGCCGGCGTTGCGTATCTCACCAAGTCTCAAGGAGCTCGCTTGCCCCTTCATGGATTAAATGGAGACGGTGTTGTTAATCCAACCCCTGTGCCGGATCTCGCGCTCTGTCCGTTTCACGACGACAGGTCGCGCGCACGAGGTGGCGAGGGGAAGACGCTTGTACTAACCGGCGGCTCGCGCGGCATTGGTCATGCCACGGGTAAATTGTTCTCGGAAGCTGGATGGCGAGTCATCTCCTGTTCCAGGCAACCTTTTGATCGCAGTCGATGTCCCTGGGAGTCGGGCATCAATAACCACGTCCAGGTAGAATTAAGCGATCATCGCGCGTTGCCGGGCGCGATCACCGAAATCAAGCAGCGGCTCAACGGAGAGCCAGTTCACGCGCTGGTCAATAATGCTGGCATCTCCCCAAAGGCGCCCGACGGCAGTCGATTGAACTCCCTAACAACATCCATCGAAACCTGGATGAGCGTGTTTCACGTCAACCTGGTCGCGCCTATTCTACTTGCTCAAGGCCTGTTCGAAGAATTGAAAGTGGCATCCGGATCGATCGTTAACGTCACGTCAATTGTCGGCAGTCGCGTGCATCCGTTCGCCGGTACTGCCTATGCGACCTCGAAGGCAGCGCTCGCCTGCCTCACGCGCGAAATGGCGCATGACTACGCTCCATTTGGAATTCGGGTCAATGCGATTGCGCCGGGCGAGATCAAGACCGATATTCTGTCGCCGGAAACTGAAGCGAAGTTGGCGCCGATTATACCGCTGCACCGTGTCGGCACGCCGGACGAGGTTGCGAAGGTTATTTTCTTCCTCTGCTCGAGCGCGGCGAGCTACGTCACTGGTGCTGAAGTGCCAATCAACGGCGGGCAGCACGTGTGATATTGCGACGCGGATGACGTCGATAAGTCGCGTGAGATTAATTGGAGATATCAGCTAGAAACTGCGAAAGCGGCGAAACCGTTGTCGGTAAGTCGACAGCGTGGGTATGGCTGTCTACATAACTCCCAGTGGTCCGGAGTCCGAAATGGTGGCTAAGGTCGTCGCGCTTGCCTGGGTCCACGCCAGGTCAGGCGTACCCGAAGACCCGCCCGGGTTCGAGAGGCCACGCAAATTCGTCGCGGCATCGCGCAGATCGGATGCGGGCGCAAGACTACTGCGACCGTGGCAGCCATATGTGTTGTCGGGATTCCAAGTGTCTGGAATGTGGCACGCGGCTTGAAAGGGGACATCCAACGGCATCATTTAGCTCCTAGGAGTCGCAATCCATGGCTTACAAGATCGTCGCCTCGCAATGCTCGGTTTGCGGCGCATGTGAGTTCGAGTGTCCGAACGGCGCGATCAGCCTAAAGCGCGATATATATGTGATCGATCCGAAAAAGTGCACAGAGTGCGAGGGACATTGCGATACGCCGCAATGCGCGGTCGTCTGTCCAGTCGATGACACATGCGTCCCCGCCTGAAGATGTCGAAGAAAATGTCGCCGCCGACGGGCTCAGTCGAAGGATTGTCGGTGCATGGGCGCTGGCTGGCGGCTTGAGGTCCATTGTCGCTGGCTGCCCATGACCGAGCCCACCCGTGGCGCGTCGATTATCCCAAGGGCGAATTTCAGCTCGCTGTCCGTATCCAGGACTGCCGTGCGCGATTGTTCCTGCCGAACGGAGGCCATCCACGACCAACTCAAGAGGTCGCAGGTCGAAGCAATTTGGCCAATCGAAGGGTGGATTAGAAGCTCCTATCGAACGCGATACGAATGAGACGGGATGGCTTGTCAGGAACGACCGAAGCACCGAGAGCTATGCTGACGGCACTGCAGACCGAATCGTAGGAGATTGGCTTGCGGATGACGCCGTGTGCGCCCCGTTCAAGCCCGGCCCGTACCACAGGATCGGAATTCCGTTCCGGTATGAGCAGGATCTTAGCACTCGCAAAGACGTTGCCAAGTTCTGCCAGGACCGCATCGCCTCGCTCCCGCAGGATAGCAATACCCAGCAAGATCGCGTCGGGAGTTGTTATGGGACAGGTCATCGCCGCTTTCACAGAGGAAAAAGCATGTGTCTGATAGCGTTCGCGCAGAATGTAGTCGAGCGCGGAACGCACTACCTGTTCACGCTCGATCAGGAAGACGATCGGACGGTCTCGGCTCGCATCAACCTCGGTCGCAAAGTGCATGTTACCCTCGGTGTATTGATGATACACATCGAGCAAGCTCCGTACCTTGACGTGCCCAAAAGGAAAACTACCCAAATCGTTAGCCGGACAAAGCAAGGATTGCTTTGTTTCTGACAGGCGCGTGTGACCGCTCTGTCAAACGTTGCCGATGTCGGACTTGCAACAATGCCCATCCGCAACACCATTATCTATCTCTACCGGCGCCGTTTTTCGCCTCGAGCCAGCGCTGGCACGCTGGTTGCAAACGTCGTTACGCAAGGGCTCGGCTATCGCCTTTCACCGAGCTGCCAATGCGGCGCGCCAGGCGATGGGATCAGAGAGAGCGCAGTCCGCAGATCATTAATCGGTTGACGGAGAGCAACATGTCTTCACTGAGACAAATCGCGTTTTACGGCAAGGGTGGTATCGGCAAGTCGACGACGTCGCAGAATACACTCGCGGCACTGGCCGAGATGGGTCACAAGATCCTGATCGTTGGCTGCGACCCGAAGGCGGACTCCACCCGTCTGATCCTGCACGCAAAAGCACAGGATACGATCTTGAGTCTCGCGGCGAGCGCCGGCAGCGTCGAGGACCTCGAGATCGAGGATGTCTTGAAGGTCGGCTACAAGGATATTCGCTGCGTCGAATCCGGTGGTCCGGAGCCGGGTGTCGGGTGCGCCGGCCGTGGCGTCATCACCTCGATCAACTTCCTCGAAGAGAACGGCGCCTACGAGGACATCGATTACGTGTCATACGACGTGCTCGGCGACGTCGTCTGCGGCGGCTTTGCGATGCCGATACGCGAGAACAAAGCGCAGGAGATCTACATCGTCATGTCCGGCGAGATGATGGCGATGTACGCCGCCAACAACATCTCCAAGGGCATTCTGAAGTATGCCAATTCAGGCGGCGTGCGGCTCGGCGGCTTGATCTGCAACGAGCGGCAGACCGACAAGGAGCTGGAGCTGGCGGAAGCACTCGCCAAGAAGCTCGGCACCCAGCTGATCCACTTTGTACCTCGTGACAATGTCGTCCAGCACGCCGAGCTACGCCGCATGACGGTGCTGGAATATGCGCCGGAGTCCAAACAGGCGGACCACTATCGCAATCTCGCGACCAAGGTCCACAACAACCGTGGCAACGGCATTATCCCAACCCCAATCAGCATGGACGAGCTTGAGGACATGCTGATGGAGCACGGCATCATGAAGCCGATCGACGAAAGTCAGGTCGGCAAGACTGCTTCCGAGCTCGCCGCTGTGTCGGCGTAACGCAGACCTCACATTCGGCGTGCGTCAAGAATGCGTCGGCCCGCGCACAGGACAATTGGAAGGATATTCGTATGAGCCTGGCATCCACCCAGAGCGTTGCAGAGATCAAGGCCCGCAACAAGGATCTGATTAGCGAAGTCTTGAAAATCTACCCCGAGAAGACCGCCAAACGGCGTGCCAAGCACCTTAATGTGCATGAGGCTGGTAAGTCCGACTGCGGTGTCAAATCGAATCTCAAATCGATCCCAGGCGTGATGACCATTCGAGGCTGTGCCTATGCCGGCTCCAAGGGCGTGGTGTGGGGTCCGATCAAAGACATGATCCACATCAGCCATGGTCCGGTCGGTTGCGGTCAATATTCCTGGGGATCGCGGCGCAATTATTATGTCGGCACCACCGGTATCGATACCTTCGGCACTATGCAGTTCACCTCCGACTTCCAGGAAAAGGACATTGTCTTCGGCGGCGACAAGAAACTCGTCAAAGTCATCGACGAGATCCAGGATCTATTTCCGCTCAACCGCGGAATCACCATCCAGTCGGAATGCCCGATCGGTCTGATAGGCGATGACATCGAGGCGGTGTCGAGGGTAAAGTCGAAAGAGTATGACGGAAAAACCATCGTGCCGGTGCGCTGCGAAGGTTTCCGCGGCGTGTCTCAGTCGCTTGGGCACCACATCGCAAACGACGCGGTACGCGACTGGATTTTCGACAAAATCAACCCGGAGACAGAGCGGCGATTCGAGTCAACTCCCTATGACGTTGCCATCATCGGCGACTACAACATCGGCGGCGACGCCTGGTCCTCTCGCATCCTCTTGGAGGAGATGGGACTCCGCGTGATTGCGCAGTGGTCAGGCGACGGAAGCCTTGCCGAGCTTGAGGCGACGCCAAAGGCGAAGCTGAATATCCTGCACTGCTATCGCTCGATGAACTACATCTCTCGCCACATGGAGGAGAAGTACGGCATTCCGTGGTGCGAATACAACTTCTTCGGCCCGTCCAAGATCGCGGAGTCGCTGCGCAAGGTCGCGAGCTTCTTCGACGACAAGATCAAGGAGGGGGCTGAAAGTGTCATCGCGAAATACCAGCCGCTGATGGATGCGGTCGTCGCCAAATATCGGCCGCGCCTAACAGGAAAATCCGTGATGCTCTTCGTTGGTGGCTTACGCCCTCGGCACGTGATTGGTGCCTATGAAGACCTCGGTATGGAAGTTATCGGGACCGGCTACGAATTCGGTCACAACGACGATTATCAGCGCACCGCCCAGCATTACGTCAAAGACGGCACATTGATATATGACGACGTCACTGGCTACGAGTTCGAGCGCTTCGTCGAAACGATTCAGCCCGACCTCGTTGGTTCCGGCATCAAGGAGAAGTACGTGTTTCAGAAGATGGGCGTACCGTTCCGGCAAATGCACTCGTGGGACTATTCGGGTCCTTATCACGGCTACGATGGGTTCGCGATCTTCGCCCGCGACATGGACATGGCGATCAATTCCCCGATCTGGAAGAAGACCAAGGCGCCGTGGAAGAACGCTCCGCGTCCGAGCCTTATGGCAGCGGAATAAGCGAGCCGGGTCACTGATCGCACACGAATCCAACAAGGACGCCATGATGCCCCAGAATGCCGAAAACGTGCTCGATCATTTCGAGCTGTTCCGAGGTCCGGAATACCAGCAGATGCTGGCCAACAAAAGAGCGCTCTTTGAGAATGCGCATGATCCCGCAGAGGTCGCACGTATCCGCGAATGGGCAAAAACCCCCGAATATCGCGAGAAGAACTTCGCGCGTGAGGAGCTGACCATCAATCCGGCCAAGGCCTGCCAGCCGCTAGGTGCGGTGTTTGCCTCAGTCGGCTTCGAGAGCACGATGCCTTTCGTGCACGGCTCACAGGGCTGCGTCGCCTACTATCGAAGCCATTTGTCGCGGCACTTCAAGGAGCCGACCTCCTGTGTTTCCTCGTCCATGACGGAAGACGCGGCCGTATTCGGTGGCCTCAATAACATGATCGATGGGCTAGCCAATACCTACAATATGTACAAACCGAAGATGATCGCGGTTTCGACCACCTGCATGGCGGAAGTGATTGGCGACGATCTCAACGCGTTCATCAAGACGTCGAAAGAAAAAGGGTCGGTGCCGGCTGAGTTTGACGTTCCCTTTGCTCATACGCCCGCCTTCGTCGGTAGCCATGTCACCGGTTATGATAACGCCCTGAAAGGCATCATTGAACATTTCTGGGACGGCAAATCCGGATCTGAGCCCAAGCTTGAGCGCAAGCCGAACGATAAGATCAACTTCATCGGCGGCTTCGACGGTTACACCGTGGGCAACATCCGCGAGATAAAGCGGATCTTCGAATTGATGGGGATTGGGTACACGATCCTGGCGGACAATAGTGATGTGTTCGACACGCCCACTGATGGTGAGTTCCGCATGTATGGCGGTGGCACGACTCTAAGAGACGCCGCAGACGCCATCCACGCTAGGGCGACCATCTCCATGCAGCAATATTGTACTGAGAAAACGCTACCGTTCATCGAGGGGCATGGCCAACAGGTCGCTGCGTTTAATCATCCGGTCGGCGTCAGCGCGACCGACGACTTCCTGATGACGCTGTCGCGTATTACCGGCAAGGAAATCCCAGAGGTCCTAGAACGGGAGCGCGGTCGTCTGGTCGACGCCATGGCAGACTCCAGCGCACACATCCACGGTAAGAAGTTCGCAATTTATGGCGATCCGGACCTTTGCTATGGCCTGGCTGCCTTCCTGCTCGAGCTCGGTGCCGAACCAACCCACGTCCTGTCAACCAACGGCAACAAGGCCTGGGAAGGCAAGATGGGGGCGCTATTCGCCAGTTCGCAATTCGGCAAAGACTGCCATGCCTATCCTGGTAAGGACCTCTGGCACATGCGTTCACTGCTGTTCACCGAGCCTGTCGATTTTCTGATCGGCAACACCTACGGCAAGTACCTGGAGCGCGATACTGGAACACCCCTGATCCGTATCGGCTTCCCCGTGTTCGATCGGCACCATCATCATCGCTATCCCGTGTGGGGTTATCAAGGGGGATTGAATGTGCTCGTGAAGATACTTGATCGGATCTTTGAGGAGATGGACAGGAATACCAACGCGGTAGGTAAAACCGACTACAGCTTCGACATTATCCGCTGATGCGGGCGAGTGACCGCCTCATGGCCGCTTGTCGCGGCCGTGAGGTGGGAATGTAAACACCAGTCGGGCCATCGTCCGTGCTCACTAGAAAACGTCCGCGCAAGGAGAAAACCGTGACTTCGCTGTCGGCCACCATCCAGAACGTCTTCGACGAGGCGGACTGCGTCAAAAACGCCAACAAATCGGAGGCCGCCCGCAAGAAAGGCTGCACCAAGCAGCTGCAGCCGGGCGGGGCCGCCGGAGGTTGCGCTTTTGATGGCGCCAAGATTGCGCTGCAGCCATTTACAGACGTCGCTCATCTCGTTCATGGCCCGATCGCGTGCGAAGGAAATTCCTGGGACAATCGCGGCTCTGCCTCCTCAGGCTGTGATCTCTGGCGCAGGAGCTTCACGACCGACATGCATGAGATTGATGTCGTGTTTGGTGGCGAGAAGCGGTTATACAAAGCCATAAAGGAAATCATTGAGAAGTATGATCCCTCGGCGATCTTTGTCTACCAGACTTGCGTGCCGGCGATGATCGGTGACGATATCAATGCGGTCTGCAAGTTCGCTGCGACGAAATTCAGCAAGCCCGTCATTCCCGTGAATTCGCCGGGGTTTGTTGGTTCGAAGAATCTTGGCGCCAAGCTCGCTGGCGAAGCTCTGTTGGAATACGTGATCGGCACGCAGGAGCCCGACTACACCACGCCCTACGACATCAATCTCATCGGCGAATTCAACCTATCCGGCGAACTCTGGCAGATCAAGCCGCTGCTCGACGAACTCGGTATTCGCATCCTGTCCTGCATCTCCGGCGATGGCAAATATCGCGAGGTTGCCTGCTCACATCGGGCCCGCGCCGCGATGATGGTGTGCTCGAAATCCTTGATCAATGTCGCGAGCAAGATGAGGGATCGTTACGGCATCCCCTTCTTTGAAGGATCATTCTACGGCATCCAGGACTCCAGCGAATCTTTGCGCCAGATCGCGCGCCTGCTGATCGAGCGCGGCGCGCCGACCGAGTTGATGGAACGAACCGATGCCGTAATCGCACGCGAGGAAGCAAGGGCCACGGCTGCAATCGAGCGCTTCAAGCCACGCCTTACCGGCAAGAAGGTGCTGCTGTTCACTGGCGGCGTGAAATCGTGGTCGGTCGTCTCAGCTTTGCAGGAGGCGGGGCTCGAGATCGTTGGCATTTCAGTGAAAAAATCGACTACGGAAGACAAGGAGCGCATCCATAGATTGATGGGCCATGATGCCCACATGATCGAGGATCTGAGGCCGCGTGAAATGTACAAGATGCTCAAGGAAGCAAAAGCGGACATCATGCTCTCCGGTGGCAAGTCGCAGTTTGTCGCCCTGAAGGCTGCAACGCCATGGCTCGACATCAATCAGGAGCGCTACCACGCCTATATGGGGTATCTCGGAATCGTGAAATTGATGGAAGAGATCGACAAGGCGCTTTACAACCCGATATGGGATCAGCTCCGAAAGCCTGCGCCGTGGGATGATCCCGACATTAATTGGCAAAGTAAGGCGCTTTTGCAGGTGGATGTGGCGGCCGCCGATGTTACTCCGAATCGGGGCCGCGCCGAAAAGGCCGGTCGCGCTAAGAGAGCCTTCCGTCGCGAAACCGTCGATGTCGGCGTCATCAGGGATGGCGTTGTCTTTCACGGCTTGACTGCGATCGACGACGTCGCGCAGCACACCGAGGCTTCCGGCATCTGTGGCGCCAGCAAGCAAGCCATCGAGGATATTACCGCGGCCCAGCCTGCGTCCATGCAGCAGGCGGCGGAGTAGGATGGCGAAGCAGGTTCCTGGCCATGGCTATCGTTACCAATTCCAATAAGGCCTGCTCGATCAATCCGCTCAAGATGAGCCAGCCGATCGGCGGCTCTTTCGCCTTCCTGGGCGTTCGGGGCGCAATGCCGCTCTTGCACGGTTCTCAGGGCTGCACGTCCTTCGGCTTGACCCTATTTGTCCGCCATTTCAAGGAGGCGGTGCCCCTGCAGACCACGGCGATGAGCGAGGTTTCCACCGTGCTCGGCGGCTATGAGAATGTCGAGCAGGCGATTCTAAACATCTACAACCGCACCAAGCCCGAAATTATTGGCATCAATTCGACCGGTGTTACCGAGACCAAGGGCGACGACGTCGAGGCGTTCATTCGTCTTGTTCGACGGAAGCATCCGCAGCTCGAAAAATTTCCGCTCGTGTACGTTTCGACACCGGATTTCAAGGACGCATTTCAGGATGGCTGGGAAAAGACCGTGGCGCGAATGATCGACGTGCTTGTCAAGCCTGCCGATGCGGTTGCGCCGCGTGACTGCTCGCGCATCAATGTCTTGCCTGGCTGCCATCTTACCCCCGGCGATCTTGACGAACTGCGAACAATCTTTGAGGACTTTGGGCTAAAGGCGTCCTTCCTGCCGGACATTGCGGGTTCGCTCGATGGTCACATTCCCGATGAGTTCACACCAACCACGATCGGCGGGATCGGGGTCGACGAGATCGCCACCATGGGGCAGGCGGGCTGGACGATCGGGATTGGAGCGCAGATGAGGCGCGCGGCCGAGGCGATGCAGGCGAGGACGGGCGTGCCGTTCCGGCTGTTCGAGCGGCTCTGTGGCCTCGTCCCCAATGATGAATTCATCACTTTCCTGAGCAAGATCAGTGACAAACCGGTGCCCGCAAAATATCGCCGCCAGCGTGGCCAGCTCGCGGACGCCATGCTGGATGCGCATTTCCATATTGGCGGTCGAAAGCTCGCCATAGGGGCCGAACCGGACCTCTTGTTCGATATCTCCAGTATGCTCTATGAGATGGGCGCGCAGGTGACCGCGGCGGTTACGACGACGGCATCTCCGGTGCTCGAACGCGTCAAGGCTCAAGAGGTCCTCATCGGGGACCTCGAAGATCTGGAGCAGCGTGCCAAGGCGTATGACTGCGATCTCCTGATCTCTCATTCGCACGGCCGCCAAGCAGCAGCACGGCTGAACATTCCGTTCTTCCGTGCCGGCTTTCCGATGTTCGATCGCCTCGGCGCAGGCCACCAGAGGACGGTTGGCTATCGTGGCACGCGCGAGCTGATCTTTGACCTCGCCAATCTGATCATTACTGACCGCGAGGACAATCGCCAGCCGACGCCGGAAACCTGGCGGAGCGCCGATGCGGGTCTGCATGTCGCTCCGTCGCAGCTGAACTGACGCGAATAGAGGAATTACTCAGATGAAAGTCGCATTCGCCACCCAGGATCTGAAGCGCGTCGATGCACATTTTGGTTGGGCCAAAAGCATTGCCATCTATGATGTTAAGCCGGAAGGGCATTGCCTGATCGAAGCTATTCAGTTCGATGGCGACCTTAGTGAGGACGGTAATGAGGACAAGCTCGCGCCGAAGATTGAAGCCATCAAAGACTGCGCCATTCTCTACGTTGCTGCGATCGGCGGCTCCGGCGCTGCGCGCGTCGTCGCAAACAACATCCATCCGATGAAGGTAAGCGAGCCTGAAGCGATCGACGATCTCTGTATCAAGCTCGAAGGTGTTTTGAAAGGCTCGCCGCCACCCTGGCTACGCAAGGTACTCGCCAAGGCCCGCGAACGATCGTTTGATTTCGAGGATTGAGAGAAGCGACTATGACAGAGGCGGCTGAATTGAGCGAGCCTGATCCCGCGGGGGAGGCGCCCTTTGTGAGAGAGCTCGTCAAGATTTGGCGCGCCGAGGACGGCCACGGCGCTTGGGAGGGTAAGAAAGATCTCGAGCTGCTCGAGCCTTATGTTCTCGATAGGGAAAAGCGCCGTGCCTTGCCGATCGTTGGCGATCCCGATCCGGACACGATCTGGCGGTTGGAATTGTTCTTCAACGCCGTTGCAGTGTCCATCGAGAGGGCGACCGGCGTGATGATCTCGCCGATGCTGAAAATGCACCATGAAGGCTTTGGCCGCATCGTGCTGATCGGTGGCCGGCTCATTGTCGTAAATAAACAGCTGCGCGACGTTCATCGCTTCGGTTTTGATAGTCTCTCAAAGCTCGTCGCGGAAGGTGACAGATACGTCGACAGCGCAGTTGAGATGGTCCGCAGGTTCCCGGAAGTTGCGAATTACTGAGGTAACGAATGAACGATCTTGAAGAACTTAAGGCCGAGATCAAAAAGCTCTCGGCCAAGGCGACCCGGGCAAAGATGGATCTCCACGATCTGGCGGAGGAGCTGCCGGTCAACTGGACCTCGATCCCGAGTGTTGCCCAAAAGGTCCACGATGCCTTCGACGAGCTCGAGCGTAAGCGCGAGGATCTCAAGGCGAAGGAAAAAACATACGGATCCTGACCATGTCATTTGCAACACGAGATGGTCGCGACTGGCGGCCGGAATTTTTGGTATGCATCGATCCCAAGAAGTGCATCGGCTGTGGCCGCTGCTACAAGGTGTGCGGCCGCGAAGTCATGATGCTGAAGGGCCTCAACGAGGACGGCGAGATAATCGACCTCGAAGACGACGATGACGAGATCGAGAAAAAGGTCATGGTGCTAAGCGATGACGGTGCGTGCATCGGTTGCGGCGCCTGCGCCCGGGTGTGTCCGACCAACTGCCAGACCCACGCTCCGGCTGCTTGAGCGGAGCCATTGCGAGCAGCAAGCGGAAAAGGTCAGGTTTCTGCAGCTGTTAGCGCCGGAGCATGCAACAAGAGTGCGAGTAGCATTGTTCCTCCTGGCGCGGACGTTAGGATCAGCGAGTCGACGACGTAGTTAGTCCTGTCATTTCTCCGAAGTCATCGCGGCTGTGCCCGAGCGATTTGGCATGCGGAGGAGAGCTCGGCGCGTGGAATACTTGATGCCAACCTCGGGGGTACGACAAGCAAGTTATGGCCCCTCACCCCGGCTACTCGATCCCCTGTTCACATGCCTTCATCATCGCGGCAATCCGAAACCGCTCGTGGATGGCTGCCGGATTGGCGAGCATATCGGTCTCGGCCTTTTTGAAAGCTGCAAGAACGATCTCCGCTTCCTCGCGTGTCAGCGGGACGCGACCAGCCATATGGGTAGCTTCGGGCACTACGGCCAGGATCGCTTGACGGTAAGGATGGTTCGCGACCTGGATGAGTTCGTTGGCTTCGAGCTTGCCCCCAAGCATGATTGCGAGCCCGACGACTTCGAGCTTGCGGCCGTCGTTGGTTTTCTTGACCAGCGTGGTCATCTCAATTCTGTCTCCTGTTCGGCAACCCACATATGTCTCTGTAATCCCTAAGCTGCGCCAGACCGTGCGCCTGACTCCCCCGCGCGGGGTGCTACAACCAGACCCCGAGATAATTTACTTGAAGCGAAGCACGTTCGCGCAGATCCGCCATCTGGGAATCTGCCTTGGATCACAGCACGAAGTCGGGCGCGTCTGCCGAGGCCACCAACTGGAATCTACTCCCTCCAACGGCAGGCGCGCTGGAGCTTCACCTGTCTTCGCTCCTGCTTCTTCGCGGCGGGGATTCATTGGCGCGCCAAAACCTTGACGGTAATGGGCATCGTAGTAGTCAGCCCGCTCTCCAGCCAGCCGTCTTCAGTGATGAACCGAAATTACGCCATCTGCTACCCGGGGCGCCTTGCGCGCCCGTCACGCCAACGGCTTAGAGATCTGGCGCGATAACGTCAGACAGGGCGATTTTCGTTGCGGTTCTTCACTGGCTTCATTTTGGCGAGGACTTCCTCGTAGGAGAGTTCGGCATAAGAGGCGTCGACGGTCTTGGCGGCATCGAGCAGATAGTCGAGCTTGCCGGCAGTATCGAGTTTCTTGATGTCGTTTTTATCGACGCCGGCGAGATCCATCATCTCCTTCCACACCGTCGACTCGTCACATGGCAGAACGCAAAATGTGATGTCGCCGATCTTGGTGCGGTATTTCGCCAATAGATCAATGTTGTTGCAAAACATGAAGTAGCTGCCCTTCGGGCTTAATGCGCCATCCAGCACCTTTGCGACATCGGCAAGATAGGCAAGGGAATGAAGGTAGCCGGCCAGTACCGGGATCGTGGTCTCTCCCTCGTCCGCGACCGTTAGTACCTGCTCGATCGAATACTCGGGTGGACGCTTTTCGTCGGCGACCTGAGCCTGGAACCTTAGCGCGATATCGCCGCGGAAGCCGAATCGGCCGGGCGTCTTGGTGTCACCCTTCAGCACCGCATTAAGCAAACGGCCTTCCTTATCAAGCCGGCCAAGAACGGTGTTGTCGATCAATGTCATGAAGTCCTCCTCGTCTGATGTGCTGGCGCGGATGTCGCACCGTGTGAACTCAACTTTGCCCCCCTATGCAAATTTTTTGCCGTCTGCCCACGTATGCGGCGAAAGTCAAAGGCTCCGCTTCGTTTGTGCGGCTTAGGCAGAGATGAGGCGCCGGCCACGACGGTGTCTCGCTCGGGTCCTCCCAGGTCGCAAAGCCTCGTGTCGCAAGCCCGACATGCCTTGCAACGCAAACAGACGACAATAGCAAAAGCCGAGCATTGTCAGGAGTGTGATCGTTGGCATGGGACTTGCCAAAAGTATCCCGAACCGGTGCTGATGGTGAGTGATAGCGATGATTAATCTGACGAAGAGCGCGGAGAATGCCATGAAGAGCGCGATCTCTGCGGGAGCGCAGGGGACGAGGGGCGTGCGGATCATGGTCGAAGAGGGCGGCTGCGCCGGGTTCAAATACACGATGGGACTTGCCGAAGAGCCGAAGCCCGATGAGACCGTGATCGAGCGAGGCGGCATTAAGGTGTTTGTCGACAACAATAGTCACGAGCATCTTGCCGGAACTACGATTGACTTTGTGACGGCGCTGGAAGGGTCCGGCTTCACCTTTGAGAATCCCAACGCAAATTCGAGCTGCTCCTGTGGCAAGTCATTCAGCTAGGGCCGGTAAACCAAGAAACGACAGAGATATCAGAAGATGCTTGTCGAGACCGAACGAACGAGACAATCGGCAGCCGATGAACCTTCCGAACGGGAGCAAATCGTTCGCGTTGTGCTCGACGAAATCCGACCAAATTTGAAGCGTGATGGCGGAGATTGCGAGCTTGTTGGGATCGATGGTAACAAAATCATGGTTCAGCTCACCGGCGCCTGCGTCTACTGCAAGCTCGCGAGTGCGACGCTAGAAGGCATCCAGACGCGCCTCATCGAACGGCTGGGCGAGTTCGTCCGCCTGATCCCGGTCGCGGGCCCCGCCAAAGCCCGACACTAAAGAAGGCGTACGGTGCAGCCGATCTACCTCGATAACAACGCGACGACTCGCACGGATCCGTCCGTCGTCGCGGCGATGCTGCCGTTTTTCTCGGAGCGATTCGGCAATGCCTCGTCCACGCATGCGGTAGGCAGAGAAGTCGCGGAAAGCATCAGAGAGGCGCGCAGGTGCGTGCAGGCGCTGATCGGTGCTGCCCTTGATCATGAAGTCGTCTTCACCTCGGGCGGTACCGAATCAGATAATACAGCGATCCTCTCGGCGCTTGCCGTGCAGGAGCGACGCGACGAACTCGTCACGACGAGTGTAGAGCATCCGGCCGTGCTGTCCCTCGCAGACGAGCTCGGTCGTCGCGGCAACAAATGTCATCTAATTCCTGTCGACCGCTCCGGACGGCTCGACATTGGTGCCTATCGCCGCGCGTTATCCGCGCGCACCGCGATTGTCTCCGTCATGTGGGCCAATAATGAGACCGGAACGATCTTTCCGGTCGAGCTCCTCGCCAAAATGGCGCGCTCGGTCGGCGCACTGTTCCACACTGATGCGGTACAAGCCGTGGGACGAATTCCGATCGACGTAAAGACCACGGAGATCGACATGCTGTCGCTCTCCGGCCACAAGCTGCATGGTCCGAAGGGCGTTGGCGCGCTCTATGTGCGCAAGGACACCAAGTTCAGGCGGCTGATCTTCGGAGGACCGCAAGAGCGCCGCCGACGTTCCGGCACCGAGAACGTGCCCGGGATCATTGGGCTGGGTAAAGCTGCGGAACTTGCTGCCTTGGAGCTCGAACGCGAGGCGGGCAAAATAGCCGCGCTGCGCGACCGGCTGGAGCATGGCGTTCTGAAGTTTGGCAATTGCGCTGTGCTCGGCGACAACGAGAGCCGCCTACCTAACACGTCCAATATCGCATTCGAGCATCTCGAAGGTGAAGCAATTATCCATCATCTGAATAGCGCTGGCGTTGCTGTCTCCCTCGGATCGGCCTGTGCATCGGGCTCCATGGAGCCGTCGCATGTGCTTCGCGCGATGAATGTACCATTAGCCTCGTTACGCGGCGCGATCCGCTTCTCGCTGTCCCGCGAGACCACTAGCGAGGAGATTGATCATGTCCTTTTCGTGCTGCGGAGTATCATCGCGAAACTAAGAGGGGCGGCCACCTACGTGACCAAAGCGGGCAAAATCGACCTCTTGATGCAATGAGCCTATACCATGAAAGTTATTATTCGGCGTTCACCTGAAACCGGTCTGTCGATTTACGTGCCCAAGAAGGATCTTGAAGAACCGATCGTTGAATTCGAGCACGAGACGCTGTGGGGCGGATGGATCAGAATAGCCAACGGCTGGGTGCTCGATCTGCCGCCGATGACGAACGACACAACCTTGCCGGTGACGATCAACGCCAAGAAGCGTGGCGGCGACAGGGAAGAGACGTGAACGCGCCGGCTTCGCGGATCGAATTCGCTATTCGGCCGGTTGCCGAAGCCATGCTCGGCAAGGTCGCCGAGGGGCTTCGCAGCGGCAATGTCGTTCCCTATCTTGGGCCCGGCTTAGCTGAGTTGTCGAACGCGAGTGCGCCGATGAATCTGGAGGAACTGGCGGCATTCTTCGGTACAAAGGTGGCGTTGCCAAAGCGCGCGAGAGGGAACGCCTCGGCCTCCGCACAGTATATCGAAACCACGAGGCACCGCACCACCGTGACAGCGATGATGGCGGACGCCTTTAGTGCGCCGATCGGGCCAACGCAGCTACAGCGGCATCTTGCAGCGCTGCCGCTGCCGCTGATCGTTGACAGCTGGTACGATGGCGCGATGCGAAATGCGTTGGCCGGCCGTAGCAATTGGGGCGAGATCCAGGGAATCACCCGCGCCGGCCTCAGTGAAGATCGCTGGTACCGCTTCTACGACGCCGCAGGCACCGAAGTCGATTGCTCTCTGGCAAAAAATTGGACAACGATCCTCTATAAGCCGCACGGTGGCGTCGCTCCGGCTAGGAATTTCCTGGTCTCCGACGCCGACTATGTTGAGGTGCTTACCGAAATCGACATACAGACGCCGATTCCCGACGAGGTGAAGGCTCGCCGCACTGGCCGCAGCTTCCTGTTTTTGGGCTGCCGCTTCAACGACCAGCTCCTGCGCACCTATGCGCGTCAGGCGTTAAAGCGCTCGTCCGCGGTCCACTATGCGGTCGTCGAACCTGACGTGCTTTCCAAGAATGAGCGCCGCTTTCTGGTTGACCAGGGCCTGACGCCACTCGCAATTCCGCTTGCACGCGCCATTCAGATCATTTTGGCGGACTAGCGGACGCTTCTCGCATGGTTAGGTGGCCAGCAAGTCGCGCAAGTACCCCTCACGGCGTCTCGAAGCCATCTGACCAGCTATCCTTCCGACAAAAGTACAATGAGCGGCGATATTTCAATCAACATCGCTTCTCGCACCGCTGCGTGCCGTTTCAATCACAACGCATGTCAGCTTTCCAACACAGGGCGGCGGCAATACGGCACTCGATGCGTTAACTCATTGAACGCAGACATGAAAGACGCCTGCCGCTGCCGTGGCACGCCGGTTGCTGAGACCCGTACCTGGGAAGCGTTTCACACCTTAATGGAGAAACTGACAGATGGATGCCCCATCGCAACGGGAAGCATCGCGCGGTGCCATCGAGATCGGCAAGATCACGCAGGCGTTTGCCGAACACAAGGGCTGCGGCACCGGTAACCGAAGCGGCACAGCTAGATGCGGCTCGCCGAAAGGCCGCGGCGATTTGCCAGCCGAGACATGGGAGAAGGTGAGAAAGCACCCCTGCTACAGCGAGGACGCGCATCATCACTACGCGCGCATGCATGTTGCGGTCGCGCCAGCCTGTAACATCCAGTGCAACTACTGCAACCGCAAATATGATTGTGCCAATGAATCGCGTCCGGGTGTGGTCAGCGAGAGGCTCACGCCCGAGCAGGCCGCCAGGAAGGTAATGACTGTCGCCTCTACCATTCCACAGATGACCGTGCTCGGGATCGCCGGTCCCGGCGACCCACTCGCTAACCCGGAAAAAACTTTCAAGACGCTCGAGCTTGTCCACAAGGCCGCACCGGATCTCAAGCTGTGCCTGTCAACCAATGGACTTGCGGTACCCGATCACATCGACACCATCGCCGGACTCAATGTCGACCACGTCACGATCACAATCAATATGATTGCCCCCGAGATCGGCGCAAAGATCTATTCCTGGATCTTCTACAAGCACAAACGCTACACCGGCGTCGAAGCGGCAGAGATCCTCACCGATCGCCAGCTCCAGGGCCTGGAGATGCTCACTGGGCGCGGCATCCTCTGCAAGATCAACTCGGTCATGATCCCTGGGATCAACGATCAACACCTCGTCGAGGTCAATAAGGCCGTGAAGTCGCGCGGTGCCTTCCTGCACAACATCATGCCGTTGATCTCTTCTCCCAAGCACGGAACCGTGTTCGGTCTAAACGGCCAGCGCAGCCCGACGGCGCTCGAATTGAAGGCGCTGCAAGATAGCTGCGAGGGTGAGATGCGCATGATGCGCCACTGCCGACAGTGCCGTGCTGATGCTGTCGGGCTTCTCGGCGAAGACCGCAGTACCGAGTTCACCACCGAAAAGATCATGGCTATGAATGTCAAATACGATGTCGAGAGTCGCAACGCTTATCAAGACAAAGTTGAGAAAGTTCGCGCAGCCAGAGCAGAAGTCATGCGCGCGGACGTTGCGCAGATCCAAGATCGATTCGGCGACATTAAGATGTTGGTGGCGGTCGCAAGCAAAGGCTCGGGCCTGATAAACGAGCACTTTGGTCACGCTAAGGAATTTCAGATCTACGAGCTCTCTAGCGGCGGCACCAAATTCATAGGCCATCGCCGCGTTGATCTGTATTGTCAGGGTGGCTATGCCGAGGATGGAAAGCTCGAGACCATCATACGCGCCATTAATGATTGCCACGCGGTGTTCATCGCCAAGATTGGCGGCTGTCCCAGAGCCGGCCTGATCAAGGCCGGCGTTGAGCCAGTCGATCAATACGCGCATGAGCTTATCGATAGGTCGACGCTGTCCTGGTTCAAGGCCTATCTCGGCAGGGTTAACAGTGGTGCCATCAAACATGTGGAACGCGGCGATGCTGCGATCCGCCAGGGCGCATTGATTTCCGCGGCATGAGAGAGGGCAGAAGCAATGCCGTTCAAGATCATCGCCTCTCAGTGCACGAGCTGTTCGGCGTGCGAGCCGGAATGTCCGAACGTCGCGATCGCGGAGAAGAATGGAACATTCATGATTGATCCCAAAAAATGTACCGAATGCATCGGCCATTTTGACGAACCGCAATGCGTGGCGGTCTGCCCCGTCGACGACACCTGCGTCGTCGACACCTCACTTGCGCGCTACCAGGCGCGCGCTTGAGCGAAAGACAGGACATGAACTTTGGGAATATACGAGTGGTGCGGCGAGCCATCCGAATGATGCTCCAAGCCGGCGGGTCCGCCGGCTGCGACCTTTGCCTTGCGATTAGCCCGAGCGGATGTTCCGGGATTGCCTGCGGTGTCAGCCCGCCCGAAAAGCCGCGGGTCCCGGATGGCCCGGTCGAGCGCACGGAGGGTCCGCTGCCGAACGACGGTGTGACCATCGATTTCGTCGATATGCCGAAGCGTATAGGTCTCGTGTTGGAAGATCGTAAGCAGGTCTCCCGCCCGCACCATTGATTGCAATAGGCGACCCGCGATGCCAGATGCTCTGTTCAGCCCACAATCCGAGATCAACGAGGCGCTCCTCACCAGCACCTTGCTTGGACATGGGCTGCCCAGCGAGGCCGAGCACCACCTATGGCAAGCGAGCCTCTCCTATCACGTTGATGAAGTCGCCGAAGGCCATCTGCGAGAGGCCGAGGCGCTCGCCCCGGGCCACGCGGCAGTGTTGATCGGGCTCTTTCGCTTCCATTTCTACAAGGCGCAGCTCGCCGAGGCGCTCCAGGTCGCCAAGCGGTGCATAATCAAGGCGGCCGAGATGAACAATCTCTCGTCCGACTGGCGCCTTGTCCACGCCCATGATGCGCAGTTCGGTCGATATGACGATATTCTTCCGCGCTTCTTTCTATTTTCGCTGAAAGGATACGCTTATTTGCAGATGCGCCTCGGTCAAACCGAGGAAGGGCGGATAGCCGTTCAAAAGCTTCTGGAGCTCGATCCCACCGACAAGATCGGCGCCAAGGTTCTCCAGCGTGTGCTCGAACGTATGGGGCAGGAAGATGAGTGACGACATCGACGTGGCAAGAAATTGGCAGGGCGATCAGATCGATTGCGCCGGCTGCGGGCATATCGCTCTGAATCGCACTGGCTGCTGTCAACTCAAGCATGCTTGCGTCAACGACCGCTATGCCCGACGTATCGACCGTTTCTTCGATCGGAATCCGAGTCTCGCCGACGCCTACCTCGCTCACCCGCATTTTGAGGTACGCGCGATCGCGGCGAGATACGCCAGCGTCTTTCTGCTGCCGCCGTTGCTCCACGATCACGATGAAACCGTGCGTTGGAGCGCCGTCCGTCGTCTGCCCAAGCGCTTCGCTCTGCAAGTGCGCAACGACCCTCATCACGAAGTTAGGATGTGGGTCGCGACACTGCTTGAAGGTGACGAACTGCTGCCGATGGCCTCGGATGAATATTACTACGTGCGCCTTGTCGTTGCGCGGCGGATCACGCCCTTGCTACTCCGCGGAATGACCCACGACGATGAAGCAGAGGTCCGTCGTGCCGTGGCGCGACGCCTCCCAGAGGAATGGTTGCTCAGCATGGTCGATGACCGTGACGCATTGGTGCGGTTGGAGGTCGCTCAACGCCTGTCGGCGCAGTTATTGTCGCTTCTGCGCCACGACCCGGATTGGCGTATCCGGCATGAAGTAGCAAGCCGGATTCTGCCTTCCGAACTCATAGGCCTTGTCGATGATCCATATAGCCTGGTGCGCGAGGTCGCGCGCTCGCGACTTGCCCTGTAGCCGGGACAAGAACAAGGGAACTCCGGCATGAACAATATTGTTTCTGACGATGACATCATCGAGCTGACTGCGCCACCTTTCTTCGACTTTGGAGAGAAGGTGCGGGCCAACCGCACCATCCGCAATGACGGCACCTATGCCGGCAAAGAGATCGGCGACATCCTGGCCAAAAAGGACGAGGTCGGCTACGTCGTATCGATCGGCACTTTCCTGCAACGGTTTTACATTTACGGCGTCGAATTCATCGAAAGTGGAAACCGGGTCGGCATGAAGCGCAAGGAGCTCGATCCTGTCATCCCACGCGACGAAGTCGAGGACCCGCCGTTGCGGGAGGCAAAATCACGATGATTGAAGCCAGCCCGGCAAAATATCAGCGCGGCCAACGCGTCAAGGCGATGTTCGACCTGATCAATGATGGGTCCTTCCCCAATGCTCCAGCGCAAGGAGTCCTGGTCAGCCTCGGTGACATCGGCGAGATTGTCCAAGTCGGGCGGCACACGGAAGCAAACCTGCCGATCTATCTCGTTGAGTTCGGTGAGCGGTTGGTGGTCGGCTGCCTCGAAAAAGAAATCGGGCTGATCTAGGAAATCGACGCGATGCACGCCGCCTTAGGCATAAATCCAGAGCGACCCACGCACCCTAACGACATCGATCGCAGGCGAATCGAGCGCGCGCTTAAGTCGAGAGAACGCTATCGTTATGTCTCGGCGAACATCATCGGCGTTGCCGGCGGCTACTTGATTGAAAGTCCATGCTGCTCACGCAACATCGACATTCAGGGCGGCATAATTGACGTGGCCATGCTGCACCACGACGGGGCAAGCGCCAGCTGGCAGCTGTTCCGAAAGGATCACAAGCATTGCGTCTGGAAACTGCACTCGACGCACCAGCGCCTGGCATCGCTTACCGATCTCTTGAACGCCGATCCGGAACGCGTGTTTTGGCAATAAGGACCCGTTCGATGGCGTTGGGAGCAGACGAAATTGCGGACATCGAGCAGACGCTCGCGTCATTCGATGATGCTGCTCGAGCCTCTGCGACGTTGCGAAAGAGGTACCCGCATCTCGATTGGGTCCGCTGCGACTCCTCCGACTTCACCGAAAAACCCTTTCGCAGTGCCGGGCTATTCGACCTGCATTTGCTCGATAGCGCTGATCGTTGTGCGCGGATCACGGACGATCCGACACGAGCGACCGGCATTGTGCTGGCCAAGCGGACGGTCGAGCCGTGACCCGACCAACCCTAGCCAATGGCTGGGTTGCAAAGGCCGACGAAGAGCTGGGGCCAACAAGATTGGTATCCTTGATTCCATTGTCGGACCCTGACATTACCCCGGCCGAAATCGCGGCAGTAGATCGCGTGTTGCGCTCGCCGCGGCTCTCTAACGGCCCGCTCACCGAACAATTCGAGGCGGCATTTGCCGCCTATCTCGGGCGGAATTATGCTGTTGCGGTAGCAAGCGGCACCATCGGCCTTCTACTTTCTCTGAAGGCCTGCGGCATTGCCGCTGGCGACGAAGTGATCGCCTCGTCCTATTCCTATCGTGAAGCTGCCCACGCCATCAGCCTGGCGGGTGCGCGGCCGGTATTTGCCGACATCGACTATTGGTCCGGGACGCTCGCACCGAACAAAGTCGAGGAGCGCATCACGCCAAAAACCCGCGCCATTCTCGCCGGCAACATTAATGGCCATCCTGCAGCCTGGTCGGAGCTGCGCGCTATCGCGAGAAGGCACAATCTGCTGCTGCTAGAAGAGTCCACTGAGGCCATCGGCTCTCGTTATAAAGGCCAACTGGTCGGCACCTTTGGCGATGTCGCCGTGTTTGACTTCGCCCAGCCCTCGCTTCTGACCTGCGGCGAGGGCGGCATGGTGGTGACCAATGATATCGACCTTGCAGTGGCGCTACGTCGTCACCGTTCGCATCGGATGGATGAGCGTGCGTCCGTTACCGTCGGCTCGGCTGCACCATATCAGGCCGGGATGAGCGATCTCTCCGCTGCGGTGGGGCTTACGCAGCTAAGTCGTATCGATGAGATCCTGGAGCGGCGCCGCTTGATCGAACAGCTTTACACGACACACATGCAGTCGTTTGAAGGCATCAAGCCGCCCTATGTCGAGCCCGATGTGACCGAAGTGAACTGGTTTCTCTACGTTGTCCATCTCGGGACGCGTTTCACGCGCTCCAGCCGCGACGCTATCGTCGAGGATCTATGCGTGGAGCAGGTCGAAGCTGCGGCCTACAGCTGTCCCCTGCACCTGCAACGGCACTATTTCGATCTCGGCTATCGCCGCGGCGATCTGCCGGTGACGGAAAAGAGTGCCGATCGCGCTGTGACACTGCCATTTCACACGCATCTCACTGATAGCCAGATCGAATTCATTGTCGAGACCATGAAAGATGCCTCAATCAATATAGGCGCGGGCGCGGCGATCTACTGAACAGCGGAGATGCAGCAGAAAAGACGTGCAAATGGCGATGCGGCCGGTGAAAGGCCGCCATTTACGATCGTCGTGACCGTGGTACTCGAAGACGCGTAGATCAAGTAATCAACGCTGTCCGCGTGCCGGCGGTGTGGCCGCTATGACGTGATCTTTGAGATCCAGGCTGGAGAATCGATCGCCTTCGTTGCCCACGATGGCTGCGGCCAGGGATTGGTCGACGCCGTAACGGAAGATGATGTCGGCAATCGACATGCTCTTGTTGTCTCCGCGACAGTTCCTTCGCAGCATTGTCCAAGGGCAGACATCAGATTGGCATCGCGCGTCGAGAAACCCCTCCAATGGCCCCTCACCACAGTTGGTTTAGTGCTTGCATGAAAGTGTTCGTGAACAGCGGAGTGAGCGATATGGTGATGGCCGGACCGGCAATTGAGGCCTTGATCTGCGAAGTGCTTCCGAGGGTCGCATGTGATCGTGACCAATCTGCGCGGCGCCGGACACGACTGTGGGCACCGATCGTCTAAAGCTTGTGCAGGCAAGAGCCGCATCCAACAGTATCGGATGATCTATGCCGCGTTAGCCTGAACATTGATCGACACACTCGTGCTCCAAATCGCCGCGCCGAAATGAGCCAATTATAAGAAAGACACAATGAGCGATCTAACCGAACAAGGCATTAAGCACTTCAGTTCTGGAGGTGGCATCAAGCCATATTTCGAATGGCCGATCATCCTGCAGCTTTGTATCAAAGCACGATTTCCCGAGATTGGGACATCGCTGCCGAGAGTTCCAGCGCGGGTGAGCTCACCACTCTTGACGATCAACGCATTGCGGTAACATAAACATGAGCGACAGCATGAACGAGTTCGAAGTCCCGCAGCTCTACCGGCATCACGTTTTTGCCTGCCACACTCAGCGCCCACCTGACCATCCGCACGGCAGCTGCGGGACGGCGGGCGCTCGACCGTTGTGGGAACGACTCAGCAAAGCGATCGAGGCGAGAGGGCTGACCGATATCGGCTTCACCGCAGCTGACTGTCTCGGCTTTTGCAGCTCCGGTCCTCTGATGGTCGTCTATCCTGACGGCATCTGGTATCGTCCGAAGACTCCTGAAGATATTGACGAGATCGTCGAGTCGCACCTCAAGAACGGCCGCCGCGTCGACCGGCTCGTCATCGTGCTCACGCGGAGTTAGCGGCTCCTTGCGTTCCGCTTGCGGGAGAAGGTGCCATCGGCCGTCTCGGGCCACAGGGACGCCGATGCATAGCATCGGCGATGGCGCGGATAAGGATGTCTCGTTGCACTCGCGCGGAAGAAGTTCAGGCGCTGAATGAACGAATCTGCACTCATCCCACCCGGTTGTCTTGCGATAGAGGTGGACAGAATTACGTGAATGGAGTGTACTTCTGATACTGATCAGCAGCAGTTGCCAAGTACTTGCGGTATTGTGCGGTTGTGCGGCAGCTGTCCATACACACAGCTTTGAAGCCTATGCCGGGGATCTGTGATTTTCGTCGCTTTGTAGGCGTGAATCATTCAGCGGAATCGGTAGGTCGTGCGGATCTCGGAGCGTAACTTACCGATCAGTGAGAGAAGCGAACGCTTTCAATCGCGGACCTAGCCGTCCGCTCTCGACGCGAGAAGTTCGGGCGCAGGTCAGGCCTGGCTCGTCCGAGCTGCTCTGCTTTCGCTCGAACAGCGGGCGTGCACGGCGCCTTGATCCGATGCTTCTGACGCCGGCCGCGGTAAGCCAATGGCGACGCTATCATTCGGGGCATCCCAGTCTGGCCCAAAGAACCTGATTTCCCGCGGGTGTCGGGCATAGCTTGTACGCCATAAGCATCGGCCCGCTGGGATCCTTGTCCTGTTTCTGACAGAACAACAAAAGCACCGTGCCGGTCGGAGGTCTGTCGATTATTTCCAAGCATCGGCAAACGCTTAACGCACGCGGGGCGAATGGCACGCCAGTTGCTACTTAAATGCAGCAACTGCGAGTGAGGGCTGAGGCCACGCCGGCGCTTATGGCGAGCGATGTTCTCCTTCCCGACGCCCGTGTGCCCACGTTTCTGAGAAAGAAACAAACTCGCGTAGGTCCCGCGCGACAAATTGGCAATCGGTTGATGGAGAGCAACATGTCTTCACTGAGACAAATTGCGTTTTACGGCAAGGGTGGTATCGGCAAGTCGACGACGTCGCAAAATACGCTCGCGGCACTGGCCGAGATGGGTCACAAGATCCTGATCGTTGGCTGCGACCCGAAGGCGGACTCAACCCGTCTGATCCTGCACGCCAAGGCACAGGATACGATCTTGAGTCTCGCGGCGAGCGCCGGCAGCGTCGAGGACCTCGAGATCGAGGATGTCTTGAAGGTCGGCTACAAGGATATTCGCTGCGTCGAATCCGGTGGTCCGGAGCCGGGTGTCGGGTGCGCCGGCCGTGGCGTCATTACCTCGATCAACTTCCTCGAAGAGAACGGCGCCTACGAGGACATCGATTACGTGTCATACGATGTGCTCGGCGACGTCGTCTGCGGCGGCTTTGCGATGCCGATACGCGAGAACAAAGCGCAGGAGATCTACATCGTCATGTCCGGCGAGATGATGGCGATGTACGCCGCCAACAACATCTCCAAGGGCATTCTGAAGTATGCCAATTCAGGCGGCGTGCGGCTCGGCGGCTTGATCTGCAACGAGCGGCAGACCGATAAGGAGCTAGAGCTGGCGGAAGCACTCGCCAAGAAGCTCGGCACCCAGCTGATCCACTTTGTGCCTCGTGACAATGTCGTCCAGCACGCCGAGCTACGCCGCATGACGGTGCTGGAATATGCGCCGGAGTCCAAACAGGCGGACCACTATCGCAATCTCGCGACCAAGGTCCACAACAACCGTGGCAATGGCATTATGCCAACCCCAATCAGCATGGACGAGCTTGAGGACATGCTGATGGAGCACGGCATCATGAAGCCGATCGACGAAAGTCAGGTCGGCAAGACTGCTTCCGAGCTCGCCGCGCTGTCGGCATAGCCCGTCGTACCGGCCTTCAAAGGGCCGGCATCAGAATTGACAAGATCCAACCGATGGAGTTGTCCGTGATTGCAGCGCGAGCCGATCCAATCGATGCGATGTCATCTCTGTCGGGGAAGACCCCTGCTGACAGGCGGCATGCCGGAATTGAATTCTACCGCCTCCTAACTGGCTGCGATCCAGCAGACGCCGACATAAAGGATAACGACAATTTTGACCGGCATGTGCTCGCCTCAGTTCTTTGTGCCGCCGTGATGGATGGCGGCCCGCTTTCCGAGCGTACGGGCCTGACCGCGGAGGAGCTCAATGAACTCCTGATGCAATGTTTCCCATCCGTGCCCGCGCGGGCCATCATCTCGATGGAAAAGTCCGGTTCGACCTGTGATGAGGAGATCTTGGTCCGCGATCTCCTGCTCGGACAGCGATCGACCGAGGGTAAGATCAGTCGCTGGTTGGCGGCCATGATCGCGCGGCGTGTGATGGAGCCGAACCATTTATGGGAGGACCTCGGATTACGTGAACGGACTGAGTTGACGCGCTTGCTGACGCGCCATTTCGCGCCGCTGGCGATTCGGAACACCAAGAATATGCGCTGGAAGCGCTTCTTCTATCGCACGTTGTGCGAAAACGAAGGATTCTTGATGTGCACGACGCCTGTGTGTACGCAATGCAACGACTTCTACCTCTGTTTCGGTGAGGAGAGCGGCGAGAGCCGAATGGCGAGCCGCCGCCGCGACCATTTGCGCGGGGGCGGCGGTCATGTCGAAGCCGTTTATAATCCGCAGGCGTGAGTAATCGACAATGCTCGCGCGCTCCGCCAACTGTCTCACAGATGCCCCAGAAGCAGCGCTCTCCGAAGCCTCGTGCGACGGCTTTGCCGAAAATTCCGCTACAGTGTGCATGCGACGCTTGCGTGACGCAGGCCTGTGCGCGACGCGCCGGCGCGTGCTGTTGGCTCAGTTACTCTTCGCAAGGAGCGACCGGCACGTCACCGCCGAGATACTCTTCAACGAGGCGATCGCAGCCAACATTAAACTCTCGATTGCGACCGTATACAACACGCTCAACCGGTTCACGCAAGTTGGCTTGTTGCGCCGGATCAAGCCCGACAGCTCAAGGACATTCTTTGACACGGATACCAGGACACATCCGCATTTCTATCTCGTCGGCGAAGACATTTTGATGGATATCCCCGAAAAGCTCGTGCTCCCGCAGATGCCAGAGACCGTGCCGGACCACGAGATTTCCCGGATCGACATCATCGTCCACATCCGCCGTAGGTTAGTCGACACCTGACACGTCAGATCTGCGGCATCGTCGTATTTGCGACAATTTCAGTCGCGGCGCAGAAGCGCCTTAATCTAAGCAGTCTGCGTCATTTATCGCGCTGGCATAACTGTTGCTCAGATTTAGCTGGAAAGGCGGAACGCGCGCATGACCTTCGGTGGAACAGATCTGTCTGGCAAGTCGCATATGAGGCAGATAGTCCTGAACGACACCACGTTACGCGACGGCGAGCAAGCTCCCGGCGTGGCCTTTACAACAGCGGAAAAGGTATCAATTGCGTCCGCGCTCTCAAAGGCCGGGATCACGGAGATCGAAGCCGGTACGCCGGCGATGGGCCATGAAGAAGTTAGCGCGATCCGCGCTATTGTCGAAGCCGGCCTGGCAGCCACGATCATTGGCTGGTGCCGGATGAAATCTTCCGATGTCGATGCGGCAATCGAATCCGGCGTCTCAATGGTCAATGTTTCGATCCCATGCTCCGACGTGCAGATAGCTGCCAAGCTCGGCGGCGGCCGGGTCGCCGCGCTCGAGCAGGTGAAGCGGGTCGTCGGCTATGCTCGAGATAGGGGGCTCGATGTCACGGTTGGAGGGGAAGACTCCTCGCGCGCCGACGTCAACTTCCTGGTTGAGCTGATCACCACCGCAAAAGGCGCCGGCGCCCGGCGCTTTCGCGTCGCCGATACGCTCAGCGTGCTGGATCCCGATGCAGCCTTTGCGTTGGTGGCGGCGCTGCGTGCCACCACCGACCTCGAGATCGAATTCCACGGTCACGACGATCTGGGCCTCGCGACCGCTAACACGCTCGCTGCAATCAAGGCCGGCGCAACGCACGCCTCTGTCACCGTGATTGGCCTCGGCGAGCGCGCAGGCAACGCGCCGCTAGAGGAGATCGCTGTCGCGCTCAAGCAGCTCTATGGGTGCGACACGGGCGTCGTGTTACCAGAACTCAAAAATGTCGCGGCTGTTGTCGCGGCCGCCGCCGTCCGCGTCGTTCCGCTCAACAAGGCGATCGTCGGCGAGCACGTCTTTACCCACGAATCCGGTATTCATGTCGATGGCCTCTTGAAGGACCAGCGCAGCTATCAAGCGCTCGACCCGCGGCTGCTTGGGCGCTCTAATCGCTTTGTGATTGGTAAGCATTCAGGGCTCGCCGCTATCACCGCGCTGCTGTCGGAATTGCAGCTTTCGGTCAGCGCCGAGGAGAGCCGGGCGATCCTTGCCCGCGTTCGCAAGCATGCCGTCGAGCACAAGGGCGGGGTCGCGCGCGAGACTGTGATGGCGATCTGGCGCGAGGTCCGTGAACACTCCCGGCTTGACGGAATGTGAGGCCAGCATGTCCCGAACAGCCGCCATCTCTGCATCGAACGGGTCGTTAAGGCGGCATGCGAACCTCACCGGGACGAGAAGCAGGCCGGCCGTGCCCAACATTGCACCATGGCAGATGGAGACGACGAATGACCGACGGAATCCTTTCGCAATTAAAGAAGGCAGCCGCGGCCGAGGAGTTCTTCGACCTGCTCGGCGTCAAGTACGATTCCAAAATCCTCAACGTGGCCAGGCTTCACATCCTGCGGCGCATGGGACAGTATCTCGCCGGCGAAGACTTGAGCGCTGCAACCGATGTAGCGGTCGCGGAACGGTGTAGGTCGGTGCTGGAACGAGCATATGCGGACTTCGTTGCTTCCTCTCCTATCGATCAACGCGTATTCAAGGTCCTGAAGGACGCCGTCGCACCACAGTCGAAGAAGGCGCCAACGTTCGTGCAACTTGACTTGAAGTGACAGCACTTCACTTTACCCGGCTTTAAAGGTTCGGTCCTGTTCGTCCTCGTCCAGCCACGAAGCGTAGATTCGGGATTTACTCGGAGAGCTTTGTGGTCATGAAGATGCGATTTACGACGTCGGGCTAACATTCCTTCCCGTGACAGATGTCGGCCTGTGGGACGACCAAAAGGGTGGACCTAGCACCTCTGTTCGAATTCCGACGCGTGTCGCGGCAGCCATGTCGACTGCGCTGTCGCAGTCAGACGAAGGTCATGCCGCAGTTGCCGTAAGCCTCTGTACTGACGCTAAAATTCGATCGCGAGCACAGTTGGTACGACACTTGCTGTCTCCATTTCGCAGCCAAGCCTTGGAGAAGCGCATGCACATCGTCGACTGCATCGAGCAAGTTCCCGTTTCCGCGCAGATTCAAGTGCACCCTGTGAGCAACGCCATAATCCCTCGAAGGAGAACGACCAACCGCCTAGACCTATTTGTGCCTCTGGAATGCGGCCTCCGCGGCTCGCAGCCTGCGCCAAACGCCTCGTTGGGCCGGCCCAGCGCAACAAGGTAGGACTAATCGAAGTTCGGCGAGCACCGGCCGAAGCGATTAGAGCGGCGACCTTCGAGCGCGAGCAGAACCTGGAAGCCGATCTCGCGACGCTGGCGCACGGCTAGCAAAGCAAGGAAATCAATACCATGAGCACTACGCCAAAAACTCGCGCTCCGGCCGCCGCCTCTGGCCGCGCCGCGACCAAGAAGGAGTTGCCTGAGCGCTTTAAGGCCTACAAGCACGTCTGGGTCTTCGTCGAGCAGGAACGCGGAGTTGTGCACCCCGTGTCCTGGGAGCTCATGGGGGCCGGCCGCAAGCTCGCCGACAAGCTCAAGGTCGATCTCGCCGCAGTCATCATCGGTCCGGAAGGCGAGGCGACGCAGCAGGCGGCTGCTCAGTCCTTCTGCTATGGCGCCAACCTCGTGTACATGGTTGCACACAATCTTTTGGCCGACTACCGCAACGAATCTTACACCAAGGCGCTGACCGATGTCGTTAACACCTACAAGCCGGAGATCCTGCTCTTAGGGGCCACTACGCTCGGCCGCGATCTCGCGGGCTCGGTTGCAACCACGCTGCTTACGGGACTTACCGCCGATTGCACAGAGCTGGATGTCGATGCCGACGGATCGCTCGCTGCGACGCGACCGACCTTCGGCGGCTCTTTGCTCTGCACGATCTATACGCTGAACTACCGCCCACAGATGGCAACGGTCCGCCCCCGTGTAATGCCGATGCCAAAGCGCGTCGCGCGCCCCGTCGGCCGGATCATCACCCATTCACTCGGCCTCGTCGAACACGACATCGTCACAAAGGTTCTCTCCTTCCTGCCGGACCGCAACTCAGCAAAATCGAACCTCGCTTATGCCGACGTGGTCGTTGCGGGGGGCCTTGGGCTCGGATCACCGGAGAATTTTCAACTGGTGCACCAGCTCGCGACAGTACTTGGGGCCGAATACGGCAGTTCGCGACCGCTGGTGCAGAAGGGCTGGGTCACCTCCGATCGCCAGATCGGCCAGACCGGCAAGACGATTCGGCCGAAACTCTATGTTGCGGCCGGCATTTCGGGCGCGATCCAGCACCGTGTCGGCGTCGAGGGTTCCGACCTTATCGTCGCTATCAACACCGACAAGAATGCTCCGATCTTCGACTTTGCGCATATAGGGATAGTTACCGATGCCATCGATCTGTTGCCGCCGCTCACCGCCGCCTTCCGCGCACGGTTGTCGCCGCATTCCCGCGGCCGGATTGCAGGTTAAAGGAGCACGATCATGATCGAAGAAAAATTCGATGCCATCGTCGTCGGCGCGGGCATGGCCGGCAATGCGGCAGCGCTTACCATGGCGCAGCGTGGCATGAAGGTGCTGCAACTCGAACGCGGCGAGTATTCTGGCTCGAAGAACGTGCAAGGTGCGATTCTGTATGCCGACATGCTGGAAAAGCTGATCCCCGATTTCCGGGATGATGCTCCGCTTGAGCGACACTTGGTCGAACAGCGCTTCTGGATGATGGACGACCGCTCTCACACTGGTTTGCACTACCGCTCCGAGGACTTCAACGAGGAGAAGCCGAATCGCTACACCATCATCCGCGCTCAGTTCGACAAATGGTTCTCGCAAAAGGTTCGCGAAGCGGGCGCCACGGTACTATGCGAAACGACGGTCACGGAGCTTGCTCAAGATGCACATGGCAAGGTCATTGGCGTGCGGACCGATCGTCGCGACGGCGAGATCCATGCCGACGTCGTCGTGCTGGCGGAGGGCGTCAACGGCATGCTCGGTACACGCGCGGGCCTGCGCGAGCGGCCGAAGCCCGAAAAGGTCGCGCTCGCGGTCAAAGAAATGCACTTCCTGCCGCGAGAGACAATTGAGGCGCGCTTCAATCTCAAGGGCGACGAAGGCGCGGTGATCGAAGCCGTTGGCACGATTTCTCGTGGCATGACCGGCATGGGATTCATCTATGCCAACAAGGAGTGTATCTCGCTGGGTATCGGCTGCCTGGTCGCCGACTTCCAGCGCACCGGCGAGACGCCCTATGGCCTGCTCGATCATTTTAAGCGGCATCCTTCAGTCGCGCCGCTGATAGAAAGTTCCGAGGTGAAGGAATATTCCGCCCATCTGATCCCCGAGGGCGGCTTCAAGGCGATCCCGCAACTCTACGGCAAGGGGTGGGTCGTGGTCGGCGACGCCGCGCAGCTTAACAACACAATTCATCGCGAAGGATCTAATCTTGCGATGACCTCCGGCCGGATTGCGGCGGAAGCCATCCTTCAGATCAAGTCGCGGAATCAACCGATGATCCCGCAGAACCTAGGGCTATACAAGACGATGCTCGATGAATCCTTCGTGATCAAGGATCTAAGAAAGTACAAGGATATGCCAGCGTTGATGCACACCCGATCGCAAAACTTCTTCCTGACGTATCCGCAGCTCGTCTCCAAGGCTATGCAAAACTTTCTGCGTGTCGACGGTACGCCTAAGGTCGAAAAAGAGAAACTTGCAGTCAAATCGTTCACCAAGGCGCGTTCGCGGAGAGGTCTGTTCGGCGACGCCTTTCACCTCGTGCGCGCGTGGCGGTGAACGAAAACGACAATGCCAACGACGGAGACCAAATGATGTCGATCGAGCTATCCATGCGTGTCGAGGACAAACTATTCTACAACCGATATCTCGTTGATACCGGCCGACCCCACATCAAGGTGCGGCCGCATACCAAGCCATCGCCGCAGCTCTTGTCAATGCTCAAGGCCTGCCCAGCACGCTGCTACGACCTTAACGAACAGCGCCAAGTTGAGATTACCGTCGATGGCTGCATCGAGTGCGGAACTTGCCGCATAATCTGCGAGGAGAACGGCGATATTGAATGGAGCTATCCGCGAGGTGGCTACGGCGTGCTGTTCAAATTTGGCTAGGTCAAAACGCCGAGGCGTGCTTGGCGATTTCCCGCAAGCGAAGTTCCCCGCACTCTCGAGGTGCTTCCGGGGACTGGCGGCTATGACGAGAGAATGATCGGGCCTCCGGACGAATGGGAAGGGCCGAGGGAATCCGCGCACGATCAGAGTAGACCCATTTCAACCGCATAGGACCTAGATGAAGACCGAACATCTCGCCCCCTACGTGCTGAAGGGTGGAGAAGCGGGGCGGGCGCGACTTGCAGTGATCGCCCGCGTGCTGGCTGAGCCAACACGGTTACTGCTCGATCAATCTGAACCGCTCGAGGGGTGCATAGCCGTCGATGCAGGCTGCGGCGGCGGCGATGTAGCTTTCGAATTGGCAAAGAGGGTTGGCCGAGCCGGTCATGTCATCGGTTTGGACTTCGACGAGGACAAAATCGTCATGGCGCGGGGGGAGGCGAGGCGGCGCGGGATCCCCAATGTCGAATTCTGCTGCTCAAACGTCGCACGTCATTGGCCAGTACGCGGCGTGTCCCTGGTGAGCGTGCGGTTCGTGCTCACCCATCTCGTCGATCCTGGAGAGGCGCTGAAACAAGCTTACGCGGCACTCCGACCTGGAGGCATGATCGTCGTACAGGATATCGATTGTGACGGCGAGTTCTGCGATCCACCGTCAGCTGCATTTCGGCGCAAGGGCGAACTCTTCATTGCGGCGGTGCGGAGGCGGGGCGGAGATCCCTTGATCGGCCGCAGTCTCGTCCGTCTCTTGGAAGCGGCTGGCTTCTCTGACGTTCACTCCTCAATGACTCAGCCATGCGGGCGCAATGGTGACGTCAAACGAGTCCCATTGCTGACTTTCGTGGCAATTCGCGATGCGCTGATGCAGCTGGGGCTCACCAGCATCCAGGAGATCGGCGCCATCGAGAGTGAACTCGAAGCGTTTCTCGTTCGGCCCGACACAACCGTCGGGTTGCCGCGCATTTTCCACGCCTGGGGCCGAAAGCGGTGAAGCTTAGGTCTGCTGCTTTATCGGCTCAAGCTGGTTCCGCGATTGTTCGGCAGCGGGTGACGATAGGTACAGCTGAGCTGTTCTTACCTGCGTCGAGCGGACGAGCGACGCGCAACGAACGCAGGCGCTACGTATCTCGCGAGTAGCCTTTCTCTTTTCATCGAACGAAGTACGCAAGGATAAAGGTGTGACGACGATGATCGAGGAGGAGTTTGCCGCCATGCGCAGTCATCGTAACCGCATTCACCGCTATCGCCGTCTACTTGAAAATCGGCCAGGCGAGCGTGAGCGACAATATCTCGAACAACGTTTGTCCGAGGAGTGTTCTGCTTTCGATGCCTTAGTGGCGGCTAGCTTTCCTCTCATTCTTAGGACCTCGCACGTGGTTGGTCCGGAGCCGTCCGTTTCAGCCACATCAAAGAGCGCTACCCTGTGACCAGGGCCCCTGATTTCTGGGCTCCTCAACGCCCTCGAGATGGCGTTCGCCATGCCAGCGCGCGCATATGCTGCAAGCCATGCCGTTGTGGCGTTCGCGTTCGTTAGCTGCCGCCTTTTCGAGGAAGGCGCCACGCAGTAGGCTACCCATCTGGCACTGAGTACCAAGCGTACGACCATGTGGCATATGTCCGGCGCAAGAAAAATCAGGCGTGCCGCCCCACATCGTCAAACGCTGTATGCGAAGTACGAATCTTCCTTGTAGTCGAATATGCGAGCTTCGCGACGCATAACTTTTACCGAAAAGCAGGATGACGTGTCGTGATCAAAGCCGCTGTACGCGCCGGAGCCGTTCGGCATGAGCGTGAAATGCGACCCCTCACCGTGGTGGTGTACGTTCGCTAACTCGCCACTGACATAACAATGCCCGATGTAGTCATAACCGCAAACCCTATTGTCCTTTACGGAGACGCTGATCCTGTAGGCGTTGGTCTCGTATTCGTACACCCTGGTGACAAGGCGTCCGAGACTATGAGCCAGCGCGACAGCTGCTGCAGCCGCCCGAATACGCGGTTTCACGCCGCCTCCTTGCTTATGATCAGGTGATTGTGTGCCTCACGAAGCAAGCAGTATGCCGAACTGGGGTTGAAGCGACTTCTGGCACCCCCGTCCGAGGACCGGTCTAAGAGGATCTAGCGTCCGAGCCATCTTGCGTCGAGACCATCGACGTGTTCGCGATAACCTCCAGATGCGAGCCGCCGGGTCGTCAACGCGCGAATGCGAGGGGGATGAGCCTCCACGAAGAGGGCTTGAATCGGACGTTGCGTCAGGTTGTACGTAGCGGTAAAAATTCGTTCCAGAAGCGGTAACCAGATGACACAGCGCTTTCTTGTCACCATACTATGTTCCGCATTCGGCTTGATTGGGATGAGCGGAGCTGCGCTCGCGGACACAATCGGCCGCTACGACTGCAATATCGTCGCCACAGCTCGAGAGCCGGTGGGTGATCGCAATGAACACGACATCGTCAGCTTTCAGTATACGTGTCGCGGTGTGGATGGGCTATTCAAGGACGCCATCGCGACCATGATATCCGTCGCTGAGTCTGATAATGAGGAGGGAACCTATTTGGCGTCTTTCGGACTTCATCGCTCGCCCGACGGCTTTGCAGCTGAGCAGCTCCTGGACGGCATCGGCGACATTGTCATGGAGGACGGCAAAGTCGTGGGGCTCGAAGCGTACGGTAAAACGACATTTAAGTTCGCATCCGGTACCTTGGAGAGTCTTGCGGAAAAGACCGTCAAGTTCACAACAAAGCCTACCGGAGTGGGTCGATTTGAGCTGAAGTTCACAGAGTTTCTCGGCAAGTGAAGCTATCGCCTCGCTCCGAAATCGGGCTTTAGCAAGATCTCGCTGACTTTATCCTCCTGGTGAGGTAGGCTTGTCGACAAGGTTTACGGTCCTGTATCGCCATACGACAAATCCGCGTGAAGCGCAGCGCGTTGAGCGATGTGAGTGAGGCACCTGGTAATCCCGGTGTTGACTGCTGGCACACCACAGGATTTGTGCGTTTCTGCTGGTGATGCAGTGCGCTTGCCGATGGTCGTCGGCGAAGCCGCTAACTCGCTGGTTGACGCAATTCTGCGAACATCATATGGAAGAGATACTTAGGTCGGCGTAGGTGCACGGCGCTCATATTCCGCGTGACCTTTAAGACATCAAGATGGTCGTGACCGTGTTCAGCTCTTCGACCGATTGCTTGGGTGACACAGCTCCAAAACATCCCGCGTGTGGCTGCCCGACGCTGAACGTGCGATCTCAGTAATTCACGGTCGCCAGACGTTGCGTTGGCCCGCAAAGGCCACACGCGTGTTCGTCTGTATTCCACTGGCCCAAATCCTGCACTGCACAAATGCGAAATGCCGCGGCTTACGCAACGGAGGCGCATTTGAGTCTCGATCTGCCAAAACGACCGTGTGGTGACGGCTTCACTGCTGGCGAACACCGGTGGCGCTTGCGCGCGGGCGCACCCGGTTTTTGGCGCCGGTCGTGCCGACCGCGGTGATACGGACTCTGGAGATCTCGATGGTCAATCAATTGGATTTGGCGTCGTTCAAGCTGCACCCTGAGCGGGAGGCTGTGCTCGGCGAAGTGCATGCGCGCCCGTTTACGGGTCTCGTTTCGTCTCTCGGCATGGTCCGCTTCGTGTTTCTAGCAAAGGGGGACGATGCCGCAGGTGATCGCCGCCGGTTTGTCGATTTCTGTCGGGAGCACAAGGTACCCCCGCCGGAGCCGTCCGCGAAACATCATCAGATCGGGTTCGGGCCAGTGGTGCTAAGGTGGGAGCAGCATTCGGAATTTGCGACTTTCACATGGATATGGAGTACCGCGAACAGTTCAGCCGTTCGTCAATTTGGTGACATCCGTAGAAGCGTTCAATCACTAATCCGCGCACTATCGCAGACTGGAGAATTGCTCGCCGCGATCAAGTTAGAGGCAGAGCGGGGGACTTGTCCGACCGAGCGCGCCGAGCAGATTTTTGACAAAAGTAGCCTGGCGATGGTGAGCGTCAAAGGCGGAGCAGGCGTTGTGGCCTCGGACTTTCGCGCTGACGACAAAGGTTTCACGAGAATTCTAGTCTACGATCTAGGCTTGACGCCGCACGATCTCGGCGCGCTGGTGCAACGTCTTCTAGAAATCGAAACCTACCGCTCGCTGGCGCTGCTTGGTCTGTCGACCGCGCTCGAGCTGGCGCCTTCGGTCGATCGGATCGATCGCCGTCTCGTCGAAGTGCTCGAGGAGATGCAGGGTGCCGAAGGGCTAAAAGTCAACAACCATCTACTTGAGGAACTGACGGCGTTAGCCGTATCCTTCGAACGGGACGTCGCCGGAAGTCTGACCCGTTTCGGTGCCAGCAGAGCATATAATGAGCTGGTACAATCGCGCCTGTCGATTGTTGAAGGCAAGGACGTCGCGGACTATCCGACATGGTCGTCCTTCCTGGCACGTCGTATGGCGCCTGCGATACGAACCTGTGCGACCATGGAGGAGCGTCAGGCCAATCTATCGGACAAGCTAGCTCGCGCCGCCGATCTGTTGCGAACGCGCGTCGACGTCGAAATCGAGCAACAGAATCGCGATCTGTTGCACTCGATCAACGAGCGTACGAGACAGCAACTTCGGCTGCAGTCCACGGTCGAAGGCTTGTCAGTTGGGGCAATCGGATAC
>NZ_JBANBJ010000071.1:0-44759 GCF_059803515.1 Bradyrhizobium sp. UFLA05-125 | reverse complement strand
GATCGTGATCATCGTCATCGCTCTATAACGCGCAGCAAGAGGGGCGTCACCGCGAATTTGGCCGAATCGGCCTCATCATCAACCGTCTCGGCACGGCGCCGTTCCGCTGACCCGTGCGGCTCTAAAGCGCGATGAAACTAGGATGAAACGCCATCGCGCTTTAGGTTGTTGTTTGCGCATGATCTTTTCGGAAAACCGCGTCGCACTTTGCCCAACGCGGCCCTTCGGGTCCGGATCATGCTTTAGGGAAGTGTCGAGCTCCAGGCGCGGCCGGCGGCCGCCTTCTCGTACCCATACTGGTAGAGCGCACGCATATAGGCGGTGTCGAACCCTTGCGAGGGCGGCGACGGATAATCGCGCTCGATATAGGACAGGTGAAAGCCGAGGTGATTGCGGCGCGCGAAATCGTAGGTCGAGAAGATCACCGAGCGCGTCTGCGACTGCGTGATCGAGGACAGGCTGCGGGAGGCGACCTCGATCGTGCCGTTGGGCACGAGCTCGAAGGTGCGCTCGATCTTCTTGTTGACGAGAATGTAGATGTTCACCCGGCTGTTGCCGGGCAGGCGCCCGTGAAACAGCAGGTCTTCGGGCAGCGTCAGGACCGGCGCCGTCACGCCGCCGTCGACATGCATCTCCTGAAAGCGCCGGCCCTGGCCTTCGGCCTCGATCAGGATCGGCGGAAACACCAGGGGAATGCTGGCGGACGCCGCCATCACATCGCGAAACAGTTTGAGCGCCTCGGGCGTGCCGAGCGCGGCGATCTTGCCCATGTCCCAGACGGCGGTGCGCTGGGTGTCGAGGTCGGTGGTCACGACGAGCAGCTTGCGTCCCTTGGCGTGCTCGCGCGCGACCTGCGCCAAAATCTCCGGCCCGACATAACGGGCGACCAGCTCGCGCAGCCGCGTGTTGCCGAACAGGCCGGATCCGAACAGCACGCGCATGATGCTGGGATCGTTCAGCAGGCTCTCCGCGATGCCGCTGGTGTAGAGCTCCCTGAGCGTGTCGTCATATTGTGGTCCGAGGAACGCGAACGGTGCGATGAGACCACCAGTGCTGACGCCCGAGACGACCGAGAACACCGGCCTCGTGCCGGCCGAGGTCCAGCCGTTCAGCACGCCGACGCCATAGGCGCCGTCGGCGCCGCCACCGGATAGCGCCAGGTAGGTCGTGGTCGCTGCGGTGTCGTCCTTGCCGACGCGGAATTTGCTGACGGGCTCGTCGGTGTAGCGGCGCAGGCCGTCGATATCCAGCACGCGCGAGCTGCTCGCATCGGCTGCCGAATATGGCGTCCGCGGCAGGGTCGTGCACCCGGCCAGCGCCAGGCCGCAGAGCAGGGCGGCCGAGCGGAGCAGGCGCATGCCCGTTCTGCCGATCCCGCCGTCGAACGGGATCGATCCGATCAAAAATGAAGGGGAAGGCATTCGCCGTCTGTCACCACCACGCACGCGCCGCCAGCGTCGTCGCCAGCGGCATTCCCATCCTGCCCCTGCTACTAAAACTATACGGTATCGTTTTATTTAACAAGTGGAAGGCTGGGGCTGCGGCAGGGCGCTATTGTGTCGGACCTGGGGCGTGGGCCCTGCACATTGGGTGGTTGATCGGCTCCCGCCGGCACGCAATAAGCAGCGCCATGAATCTTCCCGATCATGGTCTTCCCAACCATTTCGAACTGCTCGCAACCGATGGCACGGCGCGCACCGGCCGCCTGGCCACGCCCCATGGCGTGGTGCGCACGCCCGCCTTCATGCCGGTCGGCACCGCGGGCGCCATGAAGGGCATGCATTGGCGCGAGGTACGTGAGGCCGGCGCCGACATCGTGCTCGGCAACACCTACCATTTGATGCTGCGTCCGGGCGCGGAACGCATCGCAGCGCTCGGCGGCCTGCAGAAGTTCACCGGCTGGAATGGCCCGATGCTGACGGATTCCGGCGGTTTTCAGGTGATGTCGCTGTCGGATTTGCGCAAGGTCAGCGAGAAGGCCGTCACCTTCCGGTCGCATATCGACGGCGCCAAGGTCGAATTGTCGCCCGAGCGTTCGATTGAGGTGCAGCGCTATCTCGGCTCCGACATCGCCATGCAGATGGACGAGTGCGTGCGGCTGCCGGCCGAGCGCGACGACATCGAGCGCGCGATGCGGTTGTCGTTGCGCTGGGCGGAGCGGAGCAAGCGCGCCTTCGAGAGCGCGCCTGCAGGCTACATGCTGTTCGGCATCGTGCAGGGCGGCGACGTTCCGTCGCTGCGGCATGCGAGCGCGGAAGGATTGGTCGAGATCGGCTTTCACGGCTACGCGATCGGCGGGCTCGCGGTCGGCGAGCCGCAGGATGTGATGCTGGCGATGATCGACGAGACGGCACCGGCGTTGCCGTCCGACCGGCCGCGCTATTTGATGGGCGTCGGCACGCCAGATGATCTTCTCGAAGCCGTGAAGCGCGGTATCGACATGTTCGATTGCGTGATGCCGACGCGCAATGGCCGCCACGGCGTCGCCTTCACGCGCTTTGGCCAGGTGAACCTGCGCAATGCACGCCACGCCGACGATCCGCGGCCGCTCGACGAGGAAAGCGCATGGCCGTCGGCGCGCAACTACGCGCGCGCCTATCTTCACCATCTCGTCAAGTCAGGCGAGACGCTCGGCGCCATGCTGCTGTCGGATATCAATATCGCCTATTACCAGTTTCTGATGCAGGGCATCAGGGAGGCGATCGCACACGGCAAGTTCGAAGAATTCTATCAGCGTACGCGGGAAGATTGGGCGCGGGGCGACATCGCCCCACGCTAGAGCTTGATCCGGACCCGAAGGGCCGCGTTGGCGCAAAGTGTATAGCGGTTTCCCTCGCGACAAACGCAAAGCGCTTGCGCGGGGATCATGCTCGAACAATAGAGATCAATTGCAAGTGTACGGTTTGACCGAATGCTTGGTCACGAAGCCATAGCCACAGGTATCGCAAGTCCAGAGATAGCTGATCACGTGGTCTGAGACATAGGCGGAGGCTTCGGCGGCGACCATGGAGTCGGCGCAGACGGGACAGGTGGGCAAATCGCTGCAACGTGGATCGCGGTTACGCGCGACGGTCGTCAGGAGTTCAGCAACTGCTGACATCGTGGGACCTCCCTGCTGTTGGACGTAAGTCTAACATAAGCAGAGTTCGTTGACGAGGTCGCAACACAAATGCGTTGGTTTTCTGATATTTAATCTTTGAGCGATTTTGCGGTGCAGCGATTTGCGGTGCATCTCTTTGTTGCTTGCGTGTCGTCGCACGCTGCCTCTAACTGAACAAGATCGCTGATAAAGCGAACATTATTGCCATAGGGAGTTCATCATGGACGCATCGTCCACCACGAGTGCAGTGCACGCAGCCGGCCGCGGCCGGGTTTATGACTCGATCGTCGACGCTTTCGGCGACACGCCGATCGTGCGTCTGCGCCGGTTGCCGGGCCTGCAAGGGGTGAATGCGACCATTCTCGCAAAACTTGAATACTTCAATCCGGCCGCGAGCGTGAAGGACCGCATCGGCGCAGCCATGATCATCGCAATGGAAAAGGCGGGCATCATCAAGCCAGATACGGTGCTGATCGAGCCGACGTCCGGCAATACCGGCATCGCGCTTGCCTTCGTCGCGGCCTCGCGCGGCTATCGGTTGAAGCTGGTGATGCCGGAATCCATGTCGATCGAGCGGCGCAAGATGCTGGCCTTCCTCGGCGCCGAAATCGTGCTGACGCCGGCGGCGCAGGGCATGAAGGGCGCGATCGCAACCGCGGAGGAGCTGTTGAAGACGACGCCGAATTCGGTGATGCCGCAGCAGTTCAAGAACCTCGCCAATCCCGAGGTGCACCGCCGCACGACCGCCGAGGAGATCTGGAACGATACCGGCGGCAATATCGATTTCTTCGTCGCCGGTGTCGGGACCGGCGGGACCATCACGGGCGTCGGCCAGGTGCTCAAGCCCCGCAAGCCGTCCTTGCAGGTCGTGGCCGTCGAGCCGGAGGAGAGCCCGGTGCTGTCAGGCGGTCAGCATACCCCGCACAAGATCCAGGGCATCGGCGCGGGCTTCATTCCCGACATTCTCGATCGCTCGGTGATCGACGAGATCGTGAAGGTCAACTCGACGACTGCGATCGAAACCTCGCGTGCGCTGGCGCGACATGAGGGCATCCCCGGCGGCATCTCCGCGGGAGCCGCGATCGCTGCCGCGCTCCAGATCGGCAAGCGGCCAGAAGCTGCGGGAAAAACCATCCTGGCGGTGGTGCCGTCGTTCTCGGAGCGCTATCTTTCGACCGTTCTGTTTGAGGGAATCTAGGACATGGCGGATCAACCGAGGCGGCCGCGGACACTGGGCGATGCCAGGACGGAGGCCGAAGCGGCGTTCAAGAAGGTGACCACCAAGGTCGCCGAGGCCCCATTGAAGAAGAACGTGACGCCCGGCATCAAGGAGCAGGTCAGCTTACGCATCGATCAGGACGTGCTGGAATACTTCCAGTCCGGCGGTCCTGGCTGGCAGGACCGCATCAACGAGGCGCTGCGCAAGGCGGCGGGGAAGTAGCATTTCTGAGCTTGGTCAGCTCTCGCCCCTCATCCTGAGGAGCGCGGGACGCACGTCTCGAAGGATGAAGGCCAAGGTGCAGCAGTGCGGGCCTGCATGGTTCGAGACGGCGCCGACGCGCCTCCTCACCATGAGGGGAGATAAGGGAAAGCCCGGCGCGAGCCGGGCTTTTTGTTGTCGCTGCACTGATGCCGCGGCTTGGCGTCTTATCGCCGCAACATGCCGCCCATCATGCCGCCCATGACACCGCCGATGAACGCGGCGCCAGCGGCGTCGCCGCCGCCGCTGCGCTGGACCGGCGCGGGCGCGCTGGCAGTGTTGCTGGGGGCGCGACGAGGAGGCTGCTGGCTGGAGTTGCCGCTACTGGCGGTCGGCGCGGTCGTGGCGACGATCTCGGAGAGCAACGCCTTGTGCTGGAGCTTGTTGAGGTAGCCCGAGACCGGATAGCCGCGCGCGGCCTGCCAGCGCTTGATCACGCTGCGGGTCTCGTCGGTGAACACGCCGGTCAGCTTCGTGTCGAATCCGAGCCCGGTGAGGCGGCGCTGCACGTCGCGACGGCTCCCCTTGTCGAGACCGATCTGGTCCTCGGTGAGCTGGCTCGCTTCCTCGGTGAAGGTCGCAGGATCGACGCCGGCGTTCAGTGTACGGGTCGCGGTCGACGGACCGTTCTGGATCGCGGCGATCCGCGCCAGCGCCAGGGCCTTGAACTGGCCGTTCGGATAGGCGGAGAGATAGGCGTTGAGCTCTTCCGGCTTGTTGGATTCCTTCACCGAGCGCCAATATTCGAGTTCGACATTGGCCGCATCGGTATTGCTGCTCGCTGCGGCCGGCGCTGCGCCCGTCGCAGTCGGCGCTGCATTGGCCACCTGCTGGCCCTGCTGTGACGGATTGAGATAGACGGCGCCGATCAGGTTGGTGTGGCCCCAGGGAAGCTGACCCTTGTGAGTCTCTTCGTTGACCTGGGCGCGCACCGACGTCATCGCCTGCTGGATCTCGATGCCGGGCTTGGTGATGTTGTCGATCAGCGCGCGCGTGAACGGGCTGTTGTTGCCCTCCTGGCCGTCGAGCGCGGTCTGGCCGGGGCCGGTGGCGAACGCAATCAGCGTGCCTTCACCGGATTTCATCTCGGCAAGGCCGCTCTGCACGTTGACGCTGCGGGTGGCGGAGTTCGACTTGATCTTTGCGGCGAAGGGATTGTCGCGGCAGGCGTCGAGGAACACCAGCTTGACCTTGGCGTCACCCATTGTCTGGTCGAGCGTCAGATCGATGTTGATGGCGGCCCCTAACTTGACGTCCATCTCCGACTTGATGTCGGCATCGACCGGCAGCAGGTAGTTGGTGCCGCCGACGGCAATGCCGTGGCCGGCGTAATAGAATACGGCGATGTCGGAACCCTGCGCCTTGCGGCCGAAGTCCAGCAGCTTTTCCGTCATCTGGTCGCGGCTGAGGTTGGACCCTTCGATCACTTCGAAGCCGACATTGCGCAGCGTCGCCGCCATCGCCTTGGCGTCGATCGGCGGATTGGGCAACTGCGCGACGTTCTTGTAGGCGCCGTTGCCGACCACGAAGGCGACACGACGGTCGGCCTTCGCGGCGCTGACGGACAACGCCATGCAGATCAGGGAAAGAAGGATGGTGACGTAGCGCATCTGAAATCCCCCAACAGAATCGAATTCGAAGCGGCAACGAATGGGCACGAACTTACACGAAAACGCCGTGCGTCAGCACCCACAGCGCCCAATCCTTGCCGATAGCCGAGTATGTCCCCCGAAAGGTCGCCCCTTCAGCGTGATCCAGATCACGCTTTGCTACTTCGCTTGGTCGCAGGCGACGCCGGATTGGTTCACCGCGCGCGGGCGGGAACCGGCGCGGCCGGTTTCAAGTTCAGCAGATTGCCGAGCAAGATCAGCACGGCGCCAAAAACCGTCCAGGCGTCGAGCCGTTCCGAATAAAGCAGCCAGCCGGCGGTCGCGGTCAGTGGAACTCGCAGGAAGTCCATTGGCACGACGATGGTGGCGTCGGCATAGCGCATCGCGCTGGCGAGGCAGTAATGCGCGAATGTGCCGCAGATCGCGACCACCATCACCCAGCCCCAGAGATAGGTCGGTGGCCAGGCCCAGACATAGAGCGCCGGCAAGAAGCCCGCGACCGCCTGGACGACGATCATCCAGAACAGGATCGCCAGCGCGCTCTCGGTGCGCGCCAGCGACTTCACCAGCACCATCGACACGCCAAAACCCATGGCGGCGCCGAGCGCGATTAGCTGGCCGGGATTGATCTCTCCCGTGGCGGGCCGGACGATGATGATCACACCGACGAGCCCGAGCACGATTGCGGCAATCTTCCACGGCGTCATGCGCTCTGACAGGAAGCTTGCCGCCAGGATCGCGGTCCAGATCGGCATGGTGAACTCGATCGCCACTACCTGGCCGATGGGGATCACCGTCAGGGCGAAGAACCAGCCGAGCTGCGAGACGTAGTGGATCAGGTTGCGCACGATGTGCTGAGGCAGGCGAACGGTCCTGAGCGTCGCAAAGCCGCCGGCGCGGTAGATGATCGGATAGAGCAGGACGAAACCGATCAGCGAGCGCACTTCCATCAATTGGAAGACGTTCATCTGCCGCGCCGCTTCGCGGCCGGCGACCGCCATGACCAGCGTCAGCGACAGCCAGCCGGCCATCCACAGCGCGGCCATCGGTTTGGACGGGGTGATGCTCATCGGCGCAGGAGAGGGACGTGAGAGGGCAGGCCGGTATCGGCGACCAGGCGTGAGTTTGCAACGGCCAAATCTGCGGACGCAGCGATGCAGGGCGAAGGCATAAAAAAACGATCCGGCGGGATGGCCGGATCGCTTGTCGAAAACAGATCGAAGCTAGCGCGAGAGCGCGATGTTGGCGCCGCGGAACTGGCTGTCGGCCCGCATCGTGACCGTCTGCTTGGTGCCGCTCGTGTGCAGGGCGATGCTGGCGTTGAAGCCGGCAGTCTGGGCGACGACCTCGAAGCTTGCGCCGCCGCCGCGGCCCGAAATCACGCCGCTGATGTTGCGGCTGGACTCGCTCCAACTGCCGGTGATGGCACTACCTTCGGCGCGGACATTGGCGGAGAGGTTGAACTTGTAAGCGTCGCTGGCGCAGGTCAGCGACATTTCCATCGCAGGACCTGCGGGCGCGTATTTGGCGCGGCAACGGATGCGTTCGGTCGATCCGTCGTCGAGCATGACGGTGCCGCCGCCACTCCAGGTGCCGGCGAGGGCAGCGAACGGGCCGGACTGTGCCTTGCTTTCCGAATTTGCGATTGCGGCCGCAAACAAAACGGCGGCCGCAACGAGCAGCCGCCGGTTCATAACCCGAGCCTCGGTTGGCTTAGTGGCGCGATGCTTCCCACCGCCCGCTGCACGGTATGCCTGCTGATGCTCCATTCCACTTTCCCGATCCGGCGTTGCCGCTGAGTTGACCGTTGGCATATGCACCATTGATCGAAACTTTCACAAGACCCTCGCGGCCGATGGTGCCGGAAACGTTAGCTCCCGGCGCCGTGATGCGGCCGTCGGAAACCGTCAGCATGGAGCTCGCGGTCGGCTCGCACGAGCCGCTCTTGGTCACGATGGTGACTTGCCAGTTGCCGTCATAGGGATTTTGGGCGAACGCGGGCGCTGCGAGCGAACCGGTGGCAATCGCGGCCGTAAGAATCAACGCAATGCGATCAAAACGCATGAATTTCTGTCCTGCCTATGTCTGAGATGCTGACGCTTATTCGGGGGAAATGTGACAGAAATTTGCTGCATCGCCAAAGTGAAAATTGTTCCTGTGGAAACAATGGTTTATTTGCCCATTTTCGGCCCGTTTTGGCACGGAATTGGCCGAATCCGCAACGTTAAGGATGAATCTTTGGGACGCGTCTAGGACAGGCTCGGCGCGGCGGTCGCGAACTGTTCGTCTTGCGGCTTTGCCGGCAGCGTCTTGTGGACCTTGATGTAGTCGATGACTTCCGCAAGCAGCTTCAGGCCGAGCGGGGCCAGCGCGCGCTCCCAAAGATCGCGCGCCGTCTCGCCCTTCTTGACGAAGCACCAGTCCTGGGCGGCGACCGCGCCGGCGTCCATGCGATCGGCGAGGTGGTAGATCGTGCCGCCGGCGATCGCGTCGCCCTCCTTGATGGTCCACTCCACGGCGGCCTTGCCGCGGTGACGCGGCAGCAGGGACGGGTGGTAGCCGATGCCGCCAAGCCTCGAGACGGCGAGCGCCTCCTTGGAGACGCGGGCATGGCTGTGTGCGGTGATGATCAGGTCGGTGTTGGGCGCAATCTCGGAGGCGGCCACCAGCTTCGGATTGGCCTGGACCACCACCTCGATGCCCGCCGAGCGGGCGGTCGTGGCGAGGCGGTCCTCGCCATCGGCGACCACGACCCGCGCGATGTCCACGCTGTGCTCCCGAAGCATGTTCAGGGTGATCACGCCAAAATGGCGGGAGCCGATCAAGGTGATGCGCATGGGGTCTCGGTTCCGTCTCGAGCTTTCGTCACCCCCGGATAACACGCCATAAGGCCCTGTCACCCCCCGCGAGCCCTTTGCGCCGGTTATCAACAATGCGCGGGACGCAAGCCTGTCGAACCGGCTGTCGGGTCATCGCGTCCAACGGGCGTGCAACGCGAATGGGGGATCGCCGTGTCGAAATGGCCGAGAGTGATGCTGATGAGCGGAATTGCGTCAGCCGTGCTCATCTATGAAATCACCAGCGCGACCGAGGCGCCGAGCCAGGAACTGGCCGTGCTTCAATATGTGCTGCTGGCCTTGGGTCTGATTGGCCTGGTCGGTTCGTTCCTGATGCACGCTCAGGAAAAGTGACCTCGTCGCGCTTTGGTCGCGCTCGCGTCCGAGGTCGCCACGTCCCGGCATCTCCGCCGTTGCGCCGCCGGCTGCGCGCGTGCTTCCATGCGCAAGGCCCTCTTCAAGGCCCTCTTGGAGTTGCTGAATGCGAAATGCATGCATTATCGTCGTTGTCGCTGCTGCCGCGCTCGCGCCGCCTGTGGGGGCGGGCGAGCTTTGGCCGGCAATCCCGCCGGAGACGGGCGTGGCGCCCCGCATCGGACCGGCGTGGAGCGAATATCGCTGCGATCTCGGGCCGGTCTATAATTTCTATCACGGCGCCTATTACGGCGAGGAGCCGCCGGCGCTCCGGCGTGGTTACGCGTACCGGCCCTATTATCGGTATTCAGCCTATCGCAAGCTGCCGCGGACTTATTTCTGCGTCGAGGTGCAATGATCCGGGGATTTCCAGGTTCCTGTGTTCGGTTTCGGGCAGAACGACCGGCCAGCCTGCTCTTAGGATTGCCTTCCCCGGGGCTGGCAGACATTTCATCCCGCATCCGTTTTCGAACCCGGCCGGCCGCTGGCGATATTGCCAGCGGCCTTTTCATGTCCGCGTCATCGCTATGTCGCGCACTGCGGCGACCGTCCTGAGCGCGACGTCGCGCAAAAGAGCGCCGGACCAGCAGGGTCGTAACGGGTTCTCAACCGGCCTGGCGTATCGACGAATCTGTCGCGGATTTGTATTGCGTACCGCGACACAAGAGTTGGCCCGCCGGTATGCAAATCCGGCGCGGCCTATTCCTTCCTGGAATCACCGGATGCCGAGCGCGATTGAGCAGATCGTCGACACCTATGTCAGGCTGAAGAACCGCCGTGGCCTCGACACACTGATGATGCACCGCCAGCGGTTGGCGATCGATCTGAAGAGCCGCTCCGGCTACGATTTCAGCCTGCCCATTGGCCAAGTCGATGAGGAGATCGCGATCATAGAGGCCGGCCTGAGCCGGCTGAAGGCGCTTAATCCCGCCGTGGCCTGACCGAAGGACCGCTTAGTCGGCCTTGCCGCCGTCGATGACCGTGAACAGCGGCCGTGCCTTGGTCGGTTCGACCAGAAGCTCATCGACCATCGCGCTCGCCGCCTCGACATATTTCCGTGTCGGCTTGTCGAGTGGCCGCAGCGCCTCGTCATCGAGCGCGATTTTGGCCGCTTCGATCAGCTTTCGCATGCGCGCCGCGTGATCGTCACCAGCCGTCAGCGTTGCCCGCGCCAGCGAGCGCAGCACGAACAACTCGCCCTCGAGCCTGAGCAGACGGTCGTTGAGCTTGGCGAGGACGGCGTTGAGATCCGGCATGGCAGCCTACGGCGGAGGGGCAAACGGCCCCCGATCTAACGGCTTAGGGGTGAACGGAGTGCAAACGGCGCCGCACGAATTGGCGCTACCGTCACGAGCCGGGCGGCATCCGGATCAGGAGGCTGATTGCGACGACCAGCAGGCACAAGCTGCTCGACAGGACGAACAGGAAGAAATCGTCCATCGAGAATTCGCTGTGGCGCTTGCGTCGGTCAGGATCGATCGGCATCGACGTGGCCCCTTGCTAGGCTTCTAGGGTCAGCCCGTCCTCTCAACGGGTCGCGTGGGGATTTCGTTCCGCGGGAACAGATCCGCAACGCGGCAGAGGACCGTCAGGGCCCGTCGCTGCGGTCTTGGTCGCTATGGTCCTGGCCGCTGTCCTCGAGCAGATTGAGCGCGGTATCGACCTGCTCGATGAGGCGTTCGATTTGATCGCGCTCATGCGGGCCGGGGGCGCCCTGGAGTCGCTCTAACAGCTCCTGCTTGCGCGCGAGTAGGTTTGCCATGGTGCTCATTGCAACCTGACAAGCCGCTCGACCCCGCAAGGTTCCCGGATCGGCTGAGTGAGAACCCAAGTCCGGCGAAGACGCGTCTACCGGGTATGCCTACCAGCGCACGCCGGCCCACCGCCGGCCGAACACCGGCGGTTTCGCCTTGATGGCCTCCCAGCCGAAGTAATGATGATTTCCGGACCAGGTGTGGACCACTGCGTTGCAGACGCTGCACTTGAAACTGCCGGCGTGCCTGGTCTCGTGCTCTTCCCTCGTCGCGGTGTAGTTCATGCTGCAGCTCGGGCAGGAGAATTCTTCGATCGTCCAGACGGTATTGGCCATGGCAAAGCAACGTGTTTGAGGTGACAGGCGCAGTGTAGGTTTTGAGCGCTTGCGCCCGCGTAAATCGATCGGCGCAAATCCGGTTAACGGCGGTTAGGCAAATCCGCCTTGCTGACTTGCGGTCCGAGCGGTTGAACCATTTCCGGTGCGCCCGCGTCCCATGCTCGGTGGGGAGATCCATGACGCAATATTCGGTTCTGGAGCGGGGCAGGAAGGCAGCAAAGGCAGCGATGACGCTGCTTATCATACTGGCCGTCTTCCACGCCTTCGGACCAAGCTCCGCAGTCCTCGACACGCCCATCGGCCAGCTGACCCTCAGCAAGCTGATTCCGCCGCTAATCTGGATGATCATTCTGCTCGAATGCATCAAGGGGGGCGGCGTGTTGCTGTTCGAGGCCATCGTCGGTCGCGATCGTGTTCGGCTTTGGGGCACGGGTCCGACGGACGAGGTCGACGGGACCACGGCTTCCGGTGAACGACGGCCGGATTTCAGCCCTGAGCCCAAACAAGCCGCGCTGCCGGACTGGCTCAGCAAAGGGCACGTCCAGCCGGAGTGATCGGCCGCAACGTGCCCCAACCGAACCACTAGAAGCGGCAATTCGCAGGCGGGTCGCCTGACAGGTCGTCTTGACGCCCGATCCGTGGCTGGCAATAAGGCGAGGGCCTGCCTCGCACGCTGATCGCGGCGTCGATGGCACGGGAAGTCGCGTCGACAGTCGCAAGGAAAGCTGTGCCCGTGAAAACCCTCCGCCAGTTCCTGACGGGAGAGGACATTGTCCAGCTTCTGATCCGGCTCGGCCTGCTCGCGCTCCTGATCATCTGGACGTTCGTCATCATACGGCCTTTCGTGCCGATCCTGACCTGGAGCGCCGTGCTGGCGGTCGCGTTCTATCCGGCCTTCAGCTGGCTCGCCAAGCTGCTTGGCGGCCGTCCCAGGACGGCCGCGGTGATCCTCACCCTGATGACGCTCGGCATCGTCATCGGGCCCGCGACCTGGTTGGGGTTGAGTGCGGTCGAGGGAGCGAGGGAACTTGCGCGCCAGCTCGGCACGGGCGACCTCGCACTTCAGTCGGCGCCGGAGCAGATCAAATCCTGGCCAATCATCGGCCCGCAGCTCTACGAGCTCTGGGAGCAGGCCTACAACAACATCCGCGCCGTGCTGCGCGAGGTGGCGCCGTATCTCCAGCCACTGGCAGGGCCGCTGCTGTCGCTCGCCGGCGATGCCAGCGTCGGGACGCTGCAGTTTCTCGTCTCGGTCTTCGTCGCCGGCTTCCTGTTTCCCCACGGGCCGCGGCTCGTCGCCGCAGGTCGCGGCTTCCTGTTTCGCATCGTGCCCGAGCAGAGCGAGCATTTCCTCGAGCTCGCGGGCGCGACCATCCGCGCCGTGTCGCAAGGGGTGATCGGCGTTGCGATCGTTCAGGCGCTGCTCGCTGGTGTCGGCTTCAAGCTCGCGAGCGTGCCGAGCGCCGGGCTGCTCGCGTTCATCGTGCTGCTGCTGTCGATCGTGCAGATCGGCGCCTTCCTCGTGCTCCTGCCCGTGATCGTCTGGATCTGGACCGCAAAGGACGTCACCACGGCGCTGCTGCTGACCGTGTTCCTTGTCCTCGTCGGATTCATCGACACCATGTTGAAGCCGCTGGTGATGGGGCGCGGGCTCAACACGCCGACCATCGTGATCTTCGTCGGTGTGATCGGCGGCACGCTCGCACACGGCATCGTCGGCCTTTTCGTTGGGCCGATCGTGCTGTCGGTAGCATGGGAATTGGCGATGGCGTGGATCAGGACCGATCAGGCAGGCGCGGGTTGAGGCAAGGCTCTCAGCGCGCCAAGACTGATCTCAGCCCTCGACGTTCTCGCCCGCCCAAGCTGGCGGGCTGGCAACGCCAAGACATCGACGTGAAAAAGGACCCGCCTCCGAGTCTGTGGGAAGAACGGAGGGAAATGCATCAAAAAAACATCGCCCTACGGACTTGAAACAAAGGTCCGGAGGCGGGGCCGCAAACGGCTAAGTATTAGCGAACGACAGTCCGAAGGCTACCGCTCACCACATCAGACCTAGGAGGAATGATGTGCGGGGAACCTAGCATGATGGCTCAAGTTCAGCCATCGGGAAAAAGCGGTAGACCCTGCAGGATTGCATCGCAGCAAACTTACGCCTCCTGGCGATCGGCCAATGTCCTCTTGAACGAGCATTCCTTTTCCTGTCTCGCGCCAAATGGATGCCACGTCGGACGATGTGGCCATATCAGTCAGATGTGCCCACGCTCTTGTGTACGCTGCTCTGCTGGAAGTGCTCGGTGCCAGCACCGCCGATTTCGACCCAGGCATGTTTCGATTGCTCGAACACTGACCTGACCGGAGCCGGGTAACTCGTATCCGCGATCGTGCCGACGGCAACGCCGATGAACGCAGGCAGATTGCTGGCCTTCCAGTAAACCGTTGAGCCGCAGCCCCCGCAAAAATAGCTCCGGACCTTCCCGCCACTTGCGGCAGCACGAGTGAACTCTTTCGGCACTCCTGAAACGGTGACGGCCTCGGCGAGATAGAACGCTCCGACCCCGAACGGCGCGCCGGTTCGCCGCTGGCAATCGATGCAATGACAGGCGATGACGACTGCGGATGGTCCCGGAAGCGACAGCGTCACGGCACCGCAACTGCATCGGGCAGTGATCATCGAAGTCTCCTATCCTTTATTGAAGCTGCGAGGCAGAGCGTTAAGTCGTGCTGCACGGGGAGAGGCGGCACATCCGACGCGTCAAAGGACCGCCAGCGGCGCGGGCAGGGAGCATGAAGCGCCGCCGCCGATCGCACCGCAAACGCACCGTCAACGGCTCCCGGCCGCCGGTTGAGGCTGCGAAGTCCTCGGCCAGCCGTTTCTCGCCTGCGGCTACGCTTGACGATGCGCCGACTGGGAGCATCCATTTTTCAATGCCGACGGTACGCCCGAGGCTGTGGCACATCCGGCTGCGGTACGGCCTGCTGCTGGAACAGAAGGCGCCGGTTCTCTTTACATATCACGTTCGACCGGCCGGACGCGGACGCCAGACATTGCTCTCTCGTCTGATAGGAGCAGTCGCCGGAAAAGCCGAGCTCCCCGCCATAGACGCACCAGGGATAATCATATGAAACGGGGGGAGCGGGGCCGGCGACTGCAGCGGTCCCGGCTGCGAGCAAGGCGAATATGACTAGCATTGTGCGCATGATCATATTTCCCGTCGTGATACATGAGGTTGGGATACGAAGAGTCCCGCCAGCATGAACCGGTTGGCCAGTCAAAGCGATGCAAGCGTCTGCCAGATGATCAGTAGCACCACAATGACCAGCACTGCGTAGATGGTCCTGCGGCCGATCAATCTATTCATCTGACAGCCTGTAGTTCTATGCCGGCTTGGCCTTCTGCTGGAGATTTAAGAGCGGATTGCCGCGGTTCAAGCCACGCACGATGCCGGTACCGGCGAACATCGTGGGGCCACCTCGCTGAGCCACCAGGAGATCAGCGCCTCCATAGCCGCTTTCCGTTCCGGCGCGTCATGCTGCCGCTTTGGGAGCGTGGCGATATCCTTCGCCCATCCCGCCGAATGTGATCTTGATCGGGCGGTGTGCGGTCGGGAGCGGCAGCGGGCTACTGCGCCTCGTGGGTCTGGAAAATTGCCCCCGACTGAGGGGCGATAGCTTCCTGGAGCGGCTGAGCCGTTATCTCATCACGTGCAAGGCGATTGCGCGCACTGTGTCCGTTCATCGCTTTCACCGCCTCGTTTTCATCGGCACAAAAAGCGATGCATCGTCGATCGGCAAACACGAGCCACTGACGAGAGCCAACTTCCCTGATGACGTACTCGGTCATTGTCGAGTCTCCAGCAGCGAGTTGATTTCATTTTATGACAACAGCGTTGCCGATTCATTAATCGGACTTCGGTCCAACTGGTCGAGCGCGGAGCGCAGCGCAAGATGCGCAAAAACAGCGAAGAGATGTATCGCTGGGTACGATCGCGCCTGCCAAATCAAGGGCCGTCCAAAGCCCTTGCTCATTCTTCAACGCCAGGGATGCTTTCTTGTCCACAGTGTGAATTGCGATACAGCGCATCATTGGGAATCGCCGTACGCTTTGGATGCGCCTTCATGGCGTCTTACTCTCCCTTAGCCTTGAGCCCGTCGCGAATGGCGGGCTTCCTTCGATAGGGTCAGTTGCGCGGCGTCAGTCTTCAAGGGCCGGATGTAGGTTTCACTCTCGTGCGTCGAGCCGGCCGCGCTCGACCGACGGCTAGCGGCGAACGGGATCGTGTCGTTCAATCCGTGAGGTGGTGGAAAGCAGGATGGGTCAGGCTCTCGACCGCCGACTTTTCCTCGCGAAGGCGCTGTTCCAAAAATTGGCGCTCCAGATCTGACAGATTGGTTCCAAGCAGGCGTCGATATCGGCTGATGTTCTTATCGTGGGCACGCAGACGGGCGAACCTCTCGTCAGTCATGGGGCCTCCCGTAGGAATGAAAAAATCTATTCGAGCGAGCAAATAAGATAGTTCAACGTGTCCAACAGTTTTGTGTGAGCAAAGCTTCGCGCGCTCGCTTGCGGAAGCCTCCAACAATTTGGCCTCAACTCCGGGGGGGCTTAGGGGAGCTGAGGCCAGGTTGACAGGCCAACCAAGGCTTGCGCTGGCCCAGCGCGGCAACATGCATTAGGGCCGCGCCATATGCGATGGAGCAACCGGCGTAACTCGGATTTTCCGAGGTGTCCGAATTCAATTCGGGTGTCCGAATTAGGACGGCACCCCTTCATTCTGCCGCCTTGGTAAGCCGCACGTAAGTTCCGCTCTCGTGCAGCTCGAGTCAGCGTTTCTCGGCCCACCCGACTGCCGCAAGCCTTGCGGATCGTCGGCCATCGATCAAGCAGAGTGGTTCCGTACGGTTCCTTCAGCGGTGTCATAAGAATTTGGCACAGTTCGTGCAAATAATTGGTTCTCCGGGATTTTGTTGGTTCCCTCCCGGGATAGAGCAGCGGCTCCCGCCTTATCTCGAGCGGGTGGCGCTGCCGTCAAGCGTCCGAACCTTTCGTGCGCAAGCTGAATCCGGAAGTCCCAGCCGCGTCGGAGTTGACATCATGACTGCTACGGAATGCCTGGAGCTCGCAAGCCACTTCAAAGCCCTTTCGCGGGCCACCAATATTTCCAAAGACCGCGCTTTCCTGATGCAAAATATCGCGAGGAGCTTAACGGGTTTGGCTACTCAATTGGATCGGCTAGCCGCACTCACGAGAGACGAAGCCAGGTCACCCGCGAGAGGCGTGGCAAGATAAGCCGCCGGCGAACGGCCGTCGCGCGCATCTCGCCCGAGGTGATCTTGACCGGGCGGTGACCGGCGGTGTGGGCGGTAGCTGGCTTAAGTAGCGGCGAAGCTTTTCCACACCGTTCCGAAATTTTCCACACAAAGTGCCGTGCCGCGACATGGCTCCGTCTCGATTGTGCCTTGATTGGAACAAATACGAGCCAGAGTTACTTAACCAATTCGGCACAAGGGGCGGGGACAGCCCGTGGTTCATCATGTCGACCTTACAAGCGATGTGTTTTGGGGCAATGCTGGCATGGACGCCGGGGATGATCGTGCTCGCCGTTCTGCTTTGGCGCGAACCGCGAGCACTGGACGAGGTTAATCACGACCTGTCGATCGCAGTTGACAGGCAACAGGACCAGCCGCGGACGACCTAGTCCGCTAACCAGGATTCATCCGAGTGACGGCGCTGGGTCACGGTCGGATTTGCTGCGGGGGTTTTTCGTCAGGACCAGGGCGGCTCTTCACGGGTCTCGATGTTGTCGACGACTGTGACGCCCGCCCAATGTAAGCCGGTCAGCAAAACGGCTCTCACAGACGCAGGATCGAATCCAAGATCCTTGAGGTTTGGCGGATGGATCACTGGCTGTGTGCCCTTCAACCGGACAGTCACGTGTAAGTGCTGGCAAAGGTGCTCGACAATCCGATTGACTTGATCGTCAGTCATCCTCTCCTCCTTGCGTTGCGCGGGGCTTCGGTGCCGCGGCCGCACGTCGGCGCCGCGCAGGCCACAAGCCTTGCAGACAAACCGAGGTTCAATATCGGATAACCTCACGCCATCAGCAATCAGCGCTGAGGGCAACGTTATGGCTGTACCGGTAGTGAGCGCAATAGACCAAGACGCACGAACGCCCATCTCGCGCATTGTGGACGGCTCTGGTGGACCTGCATCGCGTCATGATGATTATCGCGGATCGTGCCCGCGATCTCCGGAAGCGCCTCTACGGGAGCAGGCCATGAAGCGCCGGCGTCGATCGCAAAGGAAGCGCAACCGGCAATGGTTGTGGACACACGCTCGCGGGCTAGGGCGCCGACGAAATGGAAGAGGCCGCCTCAGTTGGCGGCCTCTTTGTTTCTCACGGAAGGTTGTTGTTGTCTATTGTGTCCCCAAAGGAACTGTTTCCAGTAAAGATGCTGCCGGGGGCAAAGTTTTTAGCCCTGATCCCCGCAATGATCTGCGCTTCATTTGTGGGTACGGACATTCCGCCGGCGACCTGGTCGAGCTCCCCGATCGACAGTTCGAGAGTTTCGGTTCGCGCAATCTTCGTCATGTTCATTCTCCTCGCTTCGTGAGGGGATGGTCCCCGTTCAACTGATGTCGGAGGTTTAGACGCACAGTTTATCCGTGCGGTGACCAAGGTCATACTGGTCAAGGGCGCCGGGCTTCTGTCCCGCGCTTTGCGGTGTCAAGACACGGGTGGCCGGAGCGCAAACTCCGATGTGCCCAGCATCACAGATCTGCTCGAGCCAGCCGCGCCCGATAGCCGTCTTGATCCCGGCACCGAACTCAGGACCGCTGCGCTATGTCGGAGGCTTCAGACCCGGCGAATTCAACCATCCATCGATGTCAGCGGTAACGTCAGCTTGCTGAGCCTTTCGCGAGAGGTCGTCGCGTTCGGCTCCGGGTGGCATTTGGTCTGCTTTCTCTCGCGCTAGCTGCGCCGCTCTTATCAGCCGCTCGCCCAGCGGCTTTGCCTGCTTGAATCGGCGTCGTTTCATGATGGTCCGTCCACGAAACCTGTTCCAGTTCTTAGAACTCTTGGTAGTGAACGTGGCTCCTAAGTTGTCATCTTTGGGAAGCGCTCGCATTAACCTTCGGGGGCTTCCGACACGCGGAAGCGTTTACATAGGTGAATGCGCCTGTTCGTAGACCCGGCAGGATTGGGCTCCGGGTTATTTCCCGGTGGAATGGTGATGCTCAACGGTCTCGGCGGCCCCCCTTGTCGCTCTTTTAGGTCGAAGCTCATCGGTACCCCATAGCCGGGACCGCAGGCTTATTCCAATTGAAGTCGGGCCGGACGTCGGCGCCACGGTGGTGAGCCACTGCGCGTCGTGGCTATGGAAAAGCGCATTTCAGGGAACTGTCTGAGCTGTCGCCGATTGAATCATCCTCCGTGCGCACAAAGGAGTGCGTGTCATGCGCCTTCAGACCTTCAGGGATGAGAGCCACTCCAGACACCTCGACTTGATCGGCGGAAAAGCACACCCCTGGTCAATCGATCTGGTCACGGCGACGGCTGCTGGCATCCTAGCGATCGGCTTTGCGTGCGCTCTCGTGGCGCTATGGGTTCGCTAGCGGCGCGGCCACCCGCGCAAAACCCTTCGGTTCGAAATGGACGATGGGGCGTCGATGCAAACTGTGCGAGATCGAACGTCAGAAACGAGTCGGTCCGCTCCTGAAGCCCGAAATGAGGGCCAAGGCGATCGAAGCCATGAAACGGCGCGCCACATACGTTCAGATCAGAAAGATAGTCGGCGATATGAATGCATTGTATCGGACCCGTGCACGAGATCCGGAGTTTGACGCGATTTGCAGAGACTGGGCAGCTGGGGCAAGGGAGCGGATGGGCCGGCGAACAAAAGCTAAGAACGGCTGCAAGCAATATGAATGGGTTCGCTCGCTCATTCCCAGACACATTGCTGATGAAGCAAAAGACGAAATCGTGAGCATGGTTTTCTTGGCCCATCGGCGCCGAGTCTTCAATCGCAAGCCGTTTGGCATCACGAAGACGCCGAAACGCATCAACGAGTTCGTCTCTGAGTACTTCAAGCAGAATCCGACGAAGGCATACGGCAGGGCGGATTCGCCATGGTCCCTGGACGCGCCGATCGGGCAGGATACGAGCACCCGGCTGGTCGATACCGTGTCCGAGGGGCTTTGGTAGCAACCTACCGAGGCCGACTGGTAGGCGCGTGACCTCCTGCAGCATGCTAAGAGCGAGACGATCTTTTCGCCCCCGTCGGCGGGATTAGCGGCTGCGAGGTCCGACATTGGAGGCAAGTCCCGGCCGGACCTCGCTTTTGATGCAATAGCGCTGGCTTCGATCCCCGCATTGTCTCGATAGCGTCCGATTATCGAAGGTGTGTCCGCTCTTGGTGCGAAGCAGGCATTTCGGGCAAGTGCGACGTCGCCAAGGGGCCAGAAGCGGAATACGCCAAACACCGATGATCTGAGGTAGTATGTTCTCCTAGCCGCAGATAATAGGAAGGTTACATGACGCACTACATTATCTACTTCAACCAGCAATGGGTCGGTGATCACTCCGAAGAGTGGTTTCGGTCTCGTGGACCGTTGGCTAGGGCAGTCGTGGCCGAGATGAAGGAAGCGGGCGTGCTCATCTTCGCCGCGGGAGTAGATGAAGATCTGAGCAAGGCTTTCAGTGCTGATAACATCAGCGGCGAACTGCAGTTTAGCGAAGGTCGGTATTCCAACGCCCCGGAGTATCTCGGTGGCTTCACGGTCGTTGATGTCTCCGAGCAAGAGTCGGCGAAGTTTTGGGCCGGCAAGCTCGCAATCGCTTGTGGCTGGCCGCAAGAGGTCCGGCCACTCCATGTGTGACGGCTGCAGGATGTGAGAACCTACGCTAGCCGGTGGCAGGCAGCATGACCAACGCCGTGCCTTAGCGCCGATCGGCTTCCTTGGCGGCCTTTTCGATGCACCCGACGAACCGAAGCCAAGCGGCGGTAACGGCTACCGCCGCAGTGCCTGCAATGATCGCCCCCATAACCTGTTCTCCGTCGCGCTCGATCGCCCCGTAGGGCGTTTGTCTCTGAGGCTACTCGCCCGCCGTTAAATCTGGGGCCGAGGTTTGGGCGCGATTAGGGGCATTCCGTTCACGCTTTTACAACTGATCGTGTGGGGGCTGCGGTGCGATCCGGGGTTAATTCTTTCGGTTCAACGCCCGCATGATGCCGATACGCGCAAGCATCGTTGGCCCGCCTTTCTCGGCAACCAGGATGAGCGCTTCCATCGCCGCTTGCCATTCTGGACGATCGTGTACAGCCTTGGGTAGCCTGGCGATGTACTCGCCTGCGTCCCGCAGCGTGATAAGCTTGCGCCCGCCAACCTCTATTGGATCTTCGAAAGGCCGTTCCAGCCTCGATCGGCCACAGATCAAATCTCCAGCCCGCGGCGGGGCCGCCATCTCTCGACGGTCGGCCCCTAACTGTGCAGGTACGCAGGTCGAGCATCAGACCATACCGCTCGGCTGCGAGACGTTCCTGGAATTGCAGTTGCGCGACAACACGAATCCGAATTTTAGGTAAGTAATGAAGGTTAAGGCAGGCATGGGTGAAAGGCAAAGAATAAGCCCCAGCTCGGGGGGAAGCTGGGGCCATTCACGCGGGTCCCTGACAGTAAGGGATCAGGTACCACACTTACAATCTGCTTCCGAAGGTCTCGTTCCTTCTAGGCTCAAAGAGTCGCAATCTGCGCTGCACTGATTCTCGCCCTTCTAATCGGTCCAATAATGAACAGGACTCCCGATAGCGACCGTGCGGCAAGGCAATATGTCGCGATGGCATCAATGGCTTGAGATAATCTTGGCGGCGGTGCGCGAGAGAAGGGACGCAAATTCGAGATCACGTGCCTTAGCTTCTGTTGGAACGCCATAGTACATCGCGAAAGTTCCCAGAACCCTTCCGTTCGCTTCAACGGGAAACGACCAACACGCGCGGTAGCCGAACCTATTTGCCAGCCAACTCCATTCACTCCAACTTGGATCCTCCACGACGTCAGGCGTAATGACGGCACATCGCTTGGCAGCTGCCAAGCCGCACGCGAGCGATGCGGGGCCTATCGCAAATCCGTCGACATAACGCGCATAGTCTTTCGTCATACCCGTGAGATGGTAGAGCGCAGTTCCTTGGGGATTGGCGAGATAGAAAGCTGCTCTCGCATGTCCATTAGCCTGCTCAACAGCCGCGTGAACGAGAACCCCAAGCAAATCCGTAAGTGCAGCTCGATTAGCTTCACCGACGGCAGCCTTGAGCGCTCCAGTATCAGGAGAACGGCCCGTTCCTTCGTGATGGGAGCGACCGAGGAACGTGTCCGGGACTGATCGTGCAAGGACCTCTCTCGTGCGGACGATTTCCTGCCTCAACTTACCAATCTCATCGCTTAAACAGAGGGGTTGGTTGCCGAATTTTCCATGTTCAGGATCGGTCAATGACTTGAAGGCTCCGGTAGCGACCCTTCCGCGGATGGCGCGGCTGATGACCGAACGCGTGCACCATTCCACAGAGCGCAGATGGCTGATTTATCCATGCCGAAACAAAATTCGGCTCGACGGCAAAGTTTGTCAAGCATGCCTTGCGCGATGCGAAAGGCGTTTCGTTGTCGGAACCCGTGGAGCATAGTTTTCTTCCTGCTCGCGCGGCCGAAAGCGACGTTAAGTTCTCCGGCGGTCTCGAATGATCCTATGGACCGAGGCGCGCTGCAGCGCATCAAGATGGGCTGCCATGGCGCGCCATTGGCTGGCCAATTCCCGAAGCGTATGAGCAGTCAGCCGATCAGTGGCCTTGTCAGCCATTGCCTCGCACAGCTCAGCTTTCTTCATCATTTCGTCGGCGCATAACATGCTCGCCAATGACTTGGACCAAACAGCGTTCCAACTCTATCACCTTGCGCTGTCGTGGACCGGGACGCTGCCCCACTTGTACAAGCAAGCTGGGTCCAGCGGGGTCATGAGGGAACCACTGAAAAGCGCACCGGCTTATAGGGGGCCGGGCAGTCAACAAAGCGCCGCCACCTATTGTGCCGCGAATAGTCGGAACCTAGCTTCGAGCCTCGGAGTTTTTAGCGCTGAGATTTCTTGTGCAAGGGACAACCCCATGCCCAACGGATCATACCGCGTTCGCTTTTTCACGCCGACAGAACAGGACCGCGAAGCTGTAATCCGATCCCACGAACTCGTGCAGCGTTCGTTGCGGATTTTGCGCGACAGTAAACTCTCCATCGCCCTCGTCGAGGGCCATCATGGGTTGCTGCTACCTAACTCCAATGCCTCCTCGTGACGAGGAGGAGTCTCCGGAAACTAGAGCGGTCCGCCGCACTGAGCTGTTATCACCGGCTGAGGCTCTGCCTGTGGGCGTCGGCGGTGGAGAGACCGAGAGCGCTCCCGCCTACGATCCACAATTGTTCGGCGTTCTTCGAGCGGGCCTTGGAGAGTAGGCGGCCTTACCGAGCTTCCCAGCAAAGTGGGGTCGCTGCGTTGTTGGAGGCCGGAGGAAACTAGTGGTCGATGACGGTCCAACTTCCTCCACCGTGTCAGTAGACGGCGCGCCGGCTGCAATATTGAAAGAGGCCACCAACTGAGGCGGCCTCTGGCCAGCGCCAAGCCTGAGAACGGCTGAATACCGTTCAATCTGTAAAAGGAGCGACGTGGTGTTCTAGCATTCGAAAGGCTTGCCCGCCTTGCGCTGAAGTCGGGGGCTCGCGCTCGCCTCAAGCATCGCTTCGAAGATTATGATCGGTAACCAAAACACAAGCATGGCAATATCCTCCATGCCACTACAACACTTGGTTTTCAGCGCCCGTTCCTGAAATAAAGGGACTGACTTCCTGGAACGGTTTCTTCGCCTATCTGACTACCTTGAATTTTTTGGTGGCTTGCGCCTGGTGCTGTGGGGCGCTTGCCTGCGTTGAGCGCTCGCCGGATTCCGATCGCTACAGCGAACTTTGGCGAACATCGGAGTTCACCTAGTTAAATGCGGCCCCGACTCGCTCAGGACATTATTCCTCGATGCGATCTGAAGAGATGCGAGCGAGAGCCATAAAGTGCGCGGAACTGGCCAAGAAGGCCAACCCGATCACGCGGTACTTCTACATTCAAACCGCTCAGCAATGGCACGACATGGCCACGCAAGTGGAACTGTTGGAGCGCGAGCGGGTGTATCGGATGATCCGGGATCGCCCGGAATAATTTGGCAGTGTCCATTCGAGGAACCAGAATTTTCAACGTGCATTAAGTGCTCGTCGGACGCTGGATAAGCCCATGACTGACAGGCAAAAAGAATGGATTGAACATCAGGTCGGCTCGATACTTGAACGGCTGTCTCGGGGAAACGATTACACGCGCCAACTGGTGGAGCACTCAAAGGAACAAATCAGGCGCTCCCTGGAACTTCTCAAGCGCTCCGAGGACCCCAAAGACGAGTAAGGCTGCCTTAGTTGGTGGCCTCTGCCTTCAAGGGCCGAACGTAGGTCCCGCTCTCGTGCAGCTCGAGCCAGCGCTCGACCTCCATCTTGATCCCTGCGCCGAACTCCGGGCCGCTGGCTTTCAGCGTGTAGAGGAACGGGGCGTTGATCTTCTCGATGTGGATGCGCCCGTCCTGCACGGCTTCGATGCCCAACGGATAACACCGAGTTCGCTTTTTCACGCCGACCGCCCGTTGATCTACGTCAAGGCCAAACGACTCGTGGCCCTCAGGCTATCTTGAGCCGCACTTTTGGGCGGCTCCAGTCACGATCGCAAATGCGAAAAGGAGGAGCACCATGCATCAGCGAAACGGTCTTTCGACCAAATCAGTGACCGTTACGGGAATTGCCGCCAGCATCCTGTTGGGGATTGCGGGAGCCACTCTTACGCCGGCACCCGCCGAGGCGGTTATTTACTGCACGTATGTCGGCTATCCGGCAGGTTGTGTCGCTAGGGCCGGTGTCGTGCTTCGGCCTCGTCCGGTGGCGCGCGCTGCGGTCCGGGGTGCTACGGCGGGTCCAGGCAATTGGAATGGCGGCGTCAATCGCGTTGGAGTACGAAGATAAAGGATGTCCTGGTCACGAGCCTCGGTGCAGTCAACTCGTGACCTGCGGTAGTATTCATCCCCAATTCTGCTGCATGCGTTCCCATCCGGCTTGTGGCCCCAAGCGGCGGTTGGGGACGTCTGCTATTCCGGCGTTGTTAGCGGGACAAAGGTGTGCGGCTGAAAGCCGCGTCACCTGGCACCGCAAGTGTACGTAAGCGAACAGATGGGCGACCCCGCGTCGGCTAAGATGGGTTGTTTGGCTGGTCCAAGGCCAAGCACCTCCAAAGGCCCCGGCCCCACTCAGCCCCCTAATCGCCAGGGCCGGGGCCCCGTGAATGTCAGCTTTGATCAGCCGCACATCCGCACGGCATTATTTGATGCCGGCGCCGAACTCGTCGCCGCTAACCTTCGGTGTGTAGAAACGGAGTAGCGCCTTGATTCACGCGCAACACGTAGAAGCGCTGGTGGAGCGGCTCAGATGCTCGACGGCCGCAGGCCCCAGCCGAAGGGGGAAGGGCTAGGGCCATTGGCGCTCCGCGTGCTGCCTCCGGCTCTGCTTCTCCTAGCCGCCGGGCCGTTTTAAGCGGCGAGCGGCTCTTTGGTCTTTCTTCTCTGCGGGAGTATCCATCTCCAAAAACCATTGCAAAAAGCACGGAACAGCTTGCCCTTTTTCCGAGAGCCGCTGCAGATCAGCAGCGATGTCTCTAGTTACAACGCGCGACCATCCCTCGGTGGTGTTGAAACAGACGATCCGCAGCGGAGGGCTATACCGGCCCTCCAAGAGGTCGCAGATCAGTGTTTCGTAATTATCCTCATCGTCGTACCAGCCGCGCCCTGCCCAAGACCCGGAGGCGTCCAGCACGACGTAGGTATCGTGATCTAAATCTCGCGGCGTGATGGATGACGAGCGAGGCATGCAAAAAACTCCCGCTGCGGAAATGGAAGCGGTGACTGTTACACTGCACCGCGGGGCTGTGCAGAGGGACTGCCTTGCAATTCAGGGTTACTTCAGTCGGGTGTGCGGCAACGTGGCATCTCATAGTTGCCTGCGGAATGTACGTATGATGTGCAAAGCAATCCGCAGTTTTGTCTCCCTGAGATGCTTTTTAAGCGTGCAACCTTGTTCGATCTTTAGAGGTGACCAGTGACGCTCGCGCTTATTGAAACGGGCCGTTCCAACGTGGATCTCAAGCTGTCACCGATCGAGCCATCCTGGATCATTGAAAGCAATCCTGAAGCGCGCTCGACCGTGTTGTCGACCAGCGCATGTGGCACCGCCAAGACCATGATCTGGTCGTGCACCGAAGGCAAATTCGACTGGTACTACGATCTCGACGAGACCATCATGATCCTTGAAGGATCGGTCGTACTCGAGACCGAGGGCATGCCCCCGAAACGCTATGGCGTCGGCGACGTGATCTTTTTTCGCAAGGGTGCGCACGCAAAATGGCATGTCGAGGGCTATGTGAAGAAGATCGCCTTCTTGCGCTATACCACTCCGATCGGATTCGGGTTTGCAATCCGCGCCGTCAACAGGTTCAAGCGCATGTTCCCCGACGGGCGTCGCTCCGCGCGCTCGAACGACTCGATGCTTGGACGAAACCCGCAGGACGGCGTGATCTCCGCTTGAGGGTGCATCAACGTAATAGGGGGGAGTTTCCGCCACTCGTAGCCAACGCAGTCGCCCGCCCAAATCTTGGTGCCCTCCAATTTGCAACCCGTCGGACTTCGGCTTTAACGTGAGCTGCGGGCCTTTTAGCAGCTCTTGGTGGAGCAAACACGCTAGTGCATAAAGCAGTGCGGTAAGTCCGATACTGGGCTATTTTGCCCTTCGCCTTCGCGACAACCGGCGGATAACTGCCTAGATCGCGCCCGCCATCACACAGATTGCATAAGCAATCACAAATGAATCGCGCACGCGACATGATTGAGTTGACTCACAGGGCTTGCACCTCGTGGGCAGGCTTGCGCATGCAGGCATGAAAGCGCCAACGTCGGCACCCCGCAAATTGTCAATTCCTAGGGGGGGGGCAGAACGGCGGCGAGCTACTGCGCGTCGTGGGTGTTGAAGAGGCCCCAACTGAAACGGCCTTACTGTTGGCGTCTGCGCTCAGCCCGAGCATCGAAAAAGATGATCACGGCGAATGTGGCGCCTACAGCTAGGACGCCGATACAGACCGTAATCAACAACACCTCCACCATGGCCGGATCAGTATTTCTACCGACGTCGGGTGCGGGCAACTCACGAATGATGGCAAGACGAAACACAAAATCGACCGCGTGAAGCTGTCACGGGAGGCGGTCAGGTCGTCGCCGTGTACGCTTGGCGACCGGGGCATCTGTCGGCCACCCCCGCCGGTTCACGCTGGCGGCCTTACTTTGCGGATACGGCCTGAGCCGCGCGCGCCGACATGGGATCGTTGCCTGCGGATTGAAATTATCTGATCATTGCTCCCTCACGATGTGCAGCTCGTGCCCAGGTGCAACGGCCATGAACGAAACGCCGTTAAGTCCTCGCGAAAAGCAATTCTTGAGACGCTTGGCGGCCGGCAAGACCGACAAGGAAATCGCCGTTCAGCTCGGGGGCACAGTCAAGCAGGTTTCGGAGCAGCGTGCCCGTTTGCTGAATAAGCTACAGATCAGTTCTGAGGCGGACATCGCCGATGCAGCGAAGCGGCTGGCGGCGTTGACTACCTATAGGGGGCAAACCTAGTAGCCGGTGACCACGGCAGCCCAGTGCCAACAATTCACCGACGGGCTCTTAACGCGGGAGTCGCTGCCGGAGTCTGATCTGCGGCCATGGGGCGGGATCAGAAAGCAAGCGATCATGGCGAAAATGCTATTTGCGCTGCTTACCCCGCGCTTACCGGAGTAAAATATTGGCGCGAACAACGTCGCCGTCGGAACGAAAAATGTTCTTTGTTTTCAATGTGGTGAGCGCGCTGGGGCTCGAACCCAGGACCCCGTGATTAAAAGCTATGGCATGGCCATTTTCGCCGCATTTCATTGGTTTGCAAGTCGTTACATAATGATTTGAACTTATTGCCATTTCTACGCCGTGCTGATAGCAGAGCCTTTCATTGGGGCTCGTACTATTTCAGATTCTTGTGGCCCCGTAGTGGCCCCAGAATGCGCGCATCGAAACACCAGAAACGTCTCACCGATACTGCCATCAACAGCCTCAAGCCGCCTCCGAAGGGCATGCGAACCCGGCTCATGGACACCGTAGTAACCAACTTCGGCGTGGCCATCACCGATAAGGGTAACAAGAGCTACTTCCTGGTCGCGCGCTTTCCCGGCGGCTCGCCCCATGCGACACGTCGTGAGATCGCTGCGGTAGGAAACCTGTCATTGGCCGACGCACGCGAGAAGGCGAGGAAATGGAACGCGCTGATCGCCGCCGGCAAAGACCCCGTGAGAGAAGAAGAGCGCGAACGTGAGACGCAAATCGAAAAGGACGCTGTGACATTCGGCGCGATCGCCGAAAGGTTCATCGCGGACAAGTTGCCGGATGAGCGCAACGGACATGACGTGGAACTGGCGATCAGAAAGGACCTGCTGCCGGTCTGGAAATTGAAACCCATTCTCGACATCACCGACGCGGATGTCGAAACGGTGATCCGTGAGAAGGCGCGTTCGCGATGGGGGTCCGCGCGCCGCAAGGACGGCAAGGCATACAAGCGGAGGGTAGGGGGCAAAGTCGCCGCTCGGAACCTGTACGCTCTGATCGCGCGCATATTCAATTGGGCGATTGGACATGCGGAATATCGCAAGATCGGATTGAAGCTGTCGCCGTGCGTGACGATACAAAGGTCTGTACTGCTAGGCGAATCCTCAGCGCCTCGCGATCGGGCCTTGTCTGATGACGAGCTAACGGCCCTTTGGCGTGGAACCGACAAGCTACATTCCCCGTTCCGCGAGATATATCGCACCCTAACCCTAACAGGACTGCGCAAGCGCGAGGTGACCGGTGCGCTGCGCGATGAATTTGATTTCGAAGCTGGCACCTGGACGATACCGACATCCCGCATGAAGGGCCGCAACGCTGGACGGAAGGCGGCACGCGCGCATCTGGTGCCTCTCACGCCTGAGATCCAGCAATTGATCCTCCTGACCGTTCGGCAGCACGGCGGGACCTACATCTTTTCCACGACTGACGGCAAGCGGCCCGCCGATCTCGGCGCCAAGATCAAGGCAACGCTAGACGCTCTGATGCTGGAAGAGTTGCGCGCGATGGCAGTCGAGCGCGGGGAGAAGCCGCCGGAAGAATTGAAGCGCTGGACAAACCATGACATTCGACGAACCGTCCGCACGCATCTTGCGCAGATGAAGATCGAAGAGCGTGTTCGCGAAGCGGTGCTCGCGCATCGGCCGCCGGGGATCACCGGCACCTACAATGTCCACGAATATGAAGACGAGAAACGGGAAGCGTTGCGCATGTGGTCGAATCGCTTGCGGTCGATCGTCGAGCCGCCACCGCACAACTTCGTGGTGCTTCATCCCAGCGCGGCTTCCTGAATTGCACAACTTATTGCCGTGAAGCCACACATGCCGGACAAAGCGGTGAAGCTATCTGCAATGACTTGACGCAGCGCACGCCGTCCGCCATTTAGAGGCGCGCGATACCGCGATCAGCCACCCATGAAGGAGGATTCTTCCGTGAACATACGTAGATGAAACACGGAGAATCCTATGAAGCTGATCCCCTACGCGGCCCTTGCTGCGAAAGGTGTCGCCTATTCTAAAGTAACCTTGTGGCGTAAGGAACGGGCCGGGACATTCCCGAGGCGCGTGCCTGTAGGCGCATCGCGCTACGCCTACATCGAAGCCGAAATTGACAACTGGATCGCGCAGCGCATTGCTGATCGCGACACCGCGAGCGCCGCTTGATCAATGGCGCGCTCCACTATTGGCGACACGGCTGCCGCAAGCGGTAAGCCGGCGCCAAGGCGCGTTCGGCTGCCTGTCCCGCGGAAGCCTGCCGATTCGATTCCGACACCGAAATGTCCGCGCGCGATCGTTGTCGAACGCGAGTACGCGCTGTTCCAGATCGGCCTGTGCGACGACGCCCACGGGCGGTTTTCTGACCGCGCTTTCGCTCAGGCTGTAGCCGCGAAGGAGGCTCACCATCTGTCTCAGTGGGTGCGCCAATGAGTGGCGCCGTTATCATCGCCCAACTGATCGGCCACGATAGGGCGCAGGCCGGCGGCATCGTCGCCCGCAGTCGGTCGCCCATGTTCGCGTTGTGCCTGGCGTTGCTTGTGGCCGGCGCGAATCCGAACAGGAAGCTCGACTGCTTCAGGAGCTCCGTCTTGGCGCTCACCGTCAAGAACATCGGTATCGGCGCCAAGCTGACGATCAAGGAGAGCGACTGGGCCGGACCGAAGGTAGTGCTCTACGAGCCACTTTCCCGCGACCGGGTCGGGCGCCACGTTCGTCAAAACGGCGAGCCCGCACCACCACCCCTTTCTGACGGCTCGCTGGTTGAGAGGATGGCTGGCTGACAATGACTCTTGGTTTTGACTACTCGTCATCCGGGCCCCGTCTCGACGACCGGGCGCGCGAGGAGCTGCGCGGTATGGCCGAGCAGATCGTCCGGTCGTTTCTGGGCGAGGAGCCCAATCGCAGGCTCAGCACCAGCCGGGAACTGCGTTGGGGCCGCAAAGGCTCGTTTGCGCTGGTCGTCGAAGGCGACAAGCAGGGGCTTTGGAAGGACTACGAGAACGATGTCGGCGGCGACATCATCGAATTTATCAGGCAGCAGCGCGGCTGCTCGATCGGCGACGCCATCAACGAAGCACTGACATATTTGGGGCCCTCGTGGTCGAGCAGCACGGCGCCCAAGTCATCGCGTCCGGCCGAGCCCGAAGAGGACGACGCTGCTCGGATCAATCGGGCGTTGTGCATCTGGTCGGAAGTGCAGCCGGTGCGTGGGACGCTGGCAGAGCAGTATCTCGTCGGTCGCGGCATCCAAGTGCCCGACGAAGCGCTCGTCGTGCTCGGCTTTCATTGGCACTGCCCGTTCGGCGAACGGAGGGCACCGGCCTTGGTGGCGTTGGTTCAGGACATCATCACGGGCGAGCCGATCGCCATTCATCGCCGCGAGCTGACGCCGGATGCCGCCAAGGCCGGTCCGTGGATGGCGCTCGGCCCCAAGAGCGGCGGCGCGATCAGGCTCAGCCGTTCCGATGACGGCGACCTCGCGATCGGCGAGGGTGTCGAGACCTGCCTCGCTGGCATGCAGCTCGGCTTTGGGCCGACGTGGTCGGTGATCGATGCAGGCGGCATGACAGCGTTTCCGGTTCTCGATTACGTTGGCCGCCTCACCGTTATGGCAGATAACGACGTGAGCGAGACCGGCCAACGCGCCGCTGCGGCATGCCGCGATCGCTGGGCAGCTGCTGGCAAGTCTGTTCGCCGCGCGACGCCGGAAGAGCCCGGCCAGGACTTCAACGACGTGCTGCTCGCGGAGCTTGCCAAGCAGCATGCGTGAGCTTCGTGGCGTTATCATCGAGGAGATCGAGACCAGCGGCGCGGGGATGCCGGGCGCAATGCCGGTCGATGCCGCGCGTGATGTGTTGCGGGCTGCCGTCGAGCGGCTGATGCAGGAGGCGATCCGGTTTCACGAAGAGGCCGCTGAAGGGAAAACAAAGTGAACCTCATCAACAGCCCTTTGGAGCCCAATCACTCGGCCATTCGCATCACGACGGGTGCCGGAAAATCTGAGGCGACACGCACCGCTGCCGCCGACTACGTCCGCGAGGCGAAGAAACGGGGCATTCCACATCGCGTCGCCGTCTACGTGCCGACGCACAAGCTCGGCGAGGAGGCGCGCCAGCGGTTCCCCGCAGACATCAGTACCGCGCTGCTGCAATCGAGGAAAGCTAAGGATCTTGTGAGCGACGAGCCGCTTTGTCTGAATCTGGCCGCAGTGAAAGCCGCCGAGGAGATCGGCGCCGATGTGGAGAAGGCGGCCTGCCGCAAGGGTCGGCGCGGCGCCGATCCGATTCTGTGCCCGTTTTACGAGACATGCGGCTACCAGCAACAAAAACAGGCCGCGAGGCAGGCGGACATCGTGTTCGCCGCGCATCAGTATCTGTCCGGCCCCCCCGAGGTGCTGACCAAGGATGTCGGCGTCGTCGTCATCGACGAAGGCTTTTGGCAGTCCGCTCTGTGGGAGGCCAAGCTCGCGGTCGATGGACTGGATGCTGAACTGCAGGCGTTTCCGGTGCGGGATCACGGTAAAACCAAGAACTCTGACGATACTGGCCATCTCGCAGATCTGATTGAGAGGCTGAAATCGGCCGTCAAGGCATCGTCGGTAGGCGAATATCTTACCAAGGAAGCCCTGTTGGCCGCCGGCCTTTTGCCCCCCGACAAGTATGAAGGGGGCTCGGGCGCGACTGCCGCCAAGCTCGAATGGCGGCGCAAGGTCGATGTCGGTCTGTTGCCCGGCGCAGGCGAGGAGACTTGCAAAAGGCAAGCGGCGCAGTTTGGATTTCTCGGGCAACTGCCGAAGCGCGCCGCGATGTGGCAGGCGGTTGAGGAATTGTTGTCCGGTCCCAACGATGCGACGGGCCGCCTGCGCACGGAGATCAAGACCACCACGGACGGTTCGGTTCTCTACCTGAAACTGCACGGACGGCGCGAAATTCACGAAAAGATCGCCGGGCTGCCTGTCATCGCGCTCGACGCGACCATGAGCCTCGACATCGTCAAGCATTTGTTTCCGGCCATCAAGCTCGCTCTGGATCTGGAGGTTCAGGCGCCGCATGAGCGCGTCACCCAGGTCGTCGGCCTGCCGGTCGGCAAGGCTTCGTTGTCGCAGCGCGAGCCCGGCAGGCGCCGCCCGGAAGAAGAGCAGCGCGTCGCCAACAAGCGGGAGCGCCTGCTCAAGGTCGTGCGCAGGCTCGCAGCGGGGCGCCGCTGCGTGGTGATCACCAACAAGGAGCTGACCGCGATCTTCGATGGCGCCGGGCACAACATCGAGGTCGCGCACTTCAACGCCATCGAAGGCATCGATCGTTGGCGCGATGTCGACGTGCTGATCACGATCGGCCGGCCTCTTCCGGCGCCGAACGCCGTCGAGAACATGGCTGCCGAGTTGACCGGCAAGCCCGTGTCGTTGCCCGAGCACTCGCCGAGCCGCAAAGGCGGGCAACCGCAGAAGATGATCGCGCAAAACCGTGCCATTCGGCTCAAGAGCGGCGCCGCAGTCGCACTGCTGTGCCGGGTTTTTGAGCTGGCCGAGGCCGAGCTGATCCGGCAGGCGGTGACGGAGGCAGCGATCATCCAGGCCGTCGGCAGGGCCCGCGGCGTCAATCGTTCGGCAGCCAATCCCGTAGAGGTCTACATCGTGTTGCATGACACGACACTGCCGATTGCAGTCGATGAGGTGGTCCGGTTCGAGGATCTGGAGCCGAACAAGATCGACACCATGATCGAGCGCGGCTTGGTTCCGCAGTGGGGCGCCGATGCTGCCAAGCTCTATCCCGACCTGTGGCCGACCGCACAGGCGGCCCAGAAGGCATACCGCCGCGCGGGCCTCGACGTTAAACGCATTCATGCGAGGTGTCGGACGTCGCCTTCAGCAACTGACGGCGGCACGCAAGCGAGGTGTCGGACATGTCCTTATAAGAGGTTATTTATAAGACGGTGTACGACTCCTCACCTTCTGCTTCGCTACCACCCTAATGGGCGCGGGCAGAAGGCGCGCGCGGCGCTGGTCGATCAGGCGAGGCTTGCGGAAGCGCGTAAGCAGCTGGAGGAGGCGCTGGGGCCGCTTGCATCGTTCGAAGTGCTCACGGGCAAGTCCGGCGAGGACAAGCCATGAGCCGCTTTCCCACGCTTCCCGGCAGCCGCGTGCTTGAAACAGCAACGGCCGCCGATGACTTTTTTCGAAAGGATAGGACGACATGATGAATGATGACGAGCGCGAGCGCCGCTTGATTGAGTTTCTTGCCTTGGAGGCGCGCGGCCTCGTGGTGCGCCGTGAGCTGCCCGACGGCTCGGCGGAGCTGTATTTTCCACAGCCTGATCACCCCGACGTGGTGGCGTATCGCGCGGCGAAGACTTTGCATTGACGCAAGCCGCGCTGCGTAAGATCTCTCGTGACAGTAAGGAGGTTCTGAGATGCGGAAATATCCAACGGATGAACGGTTGCATGAAGAGGTAATGGAGGCTCTTCGGAGTCTCGCAGCTGAAGGACTCATCTACGATACTGGTCGCCGGAAATGGTCAGAACGAACACGGAGCTACCAGATTGTTTGGGCGGCTGTTCCGCCGAAGAATGAACAAAACTGAGCGATCGTGGGTGCCAAGTCCGTTGCCCGATCAACGGCGCGTACACCGTTGGTAGCGGACCCGCGCCCTAGAAGGGTAGGGCCGCGAAATCGAACCGGCGCCCGATAACTGGCGTCGATAACGGCAACGGCAACGGTTTCCGGCGCGCCTCTTGCCAGCGTGACGACTTGAATGTCGGCGCCAGCGGCGCAGATGCCCAGGCAGGCCGGGTGAACGGGCTGGCGCTGGCGAGCCGAGCTGGCTTGGCCAACGCCGGGACGCGGACAGGGATCGCTCATGTTGGAGCTGCCGGGACGCCATCACAGGCGCGATTGCAATCGCCGCTCCTCTTGCAGACGCGCGTCGGCGCCGTTCTCACGAGAGGTATGCTATACTTTCTGCGGCAAGTCGGCGCGAATGCTCCGACTATCATCGTCCGGGTCGAGTACAGCGATGGCTTGCTTCAAGGATGGGGGAAAATTGCTCGAGATCGGGCGCCCTCCGACCGCATGCACAGAGCCGACCGCGAAATCTTCTTTCTCTCCAATAGAGTAGGGTGTTGAAGCAATGGCGTTCAAAAAGGGCATCTCAGGCAATCCTGGCGGCAGGTCTGGCGAGAAGATCTTCACCGACGCGCTGCGCCTGGAGCTGAACCGCATCGATCCGAACGACAAGGAGAGACGCAAAAAGGTGAACAGACTCGCCGAAAAGCTTGTCGAGTGCGCGATCGAGGATAAGCAAAGCTGGGCGTTCCAACAGATCGCCGATCGCCTCGAAGGGAAGCCTACGCAAGTAGTCAACGCGACGGTCGACGACCACCGCACCGTTCAGGAATTTAGCGACGCCGAGCTGAGTGCGATCTTGCGCAGGCGTGTTGGCGCGGCGCTTGCTGAGAGCGACGAGGAGCGTCCCGAGGATGCCGCACTGAACTGAGCAGTCAGAGGATCAGACTCGACCGCGATTGCACACCGTCGGCAGCCATGTGGCGCCTTCGTCTGCCAGGGGGTTACCGAGTGAGCGGGGCCGATCGTGTCGATGGTGACCCCGCTCTGCTATAGCTGCGAGAGCTGCGAGATCATCTCCCGCGCGGCCGCCGCTTCACGCGGCCGCTTCGAAAGGGTCGAGGCGCTCCAGCACCCTCATCACCTGCGTTGCGGTCCACTCGCCTTCACCGCGCGCGGTCGGGATGCCCTGTGCGTTGAGTCCTTCTGCGATGGCGCGCAGGCTCGTTTTCCCGGCCGCCTGTAGCTCTTTCACGATGGGCGCCAGATCAGCAGCCCTCGCAGCTGTGCGCAGCCGTAGCGCTTCGGCAGAGGCCTTGTGAGAGCGCGCGTTCGGGATGACGCCGCGGTCGCCGCCGAGCTTGACGCCGCGCCGCTTCGCGGCGGCCAATGCGGCTTTGGTTCGCTCGGAGATGCGCAGCGCTTCATCCTCGGCCACCATGGCCATGATGCCTACTGTCAGCCGGTTCGCGTTCGGCATGTCGGCCGCAACGAAGTCGACGCCGGATTCTTTCAGGCCGAGCAGGAAGTGCGCGTTGCGAGACAATCGATCGAGCTTTGCGATCACAAGCCGCGCCCCGTGCAGGCGACACATGGCAAGAGCTTTCGCCAGTTCTGGCCGATCGGCGCGCTTGCCGCTCTCGACCTCGGTGAACTCGCCGACGATCTTCCAGTCGCCGCCATTGAGATACTCCGCAACCGCTTTCTTCTGCGCTTCCAGCCCTAGCCCGGACCGGCCCTGCCGGGCCGTGGAAACGCGGTAGTAGGCCACATGCTTGCCAGAAGATGCCATTGCCAGCTCCCCGTTACAATAAGACCAACGACCGTTGATCTATTCGTAACACCGTCGGAACAGGTGTCAATAGGCCGCAACAATGGCCCGAGATCGACGGACGATCAGTCAGCGAGTCACCATTAAAGCCGTGGGGCGAGCTGGACTTGGTACCCAAATGGCCTGGTCGAGGCCTGTCCGGTAGTTAGATAGCATGCCAAGCGGGGCGCTCGCCCTAGTGGGCTGACCTGTGGCTCGTGATGGGAAAGCAATATCAGGACATCGACGCGCTAACGCGCAGCGAGGAGGCAGCTCCCACCGGGGTGGGGTACAACCCCCCTGATGGCCCGCTTATGCAAGGAGCGGGGCCCCCATTGGGTCCGCCACGAATTTTGAGGCCTCTACACCGACTCGTGTAGAGCCTACTGAGGGGCCTGTGTGCAGACCGCCTGCGCAGACAGCCACATGACCGCTAGATGTGGAGGATGAGCGCAAGAAAAAGCCCGCCGCTGTGGCCGCCATGCACTGGCCAATAATCAAACGTAGTGAGAGCCTGCTGGGAGGGTTGGCGAGAGGAAGGAGTCGCCAATGGTGAGCGGCAGATCGAGATTGCGAGTCGCGGTGCGTGCGCTATTGAAGACTAGAGGGCGGATCAAGCGTCGTGTTCGTCGGCGGAGTTTGCCTGCGCATAGATAGCGCTACGACCTTGAGCTTGAGCCAGAGGGCGTCAAGTAAATGCAGGACTTCCCGTGCATTTACCGATGGGACCGACAAGACCGCAAGGGCCAGCCGTGCCGCGTTCTCGCGCGAGGAAACATGAACAGTTGCCTCGTTGAGTTTCCTGACGGCTACCGCATGGTGACTAGCCGCAATGCGATAGGCAAAGCCGCTGGTTCAGTTTCGGGGAGGGAAGCTGAGGGACCGGCGGGCATTACGCTTTGACCACGCCAAGGGGCCCTGAGGCTCAAATGCCCGTCGAATGCCTGATCTGGCCCATCATTTGTTGAGCCGCCCGCGTGTATCGACCGGCCGAGAGTTGCTGATCCAGCACGTACAGGGCGACTATTGCAATAAGGCCTGCAGCAATGAATTTCATGGCGGCCCCCGAGAAACGATTCCCGCAGGGAAGATGACGAAGAGTCCGGGGCGAAATTAGGACGCCGCTTGTGCAGGGAAGTCCTACTCAATGTCCGCTATGCCCCTGATAGCGGCGCGAAAGCGGACATCCCAAGAAGTCCGGGCTGGGCCAACTGCGGACTCATGCACTGCAGCGGATATTGCCGCTTCATTCGAGCACTGCGTCGGCATCCACGATGATTGTTTCAGGGATCGTGATCCCGAGGGCTTTCGCGGTCTTGAGGTTCACGACCAGCTCTCTCGCAGGGCGCTCGATGGGGACGGCGTTCCGTAGTCGACCGCTACTGGTCTCGTTCCAGCTTGGTCAGCAATATCTCCTCAAGATCCTCGGGTACGGCGAGGCGCCGGATCACTCTGGGCCAGAGCTCAATAGGCGGCGAGGCAAGCAGGTCCTCAGACAGCGTCACCACGTGAAGATCGTCGTTAAGATGCGTTCTAAGCCCGCAATGCTGTGCACGACATGCGACACGTGGATGGCATTCGCGATAACGGCAGATGCGACCAAGGTAATGCCCGGCGATATCAGCGAGGAAGATGTCGGCCCCGAGGTTAATGGTCTGAGCTAATCCCTTAAGGCGCCGGCCGGCATTTGCCAGCGGTGTCAAATCCATCGCCCGCTCAACCGTCACGAGAAGATCGACATCCTTTGGGATAGCCTTAGCGGTGGCCAGAGAACCCAAAAGAGCAATGCGCCGTACACCCGGACAGAGACGCGCAGCCCGCACAAAGGAATGAGCCCCAAGAAGTAACGGCCGGCGCGGCTCGGCAATCGAGGGCGAAGGACCGCGAGGTCGATGCCGCCGCATTTTGCTCATGCGGCATCCTGTACGGAAGGATACATCATAGGCCTTGATGTTCGTCGAAGCCGGCTTCGTGCCAAATGCTGTCTAATTCATCACCTATTCCCGAGCCGACCAGCCTTGCGCGTGACCTAAAGGTTCCGAGGCGTTTGGCGCAGGCGTACCGCTCGGTTAACGGCAGATCCAGGACACGTTTCACGGCCTGGTCATACATGCGGATCAGCGCAACAAAGTAACGCTCATCTTCAAAGGCGCAGGACTCAAGGAAGCTCAAAGCCTCCTCGCAATAGAAGATCGACAATTCGGCCAGCCCAGCCGGCTCTCCAATCGCCTTCTTGTAATCCGCGATTGCCTTCTTGGCCTTTGATATCGATACAGCGTGGCTTCTCATCAAGTCAGGGCAAATCCAGCGCGAGATAATCGCCTTGTAAGGACCAAGCTGATCGGAGCCCAGGCCTAAACGGGTATGCAGGAATGCCTTGTTGACCTTGTCCGCAGCATAGAGGTCCTGGACCAACCCCAGGAGGCCAGCGCGGTCGAACGATTGGAGTGCCGCCTTGACGGCCTTCCAGCTTGGCAACGTGCTTTTCTCGTCGGCCACGACCCACAAAATCCTTCAACGACCGTTTTTGGTGCATCAGACTACCAAATGCGAACTGGCTTTGGCCAAGGCGACCAATGCGCCTTCGTCCGATGTCCGCTTGGCCCCAAAAGTGATTGATTGTTGCGCGCGCCGAAATGACGCGACGGGCCAACAACAGACTCATGCACCGCAATATTTTACATCTCTATTCGACCAATTCATCGGCAAGCGCGAGCAGCTTCGGCGGCACCGCGAGGCCGAGCTGCTTGGCCGTTTTCAGATTGATCACTAGCTCAAATTTTGTCGGCTGCTCGACCGGAATATCGCCTGGCTTTGCGCCGCGCAGGATTTTATCCACATAGTCTGCCGCGCGTCGAAACCGTTCCGTATAACTTGGTCCATAGGACAGCAGCGCGCCGGCCTTTACAAAATCGCTGGTGCTAAAAACTGTCGGCAGTTCCGCGGCAAGTGCAGATGTCACGATAGCGGTTCGGTTGGCAACCATAAGCTGATCGACCGCAACATAAACTGCGTTCGCTCTGGTCTTTAACCCCTGAAGTGCCGAAGGGATATCCTCCGCTCTCTGGATCACAAGTGGAATGACCTCAAGGCCAAGCATGCGCGCAGCGGCCTGGGTTTCGCCCATTTCGAGGACCGGCTGGACGTTGCCAATGTTGAACATGATTGCCAGCCGGCGCAAGTGAGGAACAAGCTCACGCGCGAGTTCGATTCGTTTGCCGACCAGTTCGTTGGCCTGGATCGATAGTCCAGTGACATTGCCACCGGGGTGCGCCAGGCTTGCAACCAGGCCGCTACCGACCGGGTCGATCCCCACTGCGAAAACAATGGGAATGACCGCTGTTGCCTCCCTAACCACGGGAACAGCGCTGCCGACCGTGACAACTACATCGACCTTGAGACGGGCAAACTCCGCTGCAATCTCGGCATAGCGCTCGGTACGGCCCTGCGACCAGCGATACTCGATTAGGATGTTACTACCCTCGATCCAACCAAGTTCACGCAGGCGCGCCACAAAGGCAGATGTCCATGGACCAAAGGCTAAAGCGTCCGCACCCAAGAACCCTATAGTAGGGAGCTTGCTGACTTGCTGCGCCCTCGTTATCGCGGGCCACGCAGCCGCTCCGCCGATGAGACCTATGACCTCCCGCCGCCGCATGTTAGCCCCTCGCTCAGCAGGCAGGATCATGCGCCTCAGACGAGCGATTTGATAGGGCGGAAAACGAGCTTTCGCCGCTGCAAAATGAAGTGCGCGCTGATGTCTGGGTTGGGTCAAAACCGGTAAACCTCAACCCGAGCAGATGTTTTCCGTTTTGCCCCCAAGAGCGGACACAACGGCTTCCGTCGGCAAGGCGCTGGGCATCGGCACTGGCACGGTGCAGCGCGTAATAATGGGAGCAGCCGCGCCCTTTCGGCGTCGACGCGCTAAGGCGGCGGACTGCTTCTCAGTGAAACAGAACGGCCGCCGGTGAGGTTTCCGGAGGGCCAGGGCTCGTTTGACCAATGTGCACCTCTAGGTACCCTCCACAATCTTAATCGGCATGCCGAGGTCGATGAGCCGCGCCTGTAGGAGCGACAGCGACAACATATCCTTCGCGTTGACATAATGCGTGCTGTCGCCTGGGTGGGATCCGATGTTGAAATCTAGAAGCGGTCCACGCTCGGAGCCGCGGTTAGGGCCGAGGTCGATTTTTTGGAGCAGGTGATAAGCCCTAGCGAGCGGACCACCTTCGATGTCGAACCAGTCCTCCCAGTAGCGCACACTCATGGGCCTGTCGAAGTCAACCGGCTCAATCAAGTGCGAGGAACAGATTTTCTCGATCTCACTGTCGGTCCGGTGCGGGATGCTCTCGCTGACAAAGAATTTTCTCCACGTCGGCGGGGGTGGTGCAACGCTCCACGGGCCGAGCGTAAGCTGGTAGCCCTCGTCTGGAATTTCATGCCAATACATGGTCTCGACCACCTGTGACGGCGACGAGAGCAGGGGCTGATTATTCCGGTGAATGAAGGAGCGCGCGTCCTTCACAAACGCCGTCGTCAGCAGCGCACCGGCACCGATCAGAAATCCACGTCGTGATTGCAGCATAAAAAATCCTCCGAAATGGCACACGCATCTGGAGGACTGGCGACCTACTGTTGCCCTTGCGGGCCACATCGTCGTGCCACCGTTGCCGGTCTAAGGCTGGTTGGCGGGGCCGTCAGGCCCTCTCAGGATGCAGACTTATAGATAGCCCGTTTGCAAGCCATGTCAAATTCCACCCGCGTGAGACGCTCCAGGATGGGCCAGATCGAATCCGAAAAGAGAAGAGGCCTGCGGGTCGTGCCTTTCATCATGCCGCGCGATGGCTTGCTTCGCCAATCTGTGGCCTTCGTCGTCACCAGCATCTAGCACTTTTGGTAATTTCTCCGACGAGTGGCGGGAGGCCAAGCCGCTATATTTGGCTAAACCACCGTTTAGAATCTGTACGATCCGCGTTTTCGGAATCGCAGCGATTCATTTCTGCCGTGTGAGTGCGATGGTGAGGTATCTCCGGCGCTCGCGCTTCCCTGAGCAGATATACTGGAAGCGCTCGAAGACCCACTGAGCCGCTGGAGCGCGCGTTGCGGGACATCAGCGCAGACGTATCGATGGATGTCCAGACCGTCACACGCTGCGCCTAATGGCTCTTGCTGCCCTCGCGGTGGACGCTATCGCTGAAGGGGGGAGGCCCCGGGGCGGTCAGCCGGGATTGAAGCGAGCAGGGTAGCGGTACCGGTTACTGACACATGTTTTCACGCCAGTGAAGCGTGTAGGCCATAGCGCCCCAATCGCGAGGCCTTATCTCGATGGCAACAAGTTGCAGACTGATTGAACAGTCCTGCTGGAGGCCTAAGGAGGCGCTGACACAGAACGCCGTGAACTTCCGCTTCGGGCCGCATAGCGGACGATACCCTGACTTGCCGCTGGCTGAACCAGTTGCGAATGACCCAACCCGGTAATCGACCTGATGATCGTCTGAGGCCGATTGTGGGCCATTTCTCCCTCGCCGCTCGTTCGTATCCTGTTATGATCTAGCCTTCCGCAAGGCGTGGCCCAAAGGCTTGGGGACTGCTTGATGAGACGGCGCGATTTCATCACGCTTCTCTGCGGCGTTGCTGCAGCTTGGCCGCTCGCCACGCACGAGCAGCAGCCGACGAAGCTGCCGACCATCGGAATTCTGGGCTCGGGAACGCCTGAGGTCCAGGGTCAATGGTGGGCCGCCTTTGTTGAGCGGCTGCGCGTACTGGGTTGGATCGAGGGTCGAAACGTCGCGATCGCGTACCGCTGGGCAGAAGGCCGCAGCGAGCGCTACACCGAGATTGCGGCTGAGTTTGTCCGGCTCGACGTCGAGATCATTGTCACCGAGGGCACGACCGCCATCGCCGCCGCCAAGCGGGCGACGTCCGACATCCCGATCGTGTTCGCGGCGGCAGGGGACCCGCTAGGCACGGGTCTGGTTGCTAGTCTGGCGCGACCTGGCGGCAATGTCACGGGCCTGTCGATTCAGCAGACCGATGTTGCCGCTAAGCGACTCGAACTCTTGCGAGAGGTTGTCCCCGGCCTCCGACGGCTTGCGATCTTGGCCAACATCGGGAATGCCGGCGCTCTTCTGGATATGGACGAGGTCGAGGCAACGACCCGCACGCTAGGCCTTGAGGCCACCAAGCTCCAAATCCGGCGTGCAGAGGATATTGTGCCCGGCTTTGACGGGATCAAGGGCCGCACGGACGCACTTTATGTCGTCCTTGATCCGCTGATAAACACTAACCGGACTCGCATCAACAGCCTAGCGCTGGGCGCGCGACTGCCAACGATACACAGTCACGAAGGGCTAGTCGAAGCGGGCGGTCTAATGTCCTATGGACCAAACTTCGTGGAACTGCACCGACGCGCCGCCGAACTTGTCGACAAGATTCTGCACGGGGCGAAGCCGGGTGACATCCCGGTCGAGCAACCGACAAAATTCGAACTGGCTATCAACTTGAAGACCGCGAAGGCGCTCGGCCTCAGCGTGCCTCCGACGCTGCTGGCCCGCGCCGATGAGGTGATCGAATAGTCCGCCGCGACATCTCTTGTTGGCCCATCACGTCATTTCGCGGCGATGCGTTATCGGGGCATAGCGGACATTGATTAGGAGGCACCGTCTACCTGCAACTGCAACTGCGGATTTTATTGCAGTAGCGGCTACGGCACCTCGCATTGGAGTACTTGAACAGACCCGCTGGACGTCGAAGCGGCGGTGCTTAAAAGACAGATTGCGCTAGCGGGCGATCCGGTAGCCATGCGGATGGGCGCGCCGATATCGGCCCGACTACCCATCACGCACGGCGCAACAGTAAGCACACGCTCCGCCTAACGTCGTGGGAGGGGGAGGACCCGCGGGATTAGTCGGGATTAAAGCGACCAAGGTACCGGCACCGGTAACTGAGGGCTGGCTCGAGCATCCGGCGGACAAAGCCCTACCGAGCGCTGCGTGCGACTTGCTGGGGTGTAGGCAGTGAGACCGTTCGAGGCCCACGTCTGTTTTGCCCCACAGCGGCGCGAGAGCAGACATTTCGGGACTGCCACTTTGGGCCAATTTCGGAAGTTGCTGCTAGATCGATCCGGCGTCCTTTGCCAGCACAAGTGCGTCTTTCGCGGCTTGCTCCGCATCGTGCCTGCGGATCTGTCCGTTCTCCGACATCCACCTGACCATGAAGCGGTTTCGTTCCGCCGCATCCTCATACTCGGCACGAAAAAACCTGCCGGTATCACGAGCCAAAGCCTGTATTTGGCTGGTCCGTTCACGCCTCGCTCTTTCGTAGGCCTTCAACCGCTGTGAGACGTCGTGTTGCTTGGCGCCTTCCAGAAAGACGGCAAGCGTGAAGCCGTCTTCGATAGCTTGCGCGGCGCCTTGGCCAAGATGCGGCACCATCGCGTGGGCGGCGTCACCCAACAGCGTCATCCGACCGACGGACCAATATGGCAGGGGCGCCCGATCGTAAATGCCCCAACGAAATGTCGTGTCGAGAGCGTAGATTGTTTCCTGTACGGGATCGTCCCACCCAGCATATTCGGCGCGCAGCGCATTCAGGTCGCCCGGGGCCGTCCACGATTCCTCGGAATCCAGATTGGTGGGAACAAAAGCGACCATGTTCATCAAACGGCCTCTCGCCACCGGATAGCAGAGAAAACTGCGGCCGCTCCCCATCCACCTCGACATTCGACCATCGATGTCCTTCGCCCACGAAAGCCTTTCGGTCGGAATCAGGCCTCTGTAGGCCATGATGCCTTCGCTCGACGGATGGGTTTGCAATCCGATCTCGCGTTGCAAAGCAGAGTGGATACCATCGGCTCCAATCACGACATCCGGATTTACGATCGCTCCGTTCGAAAAGGTCAAGCGCACGCGACCATTTGTTTCGGTGGCCCCGGACAGGCGATGACCTAGTTGGAGCGTGCCTTCCGGCAGGGCGTCGGCGAGCAGTTTCAGAAAGTCCGCGCGATGAACATTGTAGCTCGGGACACCTGTTGAGGGGGGCGCCGACGTACTGATTAGCTTCCCAGCCGATGTCCGGATCACTTGGCCGGTTATCGGGCAACCTATTTTCTCGATCTCAGCCCCAAGGCCAATTCGCTGGAGCAGAAGCGTGGCGTTCGGAAAGATTGAAACCCCAGCCCCAATCTCGCGCAGCTCGCCAGCCTGTTCAAAGACCGTTACCATCAATCCGCGCGCTCGCAGCGCGATCGCCGCCGTCAAGCCGCCGATCCCGCCGCCGACGACGGCGATTTGAAGTTTCTCAGACACCAGCTGCTCCTCCCTAAGTCACCTAGACCTCCGCGATATACATGGAGCATTGGGTGATCTCCAACGGCCATGTCTCTTGTGGGGCAAAATGCGAGTAACTCAGTGCGAGCAATACTGGTCCGCAATATCCCCCGTGCCCGGATCTCGACGAGGTGCGCGATCACTTCGCTGATGGGCCAACAGGTACCGGCGGGCCCGCGGTGGACAGCTGTCGCTGAAGGGGGTGGGCTCCCCCGGGGGCACTCAGTCGGGATTGAAGCGACCAAGGTACCGGTACCGGTTACTGTGGCATGTCTTCTACATCATTTTTCGCGAGGCACTTGAGTACGAGGGCGTGTACTCACTAAGCGGCTTGGCCGACTGATGTCAGCTCAACCCCCAACAGCGGCGGAAGAGCGGACATTGCCCGAGGTCGCAGAAGGGCCAAATCCGGACTCATGCATCGGGGCAAATTGCATCCCACTCGATCAGTTCATCAGCGCGGCGCCTTCTCGCCAATAATGATGGTCGGAGCATTGGTGTTGCCGCCGACCAGCGTCGGCATGACCGAGGCATCGACGATCCGAAGCCCCTGCAATCCGCGCACGCACAGCTTGGGGTCCACTACGGCCGCGTCGTGGACACCCATCTTGCAGGTGCCCACAGGGTGGATGTGGTTCATCAGCGCCTCGTCAGAGGTGATCGCCGGCGGCGAAGAGATCCTTGTCGCGGTATTTCGCCAATGCCGGCGCCTGCATGATCCGCCGCACGAGCTTGATGCC
>NZ_JBANBJ010000070.1:0-44874 GCF_059803515.1 Bradyrhizobium sp. UFLA05-125 | reverse complement strand
CATGACGACCGCACCTTCACAGGCGTGCTACTGCCCAGTGGGGCCACCCTCCTCGGCGATCGGGTTAGTCAGGACGTTGATATGGTCACAGTGCGCTTTAACTATCGCTTCGGCGGCTACGGCTATCCTCCCGTCGCGGCGAAATACTGACCTTCTTCTAGACGTTTTTGTCAGCACAATAGGCCGGGCAGGCTTGCCCGGCCTTTTTGTTAAAAGGCGTATGTCCGCATGATTGCGAAGCAATCCATCAGATCATCTCGAACAAATCGCAGAGTGATCGCAGAACGCATCAATGGCGCATTGGAGACCGGCGACATCGTGGAGATCTGTCACGCAATTGGGGCAGCCACTCGGCAGCACAACATTGCAGACCTCGCGCGCCGTGCTGGCATCGAAAGGACAAGCCTCTATCGCGCATTCGCCGGAGAAGAGAAGCATCCCAATTTCAGCACAGTCCTGCACGTTCTCGGCGCGATGGGATTTGAGTTGCGCGTGATAGCGCGCCAGAACGCTCAGGCGCGTAATTCGGGCGACCAAACGCCCCAGCCGCCAACTGCGTTTGATCTGGACTGAGGGGGCAAACTGCAACCGCAGGCCAATGTGTGGACCGGCAGCGCGTCAATGATGAACGACACCATATAGCCAGACCATCAGCACCGCTAAAATCACGGTCCATAAAACAGAAAAAGCGAACGCACGCTTATTGAAGTTCATTCTTCACTCCCAGTGATCACCTCGTCGGCGCGCAGCTGACCCGCCGGTCGTGCGGGACTATTGATCTGCCTCAAGCGCCCGATGATGGGCGCTGAAAGCATTCAATGGGGCACCGCAACAACCTGCGCGCCTGTCATCCCGGCGGAGGGACGCGGACTGATCGCGGGTCAAGGAGGACAAGAAATGATCAAGCTGTTCGCTATTGCGAGCTTTGCGCTTTCGATTGCAACATCGGTGCAAGCCATGACGCCTGCACCGATCGCTCAAACGGACAATGATATGATCACGCAAATTGCCGCCGCTTGTGGTCCGGGCAGGACGCGAGTCAACGGCGTATGCGTGGCCAGAACTACCATCCGTCAAACCCGCCGAGCCGTTCGCAGATGCGTGCGATGGCAAGGTGGGGTCTGCGCCTTGTACGAATGAGGACTTCCACTGGCGTTCGATCTTACAGCCGGACGCCAGTACGTTCCGATTGGACCGACGTGATTGAGCAGGCCGGATGCGGAATTCCGTTTAGTGAAGCCCGACAGTGCGTCAGTCTTTGCCGCATGCAAGCAATCTCTACGTTACACCTTTGTAGGTTCTCCAACTTGCCAATCGCTCGGCCGCGTCCGCGATCTCGGCTGGTGGGCTGACGCCCAGCTTGGCGAGCAAGCGCGTTCGCTGTTGTCCGACTTGCTTGGCGGTCCCGCCAAGTCGCTCGGCGATCTGAGCATCAGTCTTCCCAGCGGCGAAGCGCCTCAGGAGCTGCTTCTCGCGCGGACTTAGCGGCAGTTTGCTCATCGGCCATTTATCTGGGCTCGGCGCCGTCGGGCCTGTTTCAATGCGCCAAGTGCACAAACGCATTTGGGACGACCGGCAGTGGAGTGCAAGCGCATTCAGTCCGGCAAGAACATGGCAATGGCCAGCGCTCCCAGCGCGGCTAGCAAGAGTAGCGCAATGAACAGACGATCTACACGCCCCATGCCCCTCGCTAACAGGATCAGCCCCGACCAAATTTTGATGCAGATCAATGCCGAGCCCTAGTCAATGGTTCTCGGCATGGAGGTGCGATGGGGAATGGAGCCAACCTCTGCCTACGGCGCGTGGCCACTGCATCGGCGGCTTAGGCCAAGCGGCGTCGCCGCTCAGTACGGATACCCGCCGGGGCAAACCCAGTTGCCGTAAGCGTCGTAGCCGCAGCCGCCGCGGTAGTAGGCTCCCGCCGCAGCCGCGCCGACCGCGGCGGCTCCAACCGCCGCCGCACCGACCCCGTAGCGGTAGCCGCGATACGCCCCTGCATACGCACCCCGATAGCCGTAGCGCCCGCCGCGCACAGCGACAGCGCCGCCCCGGTATCCGCGAGCGGCTACCGCGCCACCGCGGTAGCCTCCTGCTCGCACGGCACCACCGCCGTGGTAACCTCCGGCGCGCATGCCGCCGCCGCGGGCGCCGCGGGCGAATGCGTCATCGGAGGTGAAGGTGACCAGCAGCATGGCTGCGGCTGCCGAAGCGATGAGAATCCGACGCAACATTAGCGTTCTCCTTCTTTCGAGAGCGGAACACCGCGGACACCGCACATCGCACCGAGCCACGGGTCTGTCTGAAGCCTCGCGTGCGGGAGCTTCGCGGCCTTGACTTGGATCAAACAAACCTCACGTACATCTACGTGAACGACGCTGCTAGCGATTTGTATTTTGCGGCGGGCGTTGGCGGCGTCGAGGCACCGCCAACTCCGCGCATCTCGTACTCTTCGATGATGAGACCGCCAAGCTCGCTGCCGTGGAAGATGTCGGTGAGCTGACGTTCGACAAACCTCTGTACTCGGCGCTGCCTTCGCGGGCATCCTCAAGCCGATAAGCCAGCTCTCGGATGATGTCTTCCAGTTCGACCTCTTCGGCGGTCTTCGGAACGTCAGGCGAGAAACGGTGCTGGTCATCAAGGTGTTCGCCAATGTAGATGCCGCCGAGAAATGGTTCGAGGAGAACGACCCCGAGGGCGTCGCGTTCGAGTAAAAGGTTCTGGAGTGAGAAGTGCTGCTACAGCGCGCTGGTTCGCGCCCCATTAGTGCCGCGCTTCAGCCGACGAAAAAGCACGGATCCGCAGAAGATCCCCGCGGATAAAAAATGCGCTCACCAATGGTGCGACGTTCCAAACGCCTGCCATTACCCTCACCGCTGCACCGCCCAGCGCCATGGTAGCGGTACGCGGGTGGCTCTGCGGGCGGTTTAGCCGTGGTTACGCGGTGGTTCCATTCGAGTCGGGCGAACTGACGGTCAAAAACACTACTACAATATACGTAATTTAATCAGTGAGTTGAATGGTGCCGCAAGAGGGACTCGAACCCCCGACCCCGTCATTACGAATGACGTGCTCTACCAACTGAGCTATTGCGGCGGACCCTTGGGGGCCGATACGACATGCGGCCCCAACTACGCGCGCCCCTGATATCGGGCATGGCCGGGCTTGGCAAGGTCAAGCCGGGCCGAACTTGCCGATCAGCGGCCCCAGCGGGACCAGAAACCCCGCCAGCCGCCGGCCTGGGCCTTCGGCGTGCCGATTTGTTCCGTAAATTCATCGCTGGGCCCCTCGTCATCGATCCCGGGGTCATCTGGCGCGCGGATGATCGGGATGACGGCGGGAATCGGGGAGGACGCTGGCTTGCCGAGGTCGGCTCGGGCACGGAATACGGGCGTAGCCGCAATGGGGCCTGATTCGGCGGGCCCTGGGCCCGGTTTGGCCTCAGTTGCCGAAATAGCCGGCTCGGGCGCCTTCACGTCGACCGACTTGGCTTCGATCTGGGCGTCAGTCTTGGCTTCCGGAAGCTTGGCTTCCAAAGGCTTGGCTTCCAAAGGCTTGGCTTGCAAAGGCTTGGCTTCCAAAGGCTTGGGCGCGGGCGGCAGATTGTCCTGCGCGGCGGGCGCAGGCGCTGGCGGGACCGGTTCCAGCGCCTCGCTGCTCACGGTGATCCGCTTCGGCGGCGGGGCAGCCAGCATGGCCTCCTCGAACGGGGAGGCCTCGATCGTCGTGCCCTTGTCCGAGGGCAGACTTGCCACCGGCGTCTGCCATTGGAAGGCGTCGAGCCGGCCAGTAACCGGCGAAACTGGACGCCAGCGGTTGCTGACATAGCCGTCGGCGGTCCAGGCCGGGTCGTGACGCGCGCGCACGGCGCGCAAGGTCCAGGCCCGCGCCCGGCCGCTATCGCCGTGCTCGGCGCGCTCGATCTCCGCCATCAGCAGCGCAACCCGTTGGGTCGGATCGTTGATCAGCGGCGCCAGCGCCTCGCGCGCGCGGGCAAATTCGGATGCGTCGATCGCGGCGCGCGCGAGTGCGAGCTGGCCCTCGACATGTCCGGGCGTCTTGGCCGACAGCGTCTCGATCCGCTGCAAGCGCTGCCGCGCGGAATCGCCGAGCTTCACATGCGCATAGGCGTCCGCGAGATCGGGATGCGGATGCGCGAGCCAGGCGGCTTCCACCAGCTTCATGGCGCGACGCACCTGGTGCGCCTCGCTCTCGAATTTCGCGGCAAGGGCAGCAGCCGGCACCAGCGTCGGCGCGAGCTTCACCGCTTCCATCACGCTCTCGCGCGCGACGTCGCGGTCCATGGTCTCGAGCTCGAGCGCACGCGCGGTGAGCAGCACGCCGCGCTGCCGGCGCCAGGCCTTCTTGTCGATCAGGCCTGCCGAGAGATTTGAATCGAGGATCGCGAGTGCGCCGCTCCAGTCGCTGCGGGCACAGCGGAAACCGAGCACCGCCTGCGAGGCCCAGGTCGAGGACGGCGACAGCTTGATCGCCTCCTCCGCGATCATCACCGCGGAGACCGCGTCATCGGCACGCTGCGCCTCGATGAAAAGGCCGCGCAGGCCAAGCAGCCGCGTGTCGGGACGTTCGGCCATGGAACGGAAAGCGCGCTGCGCCTCCTCACGATTGCCGTCGAGCTGCGCCGACTGTGCATGCAGCAGCAGCGCCAAAGGATCGTCGGGCGCATGCCGCCGCGCCGCTTCGGCGTGGCGGCGCGCGAGCGCGGTGTCGCCGTGGCCGATCGCCAGCAGGCCATGGGTGATGGCGTGACGGCCGCGCGCCTGACGCTTCTCGTGACGACGGCGACGCATCCGCGCCGGCGTTCGCCAGACCCCGCTCAAAATGCTCCAGGCGACTATGGCAGCCACCGCAAGGACGCCGAGCGCGAACGCGAACACCGGCACTGTCGTCGTGGCGCGCAGATTACCCCACGTCAGGATGATATCGCCGGTCTGATCGGCAACCCAGGCCGCGCCGGCCGCGGCAAGTGCGATGAGGATGAGGAACGATACGACGCGAAGCATGGTGATCCCTTCAGGCGCGGTCTATTGCGCGGGTTTGGCGAGATCCGCCATGGCATCGTCGGCGAATTTGCGGGATGCGGCGAGTGCGGCATCGCGCGCATCGGCCTTGTCGAGCCAGGCCTTTGCGGCTTCGCGATCGGATTCCGGCAAGCCCTTCAGCTCGCGCCGCGCCGTTTCGAAATCGTTGCGCAGCGCCGCCGCGGTCACCCGCGCGACGATTGCGCCGCGATCATTGCCGACACCGTCGGTGCGCTCGATGCGGACGAGCTTTGAGGCGCCCGCCTGAAGGTGTTCGATAATGCCGCCGCTGGTCTGCGCCTCCGCCGGCGGCGACAACTTCGGCACGATGTTGAGGAGCTCGCGGCTCAGCGCGACCGGAGACGGGACGCCTGTGGACGCGAACGTCTCGAGCGGCTTCAACGCCTGCGGATCGGGCGCGAAGGATTTAGCTGCCGCGAGCTGCGCTGCATAGCCATCGCCGTGACGGACGGCAACGTCGAGCAGCGCCGCCGCAACGACGCGACGCATCGCCTTGTCGTCGGTGGACTTCGCATCGGCGATCTTCTCGCCCTGCTGTGTAAGCTCGGCGCGCTCGGCCTTGATGGTGCGTTCGAGCTGCGCGATGCGATCGTTGATCTCAGACAGATCCGGCCCGGCGCCCGCGTCGCGCGGCGCCGACTTCACGTCGTTCAGTGCGCTGCCAAGCTTGTCCGATTGCGTACGCAGGCTCGCAATGTCGCTGCGCAAGGCGGCGACGGATTTGTCCAGCGCGTCGAGCCGCGCCACTGCGGCCGGGTCCACCGCTGGAGCCGCTGCTTTGTTGACCTTGGTCTCGACAGCGGCGACGCGCCCGCTCAATGCATCGACCGTCGCAGTCGTAACCTGCGGCGCCGCCGATGGAGCTTGCACAGGTTCCTGGCCGACCTGGGGCCAGCCCAGCATCCAGCCGACCGCGATCACCAGCGCGGCTGCAACCGCGCCCGACAGCGGCGCGATGACCCAGGGGGACACCGGCTTAGACGTCGGAGGCACCGCGGCCTGGGCCTCGGCGCGTTCGGGCTCGTCTTCCAGCCTGGCTGCTTCGGGCTTGGCTGTTTCGGGCTTGGCTGCCTCGGCCGCGACCGATTCGGCTTTGGCCGCATCGGCCTCGGCCGGCTCCGGCTCCGGCTCATCAGCCGCCTGCTGCGGCTGGGTGGACACCTCGGTCGCCTCGAGATCGATGGTGGGCGGAGTGCGCTTTGCACGACCTGACTCGGGGGCCAATCCTGCGTCTTCAGGCTTGTCTTCGGCCATCGTGACGTTTCCCTCACACTTGCAAGCGACGTACTCGGACCGGACCCCTCAACTCAAGGATTCGGCCCGTTCTCTTACGCCAAACGGGTGCGCAAAGCACGCGCCAAGGTCTCAAATAAGGCATTTTCGTCCGGCGAGGCCGCGACCGCAACCTGCGTCGCGCCGGCCTCGCGGAGCACGCCGGCAATGCTCTCGGACAGGCAGCACTGCGGAATCGACAATGCGGAGATTTCGACCCCCTCGTCGCGTGCTGCATCCAGGAAGGCGCGCGCGCTGCGCCGCGAATAATGCAAGACGGCTCGGATGCCATCGGCGGCAAACCCTTCGCAGACCTCGCGCGGCAGATGCTTGACCGGCGCCATGCGATAGATGGTTTGCGTCGCCACGTTGAACCCCTCCGCACCGAGCTCGGCCGAGAGATCGCGCGACAGATCCGCGCCCGCGAGATAAAGCAGCGTGCTCTTTTTCTTCACGACCTTGTCGCGCGCGCTTTGCAGCACCTTGTCCCTTAATGCCGCAGCATCGCCGCCGGCAACGATGACCTCGGTAAAGCCGGCCTCGCTCGCGGCGCTCGCGGTGTGCTCGCCGACCGCGAACAGCGGCAGCTTCGACAGACGAAGCTCCGGCAATTGCGGCGCGATGGCTCGTATCGCGTTCGCCGACGTGACGATGATGCCACTATAGCTTGCCTCGCTTTCGTCACGAAACGCGACCGGCTCGAACTTGAGCGCTGGCGCCAGCAGCACCACATAGCCCAGGGCACGCAAGTCTGCCGCGGTGGCCTCATTGTCGGGATGCGGCCGTGTGACAAGAATGGCCATGATCTCTATTCTCCGGCGCACCGCAACCTGGTGTTCCAGAAGTTGTAAGGCGCGATTGCCTTTGGCGACCCCGGAATGCTACCGGACGTACCAGAACTCTGCTTTGCGGAAGAGCGCAAGGGCGCAAATTGGATAACAATTCGCCAATGCTGGTATTGGGCATCGAAACCACCTGCGACGAAACCGCCGCAGCCGTGATCGCGCGCACAGGCGACGGCGAAGGCAGGATTCTCTCCAACATCGTGCGCTCGCAGGTCGAGGAGCACGCCCGCTTCGGCGGCGTGGTGCCGGAGATCGCTGCGCGCGCCCATGTCGACCTGCTCGACGGTATTATTGACCGCGCGATGAAGGAGGCCGGCGTCGGCTTCGCCGAGTTGTCGGGTGTCGCGGCCGCGGCCGGACCGGGATTGATCGGCGGCGTGATCGTCGGGCTCACCACGGCAAAGGCGATTGCGATGGTGCACGACACCCCCCTCGTCGCGGTAAACCATCTCGAGGCGCATGCACTGACGCCGCGGCTGACCGATCACCTCGAATTCCCCTACTGCCTGTTCCTGGCTTCGGGCGGCCATACCCAGATCGTCGCCGTGGTCGGCGTCGGACAATATATTCGGCTCGGCACCACCGTCGATGATGCGATCGGCGAAGCCTTCGACAAGGTCGCCAAGATGCTCGGGCTGCCTTATCCCGGCGGACCGCAGGTCGAGCGCGCCGCAGCCGACGGCGATGCGACGCGATTTGCGTTTCCGCGGCCGATGCAGGGACGGCCCGATGCCAATTTCTCACTGTCGGGATTGAAGACGGCGGTGCGCAACGAAGCGAGCCGGATCGTTCCACTCGAGCCACAGGACATCAGCGATCTCTGTGCGAGCTTTCAGGCCGCGGTGCTCGACTCGACCGCAGACCGCCTGAGCATGGGCTTAAAGTTGTTCCGCGAGCAGTTCGGCGCGCCGCAAGCGCTCGTCGCGGCCGGCGGCGTCGCCGCCAATCAGGCGATCCGCAGGGCGTTGCAGGACGTTGCCGATGCAGCCGGAACGCGGCTGATCATGCCGCCGCCCGCGCTCTGCACCGACAACGGCGCGATGATCGCATGGGCCGGCGCCGAGCGTCTCGCGCTCGGCCTCACCGACACGATGGACGCCCAGCCCCGCGCACGCTGGCTGCTCGATGCAACCGCGACGGCGCCCAAAGGCTACGCCAACACGCGCGCGGGATTCTAGCGATGACAGCCTTTCAGTCCGTCGCAGTGATCGGCGCGGGAGCCTGGGGCACGGCGCTGGCGGCTGTCGCTGCACGGGCGGGAAGAACCGTGACGCTGTGCGCACGTAATTCCGAGCACGCAGGCCGGATCGCATCGTCGCGCGAAAATCCGCGGCTTCCTGGCGTAAAATTGTCTCCCGACATCGTGGTGACGAGCGAGCTGGCGCTCGCGGCGCGCGCAGAGATCCTGTTGATCGTGACGCCCGCGCAGCACCTGCGCGGCGCGGCCAACACGCTGGCGCCGCATTTGACAAAACCAACACCGGTCATTGCCTGCGCCAAGGGAATCGAGCACGGCACGCACAAATTCATGACCGACGTGATCGCGGAAGCCGCGCCCCTCGCGCAGCCTGTGATCCTGTCGGGACCGAGCTTTGCCGATGACGTCGCGCGCGGCCAGCCGACGGCGGTGACGCTGGCCGCGAAAGACGAGCAGCTCGCTAGCTCCCTGGTGCAGGCGCTGGGCTCGCCGACCTTCCGCCCCTATCACTCGACCGACGTGCGCGGCGTCGAGATCGGCGGTGCGGCCAAGAACGTGCTGGCGATCGCGGTCGGCATCGCGGTTGGACGCAAGCTCGGCGCCTCCGCGCAGGCTGCGTTGACCACGCGCGGCTTTGCCGAACTCGCCCGCTTCGGCCGTGCGCTCGGCGCGCGTAGCGAGACGCTTGCAGGCCTGTCCGGCCTTGGCGACCTGATCCTGACCTGCTCAAGCCCGCAGTCGCGCAATTTTGCGCTCGGGCTTGCGCTCGGGCGCGGCGAGGCGCCGCCAGCCGGCAAGCTCGCCGAAGGCGAATTCACCGCACCCGTGCTGATCGAGCTCGCATCTTCGCAAAATATCGAGATGCCGGTATCAGAAGCGGTGGCGGCGATCCTGAGCGGCAAGAGCACGATCGACGCCGCAATATCCGGACTTTTGACGCGCCCCTTCAAGGCAGAGGAATGATTTCCGACGTCATGCCCGCGCTTGTCGCGGGCATCCACGTCTTGATATTGAGTACCTGGCAAAGATGTGGATGGCCGGGACATAGGCGAGCGAAGCGACGCCGTCCTTCGGACGGCTATGCCCGGCCATGACGAACGGATGGGACGCATTATGAATTACTGGCTGGTGAAATCCGAACCGTCCGTCTGGTCGTGGGACCAGCAGGTCGCCAAGGGCGCCAAGGGCGAGGCCTGGACCGGCGTGCGCAACTTCACCGCGCGGCAGAATCTCGTGAACATGAAGAAGGGCGACAAGGCGTTCTTCTATCATTCCAACGAGGGCAAGGAGATCGTCGGCATCGCGGAAATCATCAAGGAGGCCTATCCCGATCCGACCGACAAGACCGGCAAGTTCGTCTGCGTCGACATCAAGGCCGACAAGCCCTTGAAGACGCCAGTGACGATGGCCGCGGTCAAGGCCGACAAGAAGCTCGCCGACATGGCGCTGGTGAAATATTCGCGCCTCTCGGTGCAGCCAGTGACGGCAGATGAATGGAAGCTCGTCTGCAAGATGGGCGGGCTGTAGCCGCTGCCGTCGCCGAATTGTAGGGTGGGCAAAGCGAAGCGTGCCCACCTCTTCTTTCCCAATCATTGAGAGATGGTGGGCACGGCGCGCAAGAGCGCGCCCCTACGGCAGCCAACTACTTCGTCAACTTTCCGGCAGCGCGAAGATCTCGCAAGGTGATGCTATGCCGCGAAGCGAATGCACCCCGAGCGGCAGCAATGGCGTGTCGGTCTCGGCGGCCAGCGCACCCGACACCAGAACCGTCTTGCCGAGCGGCTTGCACAATCCCTCGAGCCGGCTCGCCAAATTGACGGCCGAACCGATCGCTGTGAAATCCAGCCGATTGGCGGCGCCGATATTGCCCCACAACATCTCGCCGAGATGAAGCGCGGCGCCGAACGACAGCGACGGCAATCCCTGGCGGCGCCGTTCGTCATTCAAATGCATCATGCCGGCGCGCGCCGCGGTCGCCGCGCGCAAGGCGGCGCTGCAAGCCTCACGCGGTGATGCGCCCACGACCGGAAAAATCGCCAGCACGCCATCGCCGATGAATTTCAGCACCTCGCCACCAAAGGCGTGCACCGCGCCCGCGATGCGATCGAACCAGGCATCGAGCGCCGAGATGACTGCAGCCGGCGGATTGCCTTCCGACAGCGCGGTGAAGTCGCGCAGGTCGGCATAGAGCAGTGCAGCCTGGATGGTTTCGCCGAGATCGCGACGTAGCGGCGCCGCCAGCACGCGCTCTGCGCTGCGCCGGCCGAGATAGGCTTCGAGCGCTGCTGCCAGCGTGGCCCGTGCGGCGAGCACGGCGAGCGGTGCGGTGGCAAAGCGCGCGGCTTGCTGGAGATCGTCGATCTCGCGCGGCGTGAACGGGCGCGGCCCGATCCAGCCGAGCAACGGCCCGTCCTGACGCGGCCCGATCGTGTCTTCGTGGACGATGCCGGCGGCTGTCGCGCTCAGCCAGCGCCGGCCGGCGTCGTTGCGCGGCGCAAGTGCGGCTGCGCCCGGCACAAATCCGAGAGCTTCGACGACCTCGCCGCTTTCGGCGCGCCACAGCCAGGTTCGCTGTGCGATCAGGGGATGCGGGACGTCCAATGTCAGGCTGCCCGCGACGAGCGGCAATCCATCCGCAACCAGATGCGCGCCGAGATCCGCGAGCAACCGGTCGGCACCCGTGGTCTCGGCAGCGGCATCGACGAGCCAGGCGAGCGTCGAGGACAACTGCATGGCGCGATCATGCGGTCTGCCCGCCATTCTTGTCACGACCTATCGTTGATGGCGGGCCTTGAAGAGGCGTTGTCGCGGCGCCATCTGCCTGGTGCAGCCAGGGAACCGACGCCGATGACTGATCCATTCATAGTCCGCCGCGAGACCCACATCGCGGCCCCGCGTGCCACTGTCTTCGCTTACCTCGCCGACCCCGACAAAATCGTGAACTGGATGGGCTCGGAGGCGACGTTCGAGACGCAACCTGGCGGACTTTACCTGCTCAAGGGCATTGGCCAGCGCGGCGGCGCCGCCCGCGGCGCGTTTCGCGAGGTCGTGCCGGTGCATCGGCTCGCCTACACGTTCGGTTGGGAGGGCGGTCAGGAAGTGCCACCCGGCTCGAGCCTGGTCGAGATTGACCTGATCGAACGCGATGGCGGCACGCTGTTGCGCATGACGCATAGCGGCCTGCCGACCGCAGAACAATGCGAAGCCCACAGCAAGGGCTGGGCCCATTATCTGGGTCGGTTGAGCCTCGCGGCCGGGGGCCGAGATCCCGGGCCCGATGTGATGAAGTCTGAGGGCAAGATGTAGCGGGCGTTACTCGGCGGAATTCGTAGGGTGGGCAAAGCGAAGCGTGCCCACCACTTCTGTCGTGATCGCGGAGAGATGGTGGGCACCCTCGCTTCGCGCCTTTGTCCACCCTACGACAGGGCAGATTGGTTACACCGCGGCCGTCGCCACCACCTGCGCCAGGAGCTGCTCGCGCCTGGCCTGCGAGCGCTGGCCCTTCATCGTCGCGGCAAAACGCTCGAGGATACCGTCCTCGAACGCGGTGACGATGGTGTCGTGCACGTAGCTCCTGCGGCAGATCGCCGGCGTATTGGAGAGCTGGTCGGCAGCGGCACGGATCGCGTCCAGGACCTGGCGCTTGCGGCCGCGCTGGCTGGTCGCCGGCGTGATCCGCGACAGCGATTCCACGACGACGGCCGAGGCCATCAGGGTACGAAAATCCTTGAGCGAAATCTTGATGCCGGCGATCTCGCGCAGGAACGCATTCACCTGCGTGGTATTCACCGAGCGCACGGTGCCGGAGGCATCGCGATACTGGAACATGCGCTTGCCTGGAACGCCCTGCAGAATGCCGATGGCGCGGACCAGCTTGGCCGCGCCACATTCCTTCCGCACCGCCTTGCCGCCCTTGGCCTTGAACGTCAGCACGAAGGAGTCGTCTTCCAGCGTAACGTTGGACTTCAGCAGCGTGGTGGCGCCGCGGGTGCCGTTGAGGCGCGCGTAGGATTCATTGCCCGGACGGATCGCGGTGCGGGCGATCAGCTCGATCACCGCCGAGAGCGCGAACTCGCGCGTCGGCTCCTCGCCGGAGAGGAACATCGAGACCTTACGCCGGATCTTCGGCAGCGCGCCGACGAGCTTTTCCAGGCGATGCGCCTTGCGCTGCTCGCGCACCTTTTCCCAGTCGGCGTGATAGCGATATTGCAGCCGCCCTGCGGCATCGCGCCCCACCGCCTGCAGATGCGAGCTCGGGTCGGCCGAGTAGCGCACCTCGCGATAGGCCGGCGGTACCGCCATGGCGTGGAGCCGGCGGATGGTGCGGGCGTCGCGGATATGGGCGCCGTTGGGGCGGACGAAGGAATAGCCCTTGCCGCGCTTGATGCGGCGGATGGTCAGCTCGTTCTGGTCGCCGAGCCGCAGGCCCAATTCCCTGGCCAGCGCCTCGACCGAGGTCGAAGGTGCCGTATCGAAGATCTTCTTGGGGCCGGGACGCCTGAAACCAGTCGGTTTCGGCCATTGTCCGAGGGCTTTGGCGAGCGCAATTGCGGCGGGATCGGCTGAAGCGGGCCGCATCGTCCCGAAATTCTGCTGATCCATCATAGTCTTACGCCTTAGCTCCGCCTGTTATCGAACAATGCTGTTGTTTTGATTTTTGTTCCCAGGGGTCTCGTTGGACCCCGGTCAGGCCATTTAGGAGGTTCCGAACGGCATTGCGAGTCCCGAATCAGTGACGAGAGGTTGCCAAATACCTCTTCCGGGTGCATGGAGGGTCTGCGTCGCCGCTTCCGCAAGGTTCGGTAAAGAGCGAAATAGCCCTCGCGCCGGTTGTCTCAGATTTGCGACAGCCGCCCTCACTGACCTTGATGTTTCGCATGGCCGGATGCCCGCCGAAGGTCCAGCTTGTCCTCCTTGTCGGGCGCGGTTAGCCCGACGCATAATCTTTCAAATGATGTCGGCGTGGCGTTGAGCTTGCCGTTTGGTGGAGGAAAACATGTCCGAGAAGATCTACGACGTGCCGGCAGATTGGGCGAAGCGCGCCTGGGTCGATCAGGCCAAGTACAAGGACATGTACGCCCGCTCGATCTCAGACCCGAACGCTTTCTGGGCCGAGCAGGCCAAGCGCGTCGACTGGATGAAGGCACCGACCAGAATCGAGAACGCCTCCTTCGCACCCGGCAACGTCTCCATCAAATGGTTTGAAGACGGCGTCCTCAACGTCGCCTGGAACTGCATCGACCGGCACCTCGCCAAGCGCGCCAACCAGACCGCGATCATCTGGGAAGGCGATGATCCCTCGCAGTCGAAGCACATCACCTACAAGGATCTGCATGACGAGGTCTGCCGGATGGCCAACATCCTGCGCACCCGCAACGTCAAGAAAGGCGATCGCGTCACCATCTACCTGCCGATGATCCCCGAGGCCGCCTACGCGATGCTGGCCTGCGCGCGGATCGGCGCGATTCACTCGGTGGTGTTCGCCGGCTTCTCGCCCGACAGCCTTGCCCAGCGCATCAACGACTGCAAATCCAAGGTGATCATCACCGCCGACGAGGGCCTGCGCGGCGGCAGGAAGGTGCCGCTGAAGGCCAATGTCGATGCGGCGCTCGCCAAGACCGAGGGCGTCGACTGGGTCATCGTCGTCAAGCGCACCGGCGGCAAGGTCGACATGTCGCCGTCGCGCGACCTCTGGTACGACGACGCGGCCAAGATGGTGACGACGGAGTGCCCGGCCGAGCACATGCACGCCGAGGATCCGCTGTTCATCCTCTACACCTCGGGCTCGACGGGCACGCCGAAGGGTGTGCTGCACACCTCGGGCGGCTATCTCGTCTATGCCGCGATGACGCATCAATACGTGTTCGACTATCACGACGGCGACGTCTACTGGTGCACGGCGGATGTCGGCTGGGTCACCGGCCACAGCTACATTCTCTACGGTCCGCTGGCCAATGGCGCGACCACGCTGATGTTCGAAGGCGTGCCGAACTACCCCGATAATTCCAGGTTCTGGAACGTCATCGACAAGCACAAGGTCAACATCTTCTACACCGCGCCGACCGCGATCCGCGCCTTGATGCAGTCGGGCGACGAGCCGGTGAAGAAGACCTCGCGCGCCTCGCTGCGCCTGCTCGGCTCGGTCGGCGAGCCCATCAATCCGGAAGCCTGGGAGTGGTACCACCGCGTGGTCGGCGACGACCGCTGCCCGATCGTCGACACCTGGTGGCAGACCGAGACCGGCGGCATCCTGATCACGCCGCTGCCGGGCGCGACCAAGCTCAAGCCGGGCTCGGCGACGCTGCCGTTCTTCGGCGTGGTGCCGGAGATCGTCGATGCCGACGGCAAGGTGCTGGACGGCGAGACCACCGGCAACCTCTGTCTGACCCGATCATGGCCGGGCATGATGCGCACGGTCTATGGCGATCACGCCCGTTTCGAGCAGACCTATTTCTCGACCTACAAGGGCAAGTATTTCACGGGCGACGGCTGCCGGCGCGACGCCGATGGCTATTACTGGATCACCGGCCGCGTCGACGACGTCATCAACGTCTCCGGCCACCGCATGGGGACTGCCGAGGTCGAGAGCGCGCTGGTTGCGCACGAGAAGGTCTCGGAGGCCGCCGTGGTCGGCTTCCCGCACGACATCAAGGGCCAGGGCATCTACGCCTATGTCACCCTGATGGCCGGCGTCGAGCCGACGGAAGATCTGCGCAAAGAGCTCGTGACCTGGGTGCGCAAGGAGATCGGCCCGATCGCCTCGCCCGACCAGATCCAGTTCGCCCCCGGTCTGCCCAAGACGCGCTCGGGCAAGATCATGCGCCGCATCCTGCGCAAGATCGCCGAGGACGAGCCGGGCAGCCTCGGCGACACCTCGACGCTCGCCGATCCTGCCGTGGTCGACGACCTCGTCAAGAACCGCCAGAACAAGAAGCAGACGTCGACGTAAGCAGGTCGCATGCCCCGGACGCAGCGCAATGCGAAGTATTGCGCTGCTGAGCCGGGGCCCACAGCATCACCATCAATCCTTGCGACGTAGGTCCCGGCTCAGCGCAGCAGCGCTAAGGCGCTGCGGCGCGTCCTGGACACGAGACTGTCCCTCGCTTCAGCAGCGTCGGCCCGGCTCATGCCCTCACGCACTTGTCAGGACGTGAGCGGACGCGCCGGCGTCTTTCCCGCCGAGTGTTGTTTTCCGGTCATTTACTTTAATTCGAACTTTTCCTTTGTTCCCCCTGCTTGCTCGACCCAAGGCGCACGCGTGGAAACCACCCGGTTAACGCGCGCGGTTAAGAATGTGTGGGCGAGCGGGCGATTGCCGGATTTTGCGTAGATTTCGACGACCCGTTCGGGGCACCGGATAAGGAAATAAGTGATGTCGATGAAGATTGCGGTGGCAATGGCCGCCACCATCGGAGCGGGGATCTTGATGTCGACGGCGGCCGAGGCGCGGCCGGAAATGGTGGGGCTGCACGGCGGCGAATATTCCCCGGGCACCATCGTGGTCAGGACCAATGAACGGCGGCTCTATCTCATCCTCGATGGCGAGCACGCGATGCGCTACCCGGTCGGCGTTGGCAAGTCCGGCAAACAATGGGCCGGCACCACCCGCATCGACGGCAAATATCGTAACCCGGCCTGGTCGCCTCCGGCGGAAGTGAAGCGCGACAAGCCGCAGCTTCCCGACGTGATCCCTGGCGGCTCGCCACGCAATCCGATGGGCGTTGCGGCGATGACGCTGGCCGGCGGCGAATACGCCATCCACGGCACCAACGTGCCGGGCTCGGTTGGCGGCTTCGTCTCCTACGGCTGCATCCGCATGCTCAACGACGACATCAGCGACCTCTACAGCCGCGTGTCGGTCGGCACGACGGTCGTCGTGACGCGCTGAGAACGAACTGCTTCGAGACGACAAGCCGCGTTTTTTACGCGGCTTTTTTATTGCCAGAAACGCCAGCTGCGCGCGCACCAGCCCCCGCGATGGCCGCCATTGTAGCTGCGGGCGTAACCGCCAGCGAGCAGCGCTGCCGACACGTTGGGCGTGCGCTGGGTGGCAACATCGGCGAGAATGCGTCCGTATTTCTCTTGGCCAAGATTGTAGATCACGACGCCGCCCTGGCCGAGCAGATTGCGTAGCGCATCGGTGGCAGCTTCGGCCTTGTCCAGCTCTTCCCGACAGGACGCCTTCAATTCGGGCGCATCGATGCTGCGCAGGCGAACCCGCGCAACGAGATCGCGCCCGTTGCGTTGATGCACGCGCGCGACAAAAGTGTCGCCGTCGATGGTGCGGATGACGTCAACCGACTGGCGAATGTCGGGATTGCCTGCGTGCTGCAGGATGATCTCGGCGTCCTGCGCCCGTTCGTCACCGGCATGCGGCACGGGCCAGTGGGTCCCGTGCCGGTAGGTGAGCACGACCGCGGTTGCGACCACGACCACGAACATCCACGGCAACAGGCCTGAGAAACGGCGGCCGAATGGCGCGCCGCCGAACGATGGCCGATGGGAATTGATTCGGTCGCGGGGAGACATCGGCCGACGCTAGGGCTGAGTCGGGCGAGCCGGCAAGAGACGGCCGGTCTCAGAAGTCCGAGGCGATGCCCTTACGCTCCCAATCGCCATAGCGCGTCGGCTCGGGACCTTTCGGCCCCTGCAACTCTTTTGGTGCGGCTTCGGCATCGACCGCAGCCGCCCGCCGGCGTGCCTCGGCTTCCGCCAGCGCGCGCTGAGCGGCCGGAGTCAACGGCTTGCGCTGGGGAGGGCTGGTCGGAGTGTCGTTCATTTCTGGCTTCCTAGCCCAGGCGCGCGCCTCGCGCGATCGGAAAAAACGCCGCGCATAGGGCAGAGATCGTCATGCAGGGCTGAAAAAACCAGAGCCGATTCTTACATTTGGCATATTCGCATGCCACAGATGCGCATCTTCAGGCATGCGCCCTCACGGCGGAACTGCCGCTCGCTCAGAACCTTACCTCCGCATGCCATCTCAACGTTTTGCTCCACCTACCGAAGTGCCCGGTCTCGCGGCGCGGCGGATCGCCGCCGATATCGTCGATGGTGTCCTGCATAAGCACCGCACGCTCGATGACCAACTCGACGGTGGCGGCGCCCATCCCGGGCTGAAGACGCTCGCCGATCGCGACCGCGCGCTGATGCGGCGCATGGTGGCGACCGTGCTGCGCCGGCTCGGCACACTCGGCCACGTGCTGTCGCGCCTGCTCGACAAAGGCATCCCCGGCGAGGCACCGCGCGCGCAAAGCGCGCTCCTGATCGGTGCCGCGCAGATTCTCTGGATGGATGTTCCCGATCACGCGGCTGTCGATCTCTCGGTCCGCCTGGTGCAATCCGATCGCCGTGCCGCGCGCTATGCCGGCCTCGTCAACGCCGTGCTGCGGCGCTGCGCGCGAGAGGGCAAGGCGCTGGTGGAGGAAGTCGCGACGCAATCGCTCGACCTGCCGCCCTGGCTGCTCGCGCGCTGGAGCGCGCATTATGGCGAGACCACCGCGCGCGAGATGGCGCTCGCGCTCGGCCACGAACCCTCTCTCGATCTGACCGTGAAGTCCGACGCCGCGCAATGGGCAAGCCGCCTCCATGGCGAGGTGCTGCCAACCGGAACCGTGCGCACGCTGCTGCACGGCTCGGTGACCATGCTGCCCGGCTTCAGCGAGGGCCAATGGTGGGTCCAGGACGCCGCGGCCGCGCTGCCGACCCGACTGTTCGGCGACGTCGCTGGCAAGTCCATCGCTGATCTCTGCGCCGCTCCGGGCGGCAAGACGGCCCAGCTGGTGCACGCCGGCGCGAATGTTGTCGCGGTAGACCGCTCGCCGGCGCGCGTGGCACGGCTGCGCGAGAACCTGGCGCGGCTGTCGCTGCAGGCCGAAACCGTCGTCGCCGACGCCGTGGAATGGGCGGGTCCGCAGCACGGCTTTGACGGCATCCTGATCGATGCGCCCTGCACCTCGACCGGCACGATCCGCCGTCATCCGGACGTGGCCTGGCTGCGCCAGGAGTCCGACATCGCGGCGCTGACGGCGCTTCAGCAGCGCCTGCTGCGCAAATCCGTCTCGCTGCTCAAACCGGGCGGAACGCTGGTCTATTGCACCTGCTCGCTGGAGCCCGAGGAAGGCGAGCAGGCGATCGCCGCGCTGCTGGCAGCGGAGCCGGCGCTGCGCCGCGTACCGATTCAGCCGTCCGAGGTCTCGGGGCTAGCTGAGATCATTACCACCGCGGGCGACCTGCGCACCTTGCCGAGCCATTTGCCAAACGCCGACCCACGGCTCGGCGGGCTCGACGGGTTCTTTGGCGCCCGGCTCGTTAAATCCTGATTTTGCACCGGATTTTACGCCGCCGACGCTGATTCGCCGCCTTTCAAGGTGGTGTCAGCCGGCCGATTTTGGGATTAAAAGGATTCGTCAGGAATCCTCTCCCCCTTCAAGGCAAGGCGTGTCGGTCGCTCAACGCAGACGCATCTCGACGTTGGTCATGAACCGCTTCGCGCGGAACATGCTTGCGCGCGCGAGCGGCGGTCCCGTGGCGCTGTCGAGGCTCTGGCCAGGCCGCACCGACCGGCTGATCATCGCGCCGCACGACTTGCGCACTGCGGACGCGACCCGCGCGGCCGAGATCTATGCCGGGCGCTTCGTGTTCGCCGGCAAGATCGTCAATTGCCACGGCCGCTCGATTTTCGATCTCGAGCCGCCGTCAGAGGACTGGGAGGTCGCCCTGCTCGGCTTCGGATGGCTGCGTCATTTGCGCGCCGCCGACACCGCGCTGACGCGAGCCAACGCCCGCGCGCTGGTCGAGGACTGGATCTCCAATCCCGCCAACAAGCGCCGCGCCGTGGCCCGCCGCGCCGACGTGCTGGCGCGGCGCGTGATCTCGCTGCTGTCGCAGGCGCCGCTGGTGCTCGGTGATACCGACAACAAATTCTATCGCCGCTACCTGCGGGCGCTGGCGCGCGAGATCCGCTACCTCCGTTTTGCGATGGTCGACATCCCCGACGGGGTGCCGCGGCTGCAAGTGTTGATCGCGCTCTGCTACGCCTCGCTCTGTCTCGCCAACCAGGCGCGCCACATCCGCAGCGCCTCGCGAAAACTGTCCGACGAATTGCAACGGCAAATCCTCCCCGACGGCGGACACATCTCCCGCAATCCCGGCGCGTTGATCGAGCTCCTGATCGATTTGCTGCCGCTGCGGCAGACCTTTGCCGCGCGCAACATCGCGCCACCGCCGGCGCTGCTGAACGCGATCGACCGCATGATGCCGATGCTGCGTTTCTTCCGGCACGGCGACGGCAACTTTGCGCTGTTCAACGGCATGAGCGCGACGCCGTCGGATCTGCTCGCCACGCTGCTCGCCTATGACGACACCCACGGCGCGCCGATGGCGACCATGCCGCATACCGGCTTCCAACGCCTCGACGCCGGAGCGTTGACATTGATCATGGATACCGGCGCGCCGCCGCCAGCCAATGTCAGCCACGACGCCCATGCCGGCTGCCTGTCGTTCGAACTGTCCTCGGGCACGAGCCGCATGGTGACCAATTGCGGCATGCCGACGACGGGACGCGACAATTGGCGGCCATTCGCACGTGGCACCGCAGCGCATTCGACGCTGATCTACCACGAAACATCGTCCTGCCAGTTCGTCGAACTGTCGGCGATGAAGAAGCTGCTGCACGGCGCGCCTGTGATCAGCGGGCCGGCAGTCGTCGAGAATTTTCGCGAGGTCGTGGCGAACGGCACGCTGCTGACGACGTCGCATGACGGCTACCTCGCCAAGTTCGGCGTGATCCACCGGCGTGTGGTGATGGTCGCCAATGACGGCGCGCGGCTCGACGGCGAGGACACGCTGTCGCCGCCGCAGGGCGGACGGCTCAAGGGCGCGAACGCCGATTTCGCCCTGCGCTTCCATTTGCATCCAGCGGTGAAGGCGAGCCGGCTGTCGGACGCCCGCGGCGTGATGCTGGTGCTGCCGAATCGCGAGGTCTGGACCTTTGAGGCAATGGACGACAAGGTCGATCTGGAGGACAGCGTGTTTTTGGCCGGCAATGACGGCCCGCGCCGCACCGCGCAGATCGTGATCCGGCAAGACGCGCGCCAGGCCCCCTCGATCCGCTGGAGCTTTGTCCGCTCCACCGCCTCGCCTCAAGTCACCAACGCTCGTCGCAATGCCCGGCGTGAACCGGAACTTCCGCTCTAGACGCGCCCGGCTCGCGCCCATCCAGCCGTTGTGAAGATCGCCGAAAGCTGGTAACGAGCAGCCGCTCGCGCGACTGGCGACCTTGGATGGAGCACCATCGGGAAGCGCGGGACACATCTGCCGCGCGCCTGGGCATAGGTACTCCCTTAGACAGAGGATCTTGCCCCATGACTGATGCGATGACTGACCATTCCCGCCGCGTCACCCGCGCCCTGCTTTCCGTTTCCGACAAGACCGGTCTGATCGAGTTCGCCAAGGCGCTTGCCGCCCATGGCGTCGAGCTGGTGTCGACCGGCGGCACCGCAAAGGCGATCGCGAGCGCCGGCCTCAAGGTGAAGGACGTCTCCGAGCTGACCGGCTTTCCCGAGATGATGGACGGCCGAGTCAAGACGCTGCATCCGAAGGTGCATGGCGGCCTGCTCGCGATCCGCGACAACAAGGAACATGCCGACGCGATGAAGACGCATGGGATCGCGCCGATCGATCTCCTCGTCGTCAATCTCTATCCGTTCGAGGCGACCGTCGACAAAGGCGCAGGTTTTGAAGAGTGCATCGAGAACATCGACATCGGCGGTCCCGCGATGATCCGCGCCGCCGCGAAGAACCACGACGATGTCGCCGTTGTCGTCGATGCGCAGGATTACCAGGCCGTGCTCGATGAGCTTGCCGCCAACAACGGCGCGACCACGTTGAAGCTGCGCCGGCGCCTCGCCGCAAAAGCCTATGCCCGCACCGGCGCCTATGATGCTGCGATCTCCAACTGGTTCAATCGTCAGCTCGAGATCGACGCGCCCGACTATCGTGCCTTCGGCGGCAAGCTGATCCAGGCGCTGCGCTACGGCGAGAACCCGCACCAGACCGCCGCGTTCTATGCGACGCCCGACAAGCGGCCGGGCGTCTCGACCGCGCGGCAATTGCAGGGCAAGGAGCTCTCCTACAACAACATCAACGACACCGATGCGGCCTATGAGTGCATCGGCGAGTTCGACGCCAAGCGCACCGCAGCCTGCGTCATCGTCAAGCACGCCAACCCCTGCGGCGTCGCGGAAGGTCCCGATCTCGCTACCGCCTATCGCAGGGCCCTCGCCTGCGACTCGACCTCCGCCTTTGGCGGCATCATCGCGATGAACCGCGCCCTCGATGCCGACACAGCGCGCGAGATCACGAAGATCTTCACCGAGGTGATCATCGCGCCCGATGCCAGCGAGGAAGCGATCGCCATCATTGGCGCGCGCAAGAATCTGCGCCTGTTGCTCGCCGGCGGCCTGCCCGACCCGCGTTCGGCAGGTCTCACCGCCAAGACCGTTGCCGGCGGCCTGCTCGTGCAGAGCCGCGACAACGCCGTGGTCGACGACATGACGTTCAAGGTCGTGACCAAGCGTGCACCGACTGACGCCGAGATGCGCGACCTGAAATTCGCGTTCCGCGTCGCAAAGCACGTCAAGTCCAACACGATCATCTACGCCAAGGATCTTGCCACCGTCGGCATTGGTGCCGGCCAGATGAGCCGGGTGGATTCGGCGCGGATCGCGGCCCGCAAAGCCCAGGATGCGGCGAACGAGCTGAAGCTTGCCGAGCCGCTCACCAAGGGATCGGTCGTAGCCTCTGATGCGTTCTTCCCGTTCGCCGACGGCATGCTCGCCTGCATCGAGGCCGGCGCCACTGCGGTGGTGCAGCCCGGCGGCTCGATGCGCGACGATGAGGTGATCAAGGCCGCCGACGAGCACGGCATCGCCATGGTGTTCACGGGCACCAGGCATTTCCGGCATTGATTTGCTCGTCATTCCGGGGCGCGCGCAGCGCGAACCCGGAATCTCGCGCGACAACCTCGGGATTCCGGGTTCATCGCTCCGCGATGCCCCGGAATGACGGTGGTGACGCTACTCCCGCACGCGCGTCAATAGCGCGAGCCCGGCGGCGAAGAACACCACCAGCACGCCCATGCCGGCCTTCTGGCTTGCGGTCCCGGCCGTGATCGCCCCGATCAGGAGCGGGCCGATGAAGGACGTCACCTTCCCCGTCAGCGCGAACAGGCCGAAATACTGCGCGATGCGATCCTTCGGGGCGAGACGGATGAGCAGCGTACGCGAGGCTGCCTGGAGCGGGCCGCCGGCCGCGCCGATCAGGCAGCCCAGCACGAGATAGGCGCGCTCGGCCGCGCCCGCGAACATGGCGCCACCGGGCGCGGGCGGCGCGACGCTGATGAACAGAATCGAATCCTTGTCGACCAGCAGGATCGCGGCGAGTGACAGCAACAGGATCAGCATGCTGCCCGCGATCACGCGCTTCGGTCCGAGGAGATCGTCGAGCTTGCCGCCGAGCCACGCGCCGAAGGTGCCGGCGATCGCCAAGATGATGCCGAAGGTGCCAATCTGGATCGTGTGCCAGCCGAACGTGCCGGCGGCATAGATGCCGCCGAAGGCGAACAGCGACACCAGACCGTCGGTGTAGATCATGTTCGCCAGCAGGAAGATCGCGAGCGATTTCTGCCGTGGCAGTTCGCCAAGCGATTGCTTCAGCTGCGCGAGTCCTGCGTGTAGCGCCGCGCGCACGGGCCGCTTGGCGGGATAATCCGGCGTGAACAGGAACATCGGCGTCACGAACACGATGAACCAGAGACCCGTCAGCGGTCCCGTGATCCGATCGCCCTCATGCATGGCCGGATCGAGTCCGAACAGTGGCTTGAAACCAAGCAGCGTACGCCCGGTCTCCGGGTTTGCGGCGAGGAAGCCGAGCACGATGATCAGGCTGATGATGCCGCCGACATAGCCGGTGGCCCAACCATTGCCGGAGAGCCGCCCGATCCGCTCTGGCGGCACAAGCGTCGGCATCATCGCGTTGTTGAAGACGGTCGCGAACTCCGCACCGACGCTAGCGAGTGCCACGGCCGCAAGCAGCGGCGTGATGATGGCGGGATCGCCGGGCTTGCCGATCCACAGCGCACAAGAGCCGAGCACCAGCATGACGCCGAATGCAGCGATCCAGGGTTTGCGCCGACCCGCGGCGTCCGCGACGGCCCCTAACACCGGCGACAGCAAGGCAATGACCAAGCCGGCGGCCGCCATCGCGAATCCCCACAGCGACTGTCCTGCCGCGGCGTCCGGCGCGACGCTTGTGGCGAAATAGGGCGCAAACACGAACGTCGTGATCAGGGTGAAATAGGGCTGTGCGGCCCAGTCGAAGAAGATCCAGCTAACGACGGCAGCGCGCGGGGGATAGGTCCGCTCCGTGTCCGTCATATCGGCATCAGAGGCGATCGTCGTCATCAGCATTCCCTATACGAACAGTTTTGCCTCTCTTAGCGCAAACGGTATAGCATTGCCGTGACGGCTGTGGAGTGGCGCCCAGACACGACAGAAAGACACGGCAGTAACAAGGCATGGCGGAACTTTGATGATGTCGCTTGTCCTGACACGACGAAAAGTCGTAGCTGCCCTCACGATTATAGGTATCGGTCTGTTGCCAGCGCGCGCTCAGGATGCGCGCCGTATCTACGAACCGCCCGCGCTCGACACAGTTCATGCCATCGCCGCCGAGCACGGCATGGTGGTGGCGCAGGAAAGGATCTCTGCGCAGATCGGCGCAGCCATCCTGCGGAGCGGCGGCAACGCGGTGGACGCCGCGGTTGCGACCGGTTTCGCCATGGCCGTGACCTATCCGCGCGCGGGCAATATCGGCGGTGGCGGCTTCATGGTGATTCATTCCGCCGACCGCAAGGAAGACGTCGCGATCGATTATCGCGAGACCGCGCCCGCTGCGACCACATCAGACATCTTCCTCGGCGCCGACGGCAAGCCCGATATCGCCAAGTCGCGCGACTCCGCACTCGGCATCGGTGTGCCCGGCACCGTTGCGGGACTTGCGCTGGCACTGGAGACATACGGCTCCGGCCAGTTCACGCTGGCGCAATTGCTAGAGCCGGCGATCGCGCTGGCCCGCGACGGTTTCGTCATTAGCGACGATATCGCCGACACCTTGCCGGGCGCACACAAGCGGTTCGCGCGCTGGCCGTCCTCGGCGAAGATCTTCTCGCGACCGGACGGCACGCCGCTGCAAGAGAATGACCGGCTGGTGCAAAGCGATTTGGCTAAGACGCTGTCGACCATCGCCGCCCGAGGCCCGCGCGGATTTTACGAGGGACCGGTCGCCGAAAAGCTTGCCAAAGCCGTCACCGATGCCGGCGGCATCATGACTCCGGAGGATCTGCGGTCATACAAGCCCGTGATCCGCGAGCCGGTGCGCGGCAGCTATCGCGGCTTCGACATCGTCTCGATGCCGCAGCCGTCGTCAGGTGGCGTGGTGCTTGTCGAGACGCTGAACATCCTGGAGGGCTTTCACCTCTCGGATCTGAAGCAGGGCTCGCCGGCCTCCCTGCATCTGCTGATCGAAGCCATGAAGCGCGCCTATGCGGATCGCGCGCGTTATCTCGGCGATCCCGCTTTCGTCAAGGCGCCAATCGAGACACTGATCGCCAAGGACTATGCCGCCAAGCTCCGCGCCGGCATCAATGCCGACAGTGCCACGCCGGCGAGCGAGATCGTGGCGAGCGCGACGCCGCCGCGCGAAGGCAGCAACACCACGCATTTCTCGGTCGTCGATATCAGCGGCAATGCGGTGAGCAACACCTATACGCTGAACTTCAGCTATGGCGTCGGCCTTGTCGCTGACGGCACCGGTGTGCTGCTCAACAACGAGCTCGACGATTTCACCGCGGCGGTTGGGGCCTCCAATGCCTATGGCCTCGTCGGCTACGAGGCCAATCTGCCTGGACCGGGCAAGCGGCCGCTGTCCTCGATGTCGCCGACCATCGTGCTGAAGGACGGCAAGCCGGTGCTCGTGACAGGCTCGCCCGGCGGCAGCCGCATCATCTCGACGGTGCTCCAGGTGATCGTCAACGTGCTCGACTATCATATGGATGTCGCCGCTGCCGTCGCAGCACCGCGGCTGCATCACCAATGGCTGCCGGACGAAGTGCGCGTCGAGCGTGGCTTTTCCGACGACGTGCTGTTCGAGCTGAGGGCGATGGGTCACCTCGTCGTCGAGCCGATGGGCCAGACCTCGGCCAACTCGATCGCGGTGACGCCGAACGGCCCGTTCGGCGCACCGGACCCGCGCACACGGGGCGCCGCGGCAGCGGGGCAATAACTTTAATCGTCATTCCGGGGCGATGCGACGGGATCGCGCGAGCGCGACCCGGAGCATCGTATCCGGAATCTCGCGCCACAATAATGACGATGGAAACGACTCTACCGCCCGACCTGGTACGGCCCGCCCTTCTCCAGCGCGCGTTGATAGGCCGGGCGCGCGTGAATGCGCTCGAGGAACGCCATTGCCTTGGGATGGCCCTGCTCGAGTCCGCCGCGCGCTTGCGCCGCCTCCAGCGGAAAACTCATCTGGATATCGGCGGCGGTGAATTCGGGCCCGGCGAACCATTCGCTCTTTCCGAGCTCGCCTTCCCAATAATCCATGTGCTGCTTGATTTGCGGATTGACCAGCGCAGTCAGCGCCTGGTTCGACACTTTGCGCACCAGGGGACGCAGCAGCGCCGGCGCGCGCTTCGGCATCAACGTGAACAGCAGCTTCAGCAGCAGCGGTTGCATCGCCGAGCCTTCGGCATAGTGCAGCCAATAAGTGTAGCGCAGCCGCTCCGGCGTGTTCGGCGGCGGGATCAGGCTTCCCTGGCCATATGTGCCGACGAGGTATTCAACGATCGCGCCTGATTCGGCGATGGTGTTGCCGTTGTCGGTGATCACGGGCGACTTGCCGAGCGGATGGATCGCACGCAGCTCCTTCGGCGCGCGCATGTCCGGCTGGCGCTGATAGCGCACGATCTCGTAGGGCACGCCCAACTCCTCGAGCAGCCACAGCACGCGCTGCGAACGTGAATTGTTGAGGTGGTGAACGGTCAGCATTTTGAGGTCCCCCGCTGGTCTCGGGCGCGTTGGTGCCAGCCCGGCGGGCGATTGTCGAGCCAGACGGTCGCTCTTTTTACCCGGGCATATTGACGCCTTTATTTTACCCGGATATTAACAAGCTGTCTCGTCAAATTTCACAGTGATTTCAATGCAGGAAACCTTCACAGCCTTTGTCGGCCAGCGGCGCCTGGCCTCGGGGCCGATCGCGGATGTGGCCTTCGCGGTCAAGCGCGCGGATGCGTTCGCGGGCTCGGCGATCGTGATCTTCAGCGACTTGAGCGGGCGGGCGGCCGATTTCGACCTGCGCGGCGACGACCAGGACGTGCTGGCCCGCCTGGCGACAATCGCTCCGGCAGAAGCTGACGGGGGCATTGAGCCGGCGACTGCGCCGCGCGGCCGCGGGCGGCCCAAGCTCGGTGTGGTGGCACGCGAGGTGACACTGTTGCCGCGGCACTGGGACTGGCTCAACGCGCAGCCGGGCGGCGCCTCGGTCGCGCTGCGCAAGCTCGTCGACGAGTCGCGCCGTGCAAGCGGCGATCGCGACCGCGAGCGGCAGGCACGCGATGCCGCCTACCACTTCATGTCGGCGATGGCGGGCAATCTCGCGCATTTCGAGGAAGCCTCACGCGCGCTGTTCGCAGGTGACCGCCGGCGCTTCGCAGCGGAGATCGCCGACTGGCCCGCCGACATCCGCGACCACGTCCTGAAACTCGCAAGCAGCGACCGCGCGTAACGCGCCCCGGTCAAAGTATGATGAGCATCATGAAGCGGGTGGACCTGCCGCGCGCGCTGCGCCACAATGAATGCAAAGCGAGCTCTCGGGAGGACGGTTTTGACGCACGCCCCACAATTCCTGTTCGATTTCGGCAGTCCCAATGCGTTTCTCAGCCATGAGGCGATCCCTGCGATCGAGCAGCGGATCGGCGTGAAATTCGAGTATGTGCCGATCCTGCTCGGCGGCATCTTCAAGGCGACCAACAACAAGTCGCCGGCCGAGACGCTCGCCGGCATCAAGAACAAGCGCGAATTCCAGGCGGTCGAGACCGAGCGTTTCCTCAAACGCTTCCGCGTACAGCCCTATGTCTGGAACCCGTTCTTCCCCGTCAACACGCTGAACCTGATGCGCGCGGCGATCGCGGCCCAGCTCGAAGGCGTGTTCGAACAATATGTCGAAGCCGCGTTCCATCACATGTGGCGCGAGCCGAAGAAGATGGACGATCAGGAAGTCGCCATGAAGGCGCTCGCATCGTCGGGCCTCGATGCGCAGAAGCTGTTCACACGTACCCAAGAACCCGATGTGAAAGCAAAGCTGATCAAGAACACCGAGGAGGCCGTCGCGCGGGGCGCGTTCGGTTCACCGACGTTCTTCGTCGGTAACGAAATGTTCTTCGGCAAGGAGCAGCTGCGCGAGGTCGAGGAGACGGTGTCGGGAAAGTGATTCTGACCCAACGCGCGAAGTGAGGTATCTCCCCGGTGTCGTCCTGGCGAAAGCCACGACGGCGGCGAATTAAAAGCAAGAACAAACGGAGCACCCCATGCGCATTCTCGTGGTCGGCGCCGGCGCCATTGGCGGCTATTTTGGCGGCAGGCTGTTGCAGGCCGGGCGCGACGTCACCTTCCTGGTGCGGCCACGGCGCGCGAGCGAGCTTGCGAGCGCCGGCCTCGTCATCAAGAGCCCAAACGGCGATGCAACGCTGACGAATCCGCCGGCGGTGCAGGCGGGCAAGCTCGACGAAAAATTCGACGTCGTGCTGCTGAGCTGCAAGGCGTTCGACCTTGACGATGCCATCAAATCGTTCGCGCCGGCGGTCGGGCCGAACACCACGATCATTCCCGTGCTCAACGGCATGCGGCATCTCGATGTGCTGGACCAGAAGTTCGGCGCCGAGCGCGTGCTCGGCGGGCTCTGCGCCATCGCCGCGACGCTGAACGAGAAGCGCGAGGTGGTGCAGCTTCAGCCGATGCAGTCGATCAACTACGGCGAGCGCGACGGAAAACTGTCGGCGCGGGTGAAGGCGATCGACGAAGTCCTCACCAGCGGCATCGCCGGCGCGGGCGCGAGCCACAGCATTATGCAGGACATGTGGGAGAAGTGGGTGTTCCTCTCCTCGCTTGCTGCGTCGACCAGCCTGATGCGCACCTCCGTCGGCAACATCCTGGCGGTCGCCGGAGGCAAGGACTTTCTCCTGGGCATGTTGGATGAGACCAGCGCGACAGCCACCGCGGCGGGCTATGCCCCCGGCGGGCCGTTCTTCGAACGGGTCAAGGGCCTGATCACCACCGAAGGCTCGCCGATGACCGCGTCGATGTTCCGCGACATCAAGGCGGGCCTGCCTGTCGAGGCCGATCACATCATCGGCGACCTCATCGCGCGCGCCGATGCTGCGAAAGTGCCGGTGCCGAAACTGCGCATCGCCTACACGCATTTGAAGGCGTATGAGAAACAGCGGGTGGCGTAACTAGCTGGCCCCACACACCGCCGTCGTCCCGGACAAGCGGAGCGCAGATCCGGGACGACGGCGGAGTTTTGTCGCGGTCTTCGCTCACATCTACTACAGATGCGCGAGATAGTGCGCGAGCGCGGTGATTTCTTCCTCGCTCAGCGAATAGGCGATGTCGGCCATTGCGGCGACGCCGCCGCCGACGCGCAAGCCGGCTTTGTAGTCGTGCAGCGCCTTCACCAGATATTCCTCGCGCTGGCCGGCAAGGCGGGCGACGGCCTTGGTGCCGGCATAGCTGTCGGTGTGGCATGAGGCGCAGCGGCGACCGATGGCTGCTTCCTTGCCCTTTTTCGACAGGTCGGGATCCTTGTCCTCCGGGCCTTTCGGCGGCGTGAGCTGCGAAAAATAGGCGCCGAGACTGCGGATGTCCTCGTTGGCAATCTGTTCCGCGATCGGCTGCATCTGCTCGTTCTTGCGCGAGCCGGCGCGAAAGAACACGAGCTGCCACTGCAAGAACTGATCGGGCTGGCCGGCAAGCGAGGGGATGTTCTCGGTCTGCGAGATGCCGTTGTCGCCGTGACAGGCGGCGCAGATTGCGGCCTTCTCCTGGACGTCGGCAGCGTGCGCGAAGGGAATAGTGGCAAGCGCGGTGAGCGCAAGTGCGATGATCGCGTGAGAAGCAAACTGCCGGTACATGATCGCAGGATTCCGCTCTAACAGGCTCGTCATTCCGGGGAGCCCGAAGGGCGAGCCCGGAATCCATAACCCCAAGTCGTGGTTATGGGTTCCGGACTTGCGCGCAAGCGGCGCGCAATCCGGAACGACACTGTCCAAGACTTAAAGACCAAAACTCAAAAACAAGGGCTGCGGCCGCCGCGCCGGCCACCGCAGCCCCTCGTCACGTCGCGCTACTTCTTGCTGTAGCTGATGCGATAGATCGCGCCGGCCCAATCGTCGGCGACGAGGATCGAGCCATCCTTGGCGAGGACGATGTCGTCGGGACGGCCAAGATAGCCCTGGTCACCTTCGAGCCAGCCGGAGGCGAACACTTCCTGCTTGGGATTCTTGCCGTCGGGCCCGACGATCACGCGCACGATGCGCGCGCCCTGGTACTTGTGCCTGTTCCAGGAGCCGTGCTCGGCGATCAGGATGTTGTTCTTGTACTCGGCGGGGAATTGGTCGCCGGTGTAGAACTTCATCCCGAGCGGAGCGACATGCGCGCCGAGATTCAGCACGGGCGGCGTGAACTCCGAGCACTTGTGGCCCATCGCGAATTTCGGATCCGGTAGATCGCCCTGGTGACAATAGGGATAGCCGAAATGCTCGCCGATCTTGGAGATCATGTTCAGCTTGTCGCTGGGTAGATCATCGCTGATCCAGTCACGCGCGTTCTCGGTGAACCAGTATTTGCCGCTGCGCGGATCGACGTCGCCGCCGACCGAGTTGCGGACGCCGAGCGCCCAGGTCTCGGCATTGCCGGTCTTGGGATCGACGCGCCTGATCTGCGAGACGCTGGTCGGCGGAATGCCGACGTTAAAGGGCGGTCCGAACGGAATGTAGAACCAGCCGTCCTTGTCGGCCGCGAGGTACTTCCAGCCGTGTGCGGCGTAGGACGGCATGTCGTCATAGACGACCTTGCCCTGGCCGAGATTGTCGATGTTGGCTTCGGCGTCGTCGTAGCGGATCAGCTTGTCGACGGCGATGACGTAGAGCGCGCCGTCCTTGAAGGCGAGGCCGGTCGGCATGTTCAGACCCTTGAGAACGGTCTTGACCTCGCGCTTGCCGCCATTGTCCTTGATCGCATAGACGTTGCCGAGGCCGAACGAGCCGACGAACAGCGTGCCCTTGTCACCCCAGGCCATCTGCCGCGCGGCGAGAACGCCGGGCGCCCAGACCTCGATCTTGAAGCCCGCCGGCAGCTTGATCTTCTTCACGATGTTGGCGAGCTCGGCCTCAGAGGCGCCGGTCGGCGGCCCGGACGGCGGCGCAAGACCTTTCTGCGCCTCGGTCTCATCCCCCAGGAACCAGTCATCCGGCGGATGCGTCCAGAACTCCTTGGTGCCGGATTCGTATTTCTTCAGCGCCCGGTTCTTGTCCTGCTGCTGCTGCGCATTCACGACGCTTGTCCCCGCGAGCAGGGCAACCGCCGCAAACGCAAAGATGGATCGATGGAATATGGATGTCATCGCGTCACTCCCCTAAGGCGGCCGTGGCGGCCACGCCGTTATTGTTTTGCTATTCGAGAGGCGAAGTTCGGAGTCTGTCGACGGAGGCAGACACGAAAAGGTTAGCACATCTGCAAGCGCTGAGAAGCGTGGCTAGCGCGTCGCGATCAGCCTCAATAAAAATTGAGAGAGAACTTCTCTGCGGGCGTGTCACGCGAGTATGCCCGTTCTCGCTGCAACGCGGAATCACAGGGCGCGCGACTATTTCGCAGGCAACGCTCGCGTGCGCGCGGTGAGAATTATGAGACTACGGGATAAGGCCCGCGATCGAAGACGGTGTCATGGTAACCTTTTGAGCCCACCTGACGCGCCAGCGCGCTGCGAAAATCGCGATTCTCGCGCAGGCTGCTCAGCACGTGGGCAAAGTCGAATGCCGGCCGCCAGCCCAGCTCGCGGCGCGCGCGATCGTTGACGTAGACACGGTCGATGGTTGGAAACAGGCGCCAGTCCCGCGCCGCGTAAAGTTTTGCGCAATCGGGATAGAGCGTATGCACGACACGCGCGGCGTCCTCGGCCAGGGCAGCGAGGTGGCTTTGCGTGAACGGGCTCGTCGCCGACACGATGTAGCGCGCGAAGCCGATGTTAGGGGCGCGCTCGACGGCGAGGAGGTGGGCGCTGACAGCGTCCGCTATATCCAGCCGGCGATAGAGCAGCTCATTGGCCTGCGCGTTCTCGGTCGCAAAGCTCGCCCGCGCCGAGGGATCGTCGTCCTCCTCCGGAAAGAAGCGCGAGGTTCGCAAGACGATGACGGGAAGCCCGCTCTCGCGGACAAACAGCTCGCACAGATTCTCCGCCATCAGTTTGGTGGTGCCGTAGATGTTCTTCGGCACCGACGGCAGATCCTCGGTGACCCAGACGGCGGCGGTCCCCGCCTCGGGCCGGAGTTGCGAGCCGAACGCGCTGGTAGTGCTGGTAAAGACGAAGCCCTTCACGCCGGCGGCCGCCGCCGCCTCGAGCAGGTTGAGCGTGCCGGTGACGTTGGTGTCGATGAAGTCCTGCCTGGAATGCGTGGCGACATGCGGCTTGTGCAGGGTGGCGGTATGGATGACGGCGGAGACGCCTGCCATCGCGGCCTGCACGAAGCCGGGATCGGCGATCGAGCCCACCTGATCGGTGAACTCCGATTTCTTCAAATCAACCCCATGCACAGTAGACCCCTGCGCGCGAAGCGTCCGGAGAATGGCTTCCCCGAGATGGCCTGCGCTGCCGGTGACCAGGATTGTCATTGCGCGTCCAACGTACGTGCCGGATGGAGCCGCCCGAAGGCGATCCGGTCCTGGCAGGCTTGACGCTGGGAGAAATTGGAGCGGGCGAAGGGGCTCGAACCCTCGACCCCGACCTTGGCAAGGTCGTGCTCTACCACTGAGCTACACCCGCGTCCTGTGTCGGTCGCATGACGCGCCGGCAACGGCTGTCGTATGCCAAAAGCGGGCGGCGAATGCAACAGCTACCCGTGGCATCAATTCGCTTTCGGGGACCTAAATGAGCCCCGAATCGGGTCGAAAGCCCCCGGAAACGCCCAGGAACCACCGAATCGCTTATCACGGATTGAAATTCGGCCGTCCCGGCCCAATTTAGGAGCCGGGGCAGCAGCATATGGGACGGCATCGTGCTAAAGAGCCGCCTTTCCGGACATCAGACGAGGGGACTTCCGTGACGATCATTGACCAGGGCAACGGAGCGGCGGGCCAGGCTGCGCCCGATCTGATCAAGGACACGACCACCCAGACCTTTGTGAAGGACGTCATCGAGGAATCGAAGCGCCAGCCGGTGCTGATCGACTTCTGGGCGGAATGGTGCGGCCCATGCAAGCAACTGACCCCGGTGCTGGAAAAGGCGGTCAAGGCGGCCAAGGGCAAGGTCAAGCTGGTCAAGATGAACATCGACCAGCACCCGGCGATTCCGGGCCAGATGGGCATCCAGTCGATCCCGGCCGTGATCGCCTTCGTCAACGGCCAGCCTGCCGACGGCTTCATGGGCGCGGTGCCCGAGAGCCAGGTCAACGCCTTCATCGAGCGCCTGACCAAGGGCGTCACCGCGCCGGGCGAGGTCAACGTCGCAGAGATCGTGAAGGAGGCAGACGCCGTGCTCACTGAGGGCGACGTCGCGGCTGCTGCGCAGATCTATGCCGAGGCGCTATCGCACGATGCGACCAACATCGCCGCGCTCGCGGGCCTTGCGAAATGCTACGTCACGTCGGGTGCCATCGAGCAGGCCAAGCAGACGCTCGCGATGGTGCCGGAGTCCAAGCAGGGCGATGCCGCGGTCAAGGCGGTGCAGGCCGCGATCGATCTCGCCGAGCAGGCGGAATCGCTCGGGCCGGTCGCGGAGCTGGAACAGAAAGTCGCCGCCAACCCGCTCGACCATCAGGCGCGGTTCGATCTTGCGACCGCGCTCAATGCGCAAGGCGACCGGGCGGCGGCAACCGACCAGCTGCTCGAGATCGTCAAGCGCGACCGCAAATGGAACGATGATGGCGCACGCAAGCAGCTGATCCAGTTCTTCGAGGCCTGGGGCGGCGCCGACGATGCGACCGTCGAGGGTCGCAAGCGGCTGTCGACCATCCTGTTTTCTTAGTTGTTGGAGCGTGATCTTTTTCCGGATCATGCTCTGAGGCGATTGGCGCCATGTGAACCAGCGGGGGACCGGGGTATGCCGATCAACATCGAATATCGCGGGCCCGCCGATCTTCCCGAGATCATCCCGGTGTTTCCGCTGCCCGGCGCTCTGCTTCTGCCGCGCGGGCAGATGCCGCTCAACATCTTCGAGCCGCGTTATCTGTCGATGGTCGACGACTCACTTCGCGACGGCCATCGCCTGATCGGCATGATCCAGCCTGACGTGGCGCATTCGCCGAAGAATTCGGACAAACCGGTGCTGTTCAACGTCGGCTGCGTCGGGCGCATCACCCAGCTCGCCGAGTCCGGCGACGGCCGCTACATCCTCGAGCTCACCGGGATTGCGCGCTTCAAGGTGGTCCAGGAGCTCGAGGTGCTGACATCCTACCGGCAGTGCAAGGTGAACTTCTTCGCCTTCACGGATGATTTCACCGCCCGCAAGGGCGAGGACGCGGTCAACCGCGATGCGCTCCTGGTGGCGCTGGCCGACTTTCTGAAGGCCAACAACCTCAAGGTCGACTGGGAAGGCGTCGAGAGCGCACCCAACGAGGCGCTGGTCAATGCGCTGGCGATGATGTCGCCCTACGGTCCGGCGGAAAAACAGGCGATGCTGGAAGCGCCCGACCTCAAGACCCGCGCCGAAATCCTGATCGCCGTCACCGAGATGGATCTCGCCAAGAAGCGCACGAGCGGCGATCCGCCGCTGCAGTAGCGCTCGCGGCGTCAAGCCGCGCGGCGAACGTCCGGATATTGCCGGCGCAGCCAGTCCGCCCAAGACAATTTGCCGCGCACGCCCTGGCCGACGACAAAGCCCATGCCGCGAGCTCGCGTTTCCGACAATGATATCGGCAGGATCCTCCGGTGGAAACCACGCGCGTGCAGATACTGGCGCGCGAACTCGGCGAGGCTGCGATCTTCGGGACCGCCGATCTCCGCTCGTGCTCCACGCGCACCATCGAAGGCACAGGTCACGACGTAGTCGGCGACATCAGACGTATCGATCGGATTGAACACCGTCGTCGGCATGGGCCAGGCCGGAAGCCAGGCCTGGCGGGCCAGCAGTTTGTCGAGCAGGTAATAGAACGGCATTGCGCGAACGACGGACCATGACAGCGTGGAACTGCGGACGAGCTTTTCGCCGGCAAGCTTGACGCGAGCATAGGGCAACGTCGCCTCATCGAGGCCGACGACCGAGACGTGGAGAAAGTGCCGGACGGATTGGTCGCGCGACAGCGACAAGAGCCGCTCGGTGCCCTCGACGTCGACGGCGGAAGGCGAGCTGAAGAAATCCACCGGCCTGAAGCCGCCCCGGCGCGCGATCGGCGAGTAGGTCGCTGCATTGATGACGGTGTCGACACCGTGCAGCGCTTCCCTCAACCCCGCGCCTGTTACGAGATCGCCGACCGCCCATTCGACGTCTGAACGGGAGCCCGGCGTTCTTGCAAGGACGCGGACGCGATGTCCGCAGGAGACGAGGCGATCGACGATGTCCTGGCCCAAATGCCCCGTGCCGCCGGTAACGAGCGTCAATGGCATGTATCACTCCTCATCTCGGTCGCCGTCTTGGTCACGGAAGGGAACGAGAATGGTTTCGCCGGTTGCGACCAGCGAAATGTTTCCAAGCCGGTCCTCGGTAAAGAGTTCCGCCCGGGCAAAGATCTGCCTGCTCCCGGCGCGCAGCATTCTGCCCTTGGCAACGAGAGCGCTACCCATCGCCGGCTTCATGCAGTTCATCGAGAAATGCGATGCGGTCACCGAACCGACCTTTGTGGCTGCGGCGAACCCACAGGCCGTGTCGAGGAGGGCCGCGATCATGCCGGCGTGGAGATGTCCGGAATATTGCGTGAAGCTGTCGTCCCATTTCATGCGGATTTCAGCTTCACCGTTTGCGGCCGCGACGACCTCGAAGCCTGCGCGCAGATTGAAGTTGGCCCACGCATTGATGGCGGCGAGATGCCGGAGATCAAAGCCGGCATCGGAATGGTTGCGCTGCTCCATCGCGACACCGCTAATAGCCCGCAACCGCCAGCGCGACCACGGCGCTCATCCCGATCCAGCCGGGGTGCACGGTCCGCGTCGCCAGCGCGTTGGCGATGGCGGCGAATCCGAACACCACCGCAAGCGTTGCGATGATCCAGTGTCGCGCGGCGTCCGATCCCATCCAGGGTGCGGCAATCAGAAGCACGCCGCCGGCAAACCACGCCACCGTACCGGCCTGCCAGACCAGGCGGATGAGCGTTCGCAGCCGCGGCGGCTCGATCGTGGCGCGGGCAAAGACTTGAGTCTCGCCGAGCACGGCATGGCCAATTGTGACCAGGATCGCGATGACGCCCGCCGCTTGCAGAAGCAGATCGCGCATTGGCATCTCCATCATGGACCATACAGTGATGTATGGTTGTTATAGCGAGAGGCGCTGGTGCCTGTCAATACAGTTGTGTATGGTGCGGCATCATGGGAGGTGGGAACCGATGGCCGATCAGCTCTCGGCGCAGGATTGGGTCGATCTGGGCCTGAAGACGCTGGCAAAAAGCGGCTTCACGGCGCTGAAAGCCGATCCACTGGCCAAGGCGATGGGGGTTTCCCGCGGCAGCTTCTATTGGCACTTTGCGGATCTCGCCGCGTTCCATGCCGCCATCCTCTCGCGCTGGCGCGAAGTCGCCACCGAACAGATCATCGCGGCCGTCGAGGCGGCCAAGAGCGAGAACAAGAGCGAGAGCAGGGGCGCGGAGCCGCTCGCCGTGCTGCTGAAGTTGACCTTCGGCAGCAAGCTCATGCTGGAAAAGGCGGTACGGAGCTGGGCTGCCAACGATGCGCGGGCGCGCGCCGCGGTCGTCGCAGTCGATCGCCGCAGGCTCGACTATATCGAGAGCCTCTTGAAGCAGGCCGGTCTCGCTGAGGAGGTCGCACGCCCCCGGGCGCAGATCCTGTTCTGGGCTTTCTTCGGCTTTGCCCTTTCGGACCAGACGCTGCCGGCCGACAAGCAACAGGCCGCGCTCGACGAGCTCCTGCGGATTGTCGCACGATGAGCTCTTGCAGTTGGTCTCGAGCTGCTCAGCCTGCGGCGATCGCGCGCCGGGGCGGCTCGGATCCGACCAGCCGCATCAAGGTGATCGTGACCAGGACGACGGCAGCGTAGATCACGAGCTGCATCCCGGTCGGCTGGTCGGTGTAGCCAATGAGCGTGTGCAGGGTGCGGCCCAGGATGCTGTCCTCGGAGAGAAGCCAGCTCGTGTCCCACACCACCGTATCGAGCGCGGTGAGCCAGTTGGCGCGTTCGAGGAACGAGACCGCCTGCGCGGCCATGCCGGCCGCGAGCAGGGTGATGAGCACCGTCGTGGTCGTGAACAGCGCGCGCGGCGGAATCCGCAAGAGGCCGAAATAGGTGAGGAGGCACACCGCGCCGCCGAGCACGAGGCCGAGCAGGCCGCCCAGCAACAGGTTCATCGCCGTGCCGCCATCGGACGCGGCAACGCCATAGAGAAACAGCGCCACCTCGCTGCCTTCGCGCAGCACCGCGACCCCGACCACGACCGCCAGCGCCAGCAGCGATTTGGATCCTTCGGCCACCGCCTGGCCGACAGCGCGCAATTCGCCCGCCATCTCCTTGCCGTGCCGCGCCATCCAGACGTTGTGCCAGGTCAGCATGATCACGGCAACGCCAAGGATCGCCGCGTTGAACAGCTCCTGCCCCATGCCTTCGAAGAGCTGCGACAGGGCACCAGCGAACGCCGCGACCACGCATGCGCCCAGAACGCCCGCCAGCACGCCGCCGGCGATCCAGCGATTGCGATGCTTAACCGAACGCGTCACCGCGAGCACGATGCCGATGATCAGACCGGCCTCGAAGACTTCGCGGAAGACGATGATGAGCGCGGCGAGCACGAACTGATCCTTATTCGACGACGAGCGTGCCGCGCGCCTTCTCGTTGAACTCGTCGAAGAACTCGTAGCGGCCGGCCTTCTGGGCGCGGACGTTGACGACGGCTTCGCCCTTCGACGGAATGACCTTCTCGACCTTGAGCGTCTTGCTCTCGAACTCCATCGCCTTGGCGCTGTTGTTCTTGACCTTGACGGTGATCGGCTTGCCGGCCGGTGCGCGCAGCTCGTTCGGCTGGAACGCGCCATCATAGGCGATCTGGAGTTCGGTCGCCTGCTGCGCGTTCGCGGCTACGAGCGGCAGCAGCGCAGCGACGCAGAGCGCAGCGAGGGCGAAAGACCTTGGGTTAAGCGAAGCAAACATGGATCGGCGTGTCCTAGGGCTTTGGAATGGTCGAAATCGATGGCAAGCGCATGCCGCGCTGCCTGCCGTCCTGCAAACCAAAAATCGGCGCTGGCGGCTAGGCGGCGCCCTCGCAAAGGGACTTACTCTACAGCTATTCTAAGTTATGACGCCGCGCAGAAAGCCTGGTTACACCGGGAATTACGCAACACCCGGCATCCGTATGCGGCGACACGCCGCAGCTTTCTGTGCTAAAGCGCGATGAGATCAGGATGAATCATCATCGCGCTTTAGGTTGTCGTTTGAGCACGATCTTCTCGGAAAACCGCTTCACACTTTTCCGGATCATGCTTTAGGGCTGGACCACCGCCGGAGACCATTTATGACCACGCCAACCGAACGCCCCGAAGCCACCGTCGACCCCAAGCTTCTGGAGATCCTGGTGTGCCCGCTGACCAAGGGGCCGCTCGAATTCGACGCCGCCAAGCAGGAGCTGATCTCGCGCTCCGCCAAGCTCGCTTATCCCATCCGCGACGGCATCCCGATCATGCTGCCGGAGGAGGCGCGGAAGATTGATTGAGAGAGGTGCCGGCGCAATCGCGCGAGAGCCGCTCCAAACATTCGGTGTCATCCTGGCGAAGGCCGGGACCCATAACCCCAGGGAGTGGTTGTGGCGCGAAATTGGTAACCACGAGTCTTCGCCAAACTCCTCCCTGTGGTTATGGATCCCGGATCTGCGCTCCGCTTCGCTGCGCTTGTCCGGGACGACAGCGGAGAGTGTGGGACGCGCGAACCCTACAACGCCTCGCCCTTCAACAATTTCGGCACTTCACCGGTGAGGCCGGCGGCCTGGCGGATGAAGAGATTCTTCAAAGGCGGGGCGCGATCGACGATGCCGAGGCCGATGTCGCGCACGGTGCGCAGCAGGGTGGACTTGTTGGAGAACAGGAAGTTCAGCGAATTCGTCGCGACCCCCATCGCCATGGTGTCGAAGCGCCGCCAGCGCTGATAGCGCTCGAGCACATCGCTCTGGCCGATATCCATGCCGAGCCGCGCGGCATCGACGACCACTTCGGCGAGTGCCGCGACATCCTTCAGGCCCATATTGAGGCCCTGGCCCGCGATGGGATGGATGACATGCGCGGCATCGCCGACCAGCGCGAGGCGCTCGGCGATGAAGGAGCGGGCGACGAAATAGGACAACGGAAATGCGCGCGGCTTGTCCATTGCCCTGATCTCACCGAGATGCAGGCCAAAGCGCTGCTCGAGCTCGCTGTGGAATTCGTCTTCACTCAGCGCCGTGATGCGCGCGGCCTCGGTGCGGCCCTCGGTCCACACCAGCGAGGAGCGTTTTCCCGTGAGCGGCAGGATCGCGAAGGGGCCGGCGGGCAGGAAATGCTCCTCGGCGCGACCCTCATGATCGCGCTCATGGCCGACAGTGACGACGATGCCGGATTGATCGTACTCCCAGCCATGGGTGGCGATGCCGGCGCGCTCGCGCAGCTTTGACTTGGCGCCATCGGCCGCGATCAACAGGCTCGCCGCGACCACGCTGCCATCGCCGAGCGTCACGTCGATGCCGTCAGGGCGCGCGTCGTAGGACGCAACAGGGGTGGCGCGAAGATCGATGCCTTCGGCCTCGGCCCGCTTGACCAGCACGTCGATGAGCTGGCGGTTCTCGATCATGTGAGCAAAGGGCTCGCCGGGCTCGACATCGCCGGCGAAGGTCAGGAACACCGGACGGGTGACGTCCTCAAGCTTTGAATCGGTCACGACCATGTCGAGGATCGGCTGCGCGCCGCCCTTGACCTCGTCCCAGGTCCCGATCGCCTCGAACAGCCGGCGGCAGGCCGCGACGATGGCGGTGGCGCGCGGGTCGCGGCTCGGCCGTGTGGCGAGCGCCGGATCGGCGACGATCACCGGAATTTCGGCACCCAAGCCCTGACGCAACGCCAGCGCGAGCGCGAGCCCTGCAAATGCGCCGCCGCCGATGACAATGCTACCCTGTACTGACATACCCTGAATCCCGGCTAACTCTTGGCCTTGCTAGCAGACTTGAGCTGGGCGAAACAGGGCGGTGAACCAAGGGCCGTTCCTCGCGGTCATTCCGGGGCGCGCGACCCGAACTCGGGTTTACCCGAGTTCGGCTTGTTAAGTTAACCAAGTCGGCAACAGCCGACGTGGTTGGCGAACCCGGAATCTGGAGGTTTCGGCTCGAGATTCCGCCTTCATCGTTACGCGATGCCCCGGAATGACGACACCTTGAAAGCGCCATCATGTCCAAAAGCCTGATCGACCTCATCTCAATCCTCGATATCGAGCCGCTCGAGGTGAATTTGTTCCGCGGCAACAGCCCGAAGACGAGTTGGCAGCGGGTGTTCGGCGGGCAGGTGATCGGGCAGGCGATGGTCGCGGCCTGCCGCACGGTGGAGGGCCGGCTGCCGCATTCGCTGCATTGCTATTTCATCCTGCCGGGCGACCCGCAGGTGCCGATCATCTACCAGGTCGAACGGCTGCGCGACGGCAAGAGCTATTCGACGCGGCGTGTCACCGCGATCCAGCACGGCAATGCAATCTTTTCGATCATGGTCTCGTTCCATGCGGAGGAGGAGGGCGCTTTCGATCATCAGGACAAGATGCCCGACGTGCCGCCGCCGGAAAAACTCACGGCCGAGGAAGTCGCGAAGCAACCGATGTTCCGCGAGATGCCGGACTTCATCCGCCGCTACTACGAATCCGACCGCCCGATCGAGCTGCGGCCAGTCGAGATCGGCCGCTATTTCGGCCAGAAGATCGAGGACGGCCGCATCCACGTCTGGATCAAGACTGCAGCAAAACTGCCGGACGATCCGGCGCTGCACATGTGCGCGCTTGCCTATGCATCGGACTTCTCGCTGCTCGATGCGGTGATGGCGCGCTACGGCCGCACGCTGTTCGACAAGCGCATGATGCCGGCGAGCCTCGACCACGCGATGTGGTTTCACCGCCCGTTCCGCGCCGACGAATGGCTGCTCTATTCGCAGGATTCGCCGAGTGCGCAATCAGGCCGCGGCTTGACCCGCGGCCTGATCTTCAAGCCCGACGGCACGCTGGTGGCTTCCGTCGCGCAGGAAGGCTCGGTGCGCGAGCGGAAGGGCTGATGCTCTAGACCGACCCCTTCGGCGCGAGCTCGGTCTGCGACGCCAGCCAGCCCATCATCCAGCGATACATCCAGGGAATCGGGATGATGAAGAAGCAGAGGATGGCGGTCACGATCCCGCGCCAGAGCATCTCGAGCCCGGTACCCCTGAACACGATGTCGCGCCGTGTGCCCTCGATGCTGCGGCACATCCAGCGGATCTGGGCCACCGCGACCCACGCCCAGCCGATGATGGTAATGATGGAGATCGCGAACAGCAGGTTCCAGCCGATATAGGCCCAGACCGAGCCGGTGAAGCTGAGGCCGAGCGGCTGCCCGTTGGAGGCGAGGTTCGCGACCATCCATTTGATCAGCAGCCAGGCCAGCACGATCTCGAAGATGGAGACCAGCGTGTTGAGCAGCTGGATGCCGATGAAGTTGACGGCGATCAACAGAACGACGAAGCCGAAATACCAGGGCACCAGCGTCATCGCATTGCCGGTGAAGCTGAGATTCGGCCGTCCCGGAACCTTCACGCAGGACACGATCCACTGCGTGTACCAGACGAACACCCACGGCGCCGGGATGACCAGGACCATGCCGATCAGCAAGACGATGGAGCGCCAGGTGAACTCCAGGATGTCGAAATCGATCGAGAGCGCAGAGCCACCAGCGCTGTAACCGCCGCCGCTATAGCCCCCGGCGGAGGCCATCGTGGGCGGTCCGCCCGCCGGAATGATCGGCGGCGCGCCGCCGCCAGCCATCAATCCCGGGATTTCGGCAGCCTTCTGCCAGCCCGCCATGCCCTCGGTCCACACCAGCGTGTCCGGGCGGACCACGCCCTGGGCAATGAGATCCCGGAATTGCCCTTCCGGATAGGGCCCCTGTTGCTTGCCTTCGGCTGCGTAGAACCAACTCGCCATGAAATGCCCCCTATCTCAAACATACTTTTGTACCGGCCGGAACGGTTCGGTTCACCGCATCCATGCCAAAAATGCATTGTGGAGGACGACCGGCTGCTCTGTACAGAGGCGGCGGTCCTCGTGGACCCGCCTTTTTCCCTCTTCAACCTGCAACATTTTTATGCCATTTGCCCAGAAAGATGCCAGATTGACGCAGCGCCAACTGCGTATTGTGTGGCGAAGCCCCCGGGGAAACAGGCCTGACCATGAAACTCGTCGTCGCGATCATCAAACCCTTCAAGCTCGATGAGGTCCGCCAGGCGCTGACGGCGATCGGCGTGCACGGCATGACCGTCACCGAAGTGAAGGGTTACGGCCGCCAGAAGGGCCATACCGAAATCTATCGCGGCGCCGAATATGTCGTGAACTTCCTGCCCAAGCTGAGGATCGAAATCGCGGTCCCCTCCGACATCGCCGACAAGGCCGTCAGCGTCATCACCTCGACGGCGCGCACCGGGCAGATCGGCGACGGCAAGATCTTCGTCACGCCGATCGATCACGCACTGCGCATCCGCACCGGCGAGACCGACAGCGACGCGTTGTAAGTTTGACTGGTCGCCAGCCCCTCATGGTGAGGAGCGCGGAACGCGCGTCCCCGGACGATACCCGCGGCCATCCTTAGTGACGCGCGCAAGCGCGCTCCTCGGGATGAGGTGGAGTGCTTGTGACGTTGTGAGAAGAACTCTTGTCTGAAACGCGCCGGGCAATGACGCCATAGCGCGCGTTCGCTTTCCATACTGGGGGAAACGACATGGCGGCCACTTTGCGCCGCGCAGCCGCCATGGCTGTGCCGATCGGACTGATGTCCGCGATCTCACTGGTGACGCCGGCGCACGCCGCGACGAGCGAGATCAACAGCGCCGACACCGCCTGGATGATCGTCGCCACCGCGCTGGTGCTGATGATGACGATCCCGGGGCTTGCGCTGTTCTACTCCGGCATGGTGCGCAAGAAGAACGTGCTTGCGACCATGGCGCAGAGTCTCGCCGCAGTGACGCTGATCTCGATCCTCTGGGTCGCGTTTGGCTACTCGCTGGCCTTCGTCGGCGACGGCCCATGGCTCGGCTCGCTCGACCGCTGGTTCCTCGCCGGCATGACCCTGGACAGCGTGAACCCGGCCGCGAAGACGATTCCGGAAGCGCTATTCATGCTCTACCAGATGACCTTCGCCATCATCACCGTGGCGCTGGTCGCAGGCTCCGTCGCCGACCGCATGCGATTCTCTGCCTATCTGGTGTTCTCGATCGGCTGGTTCATCTTCGTCTACGTTCCGCTGGCGCATTGGATCTGGGGCGGCGGCTTCCTCGCCAGCATGGGCGTCCTGGATTTCGCCGGCGGTCTCGTCGTGCATCTCTCCGCCGGCACCGGGGGGCTGGTAGCTGCGATGGTGATGGGACGCCGTCACGGTTATGGCACGGAGAACCTGTCGCCGTTCGATCTCTCGCTTGCGGTGATGGGTACCGGACTGTTGTGGGTTGGCTGGTTCGGCTTCAACGGCGGCTCGGCGCTGGCGGCCAATTCACACGCCGTGATGGCCATCATCGCCACGCATCTTGCGGCCTGCTCGGGCGCCGTGACCTGGGGCGCGATCGAATGGTCGACGCGGCGCAAGCCCTCGGTGCTCGGCATGATCTCGGGCGCGGTCGCCGGCCTCGGCACCATCACGCCGGCGTCCGGCTTCGTCGCGCCCTGGCACGGCATCGTCATCGGCATCATCGCCGGGGCGGTCTGCTACTGGGCCTGCACCTGGCTGAAGCTCCGCTTCAAATATGACGATTCGCTCGACGTGTTCGGCGTTCACGGCATCGGCGGCCTGACCGGCACGCTGCTCGCCGGCGTGTTCGCGACCAGCGCGATCGGAGGCACCGGCGGCCTGATCGAGGGCCACCCGCAGCAGCTCCTGATCCAGCTTTACGGGGTTGCCGTCACCTTCGTCTGGTCGGCGGGTGCGAGCTTCATCCTGCTGAGGCTGGTCGCCCTGTTCGTCCCCTTGCGCGTCTCGCGTGAGCACGAGTTGGAAGGCCTCGACATTTCCCAGCACGGCGAGGCGTTGCAGTAGCTCGTTGCGGTCGCTCGAAGCACTCGGCAGCCTCAGGCCGCTTCGGGCTTGCGCAACACATAAGTGTATGCTTATGTGTCGCCATGATCGAAGCCGATATCTTCAAGGCGCTGGCCGACCCGACGCGCCGAAAGGTCTTTGAAAAGCTCGCTGGCGGAAGCCTCAATGCCAGCGCGCTGCGCGACGGATTGGAGATCAGCCAACCGGCGATGTCGCAGCATCTTGCGGTTCTGCGTGCAGCAGGTCTCGTGCGCGAACAGCGGCAGGGCCGATTTGTGAACTACGAGGTCGATCCGGACGGCATCGCCACCATCGGGACATGGCTTGCGCGCTACCGCGCCTACTGGCCAAAGCGCATGGAAGCACTCGCCGATCTCTTGAAGGACATGGATCAATGAGCGACGCAGCGAAGCCCGATCGGCCCGACGAAGCCCTGGTGCTTGAATATGACTTCGATGCGCCGCCTGCAAAGGTCTGGCGCGCCGTGACCATTCCGGCGCTGCGCGAACGCTGGCTGCCTGATTGCGACCTCGCGGGCGCCGAGCCCGAATCGTCGGTCGCGGGCGAAGAGGTGCGTTACCGGCTCCGCGAGTCCGAGCCCCCGTTTCGAGAAAGCCACGTCACCTTCAGGATCGAACCGAACGAGGCTGGCGGCACCCGGTTTCGCATCATCCAGGAAGCCTGCGACATCAGAGCAAAGCGGCCGCAGGCGGCCAACACCAACTGCTGCCTGATGCGCGCGGCCTG
>NZ_JBANBJ010000006.1:0-208561 GCF_059803515.1 Bradyrhizobium sp. UFLA05-125 | reverse complement strand
ACATGCTCCCAGCACGACGTACCTGATCAGGGGATTGCTCATGTCTGCTCCTGTGGCCTTGGTCATGGGAGCCCCGGACGACGTGTAAACCCTGCTCCTCCGGTGAATATTCCAGAGGACTTGTGCGCTCACGCAGACGTCAGTGCTGCGTATGACAGTTCTGCTGCCCTAAGCGCGCGTGAGCATCGGACTACTGAAATGCCACCTCGGCGAAGCTGCGCAGCTTGCGCGAATGCAGGCGCTCCGACTCCTGGTGCTTGAGCCGTTCGAGCGTCTTCAGGCCGATCTCGAGATGCTGGCTGACGCGCTGTCGGTAGAATGCGCTCGCCATCCCTGCGAGCTTGATCTCGCCATGCAGCGGCTTGTCCGAGACGCACAGCAATGTGCCGTAGGGGACACGAAAGCGATAGCCGTTGGCGGCGATTGCCGCCGATTCCATGTCGAGCGCAACGGCGCGGGATTGCGACAGGCGGCGAATGACCGCGGCGCCGCTGATCTCCCAATTGCGGTTGTCCACGCTCGCGACCGTTCCGGTTCGCATCAGGCGCTTGAGCTCGAAGCCGGACAAGCCCGTGACCTCCTCGACCGCCTCCTCGAGCGCGACCTGCACCTCGGCAAGCGCAGGAATCGGCACCCAGGGCGGCAGCTCCTGATCGAGCACGTGATCCTCGCGGACGTAGCCATGCGCCAGCACGTAATCGCCGAGCCGCTGCGTGTTGCGCAGACCCGCGCAATGCCCGACCATCAGCCAGGCATGCGGCCGCAGCACCGCGACGTGATCGGTCACGTTCCGCGCATTGGAAGGGCCCGTGCCGATGTTGATCAGGGTGATGCCCTGATAGCCGGGCTCGACGAGATGGAAGGCCGGCATCTGCGGCGCGCGATCCGGCGCAATCCCGCTCGTGCCGCCCCCGAACCGTGCGTTGCGCGTGATGACGTTGCCCGGCCCGACGAAGGCATCAATGCCGTCCTCGCCCGAGGCAAGCCGCTGCTGGCAGAGCTGCACGAAGGCATCGACGTAGAACTGGTAGTTGGTGAAGATCACGAAATTCTGGAAGTGCTCGGGATCGGTGCCGGTGTAGTGATAGAGCCGCCGCAGCGAATAGTCGACGCGCGCCGCGCGGAACAAAGCCAGCGGCTCCGGCGCTCCGGGCGCCAGCGCGAGCGTGCCGTCGGCAATCGCATCATCCATGGCGGCAAGATCCGGCGTGTCGAACACGTCGCGCATCAGCCGCGTGCCGACCGTATCGCCCGTGCTGATCGCCGCCTCGATGTTGATGTCCCGCCGATAGGCGAAATGAATCGGGATCGGCTCAAAGGACTCGCCGATCTCGACCGGCACGCCGTGATTCTTGATCAGGAGGCCGATCTGCTCGGTGAGATAGGTCCGGAACACATCCGGCCGCGTCACGCTAGTCTCGTGCACGCCGGGTCCGGCAACGAACCCGTAGGCCAGACGCGAATCAAGCCGCGCATGCGTCGCGGTGGTGATGCGAACGAACGGATAGAACGCGCGTACACGGGTCGCCGGCGGCGTACCGTTGAGATACGCTTCGAAGTGATCGCGCAGGAATTTGGTATTGCGCTCGTAGATCTCTTCGAGGCGGGCGACCGCAAGACTTGCATCGGTGAAGGCTTCGGTGGCGATGGCCGGCGGGGTCTGGATCGGGGCGTGATGCATGTGTCTGACGCTGGAGGTCCTGCTTGCGTTCGAACTATATCAAGAACGTAGGACGCAGGGTGGGCAAAGCGAAGCGTGCCCACCATGTGTGTGTCCGCAAAAGAGGTGGGCACGGCGCGTTGCGCCTTTGCCCACCCTACGAAACCAACGCTGCGGCACGCGGTCCCCGGTTCGATGCTTCGCATCGCCCCAGGATACTCCTCGCCTCACTTTTCCCGGAACGCCCGCATCAACTGGTCGTGCAGCGGCTTCATCAAGTAGGACAGCATGGTGCGGTCGCCGGTCTGCACGAAGGCCTCGACCGGCATGCCGGGGATCAGCTTGACCTCGCCGAGGCGGGCAACCTCTTCCGGCGGCATCGAGACGCGGATGGTGTAATAGCTCTGCCCGGTGCGCTGGTCCGTGGTGACGTCGGGCGAGACGCGGCTCACGACGCCATTGAGCTCCGGCGTGGTGCGCTGGTTGAAGGCGGAGAGACGCAGCAGCGTCTTCTGGCCGACCTGGAGCTTGTCGATGTCTGTCGGATTGACCTTGGCCTCGACCTGGAGATCGTCCTGCTGCGGTACGATCAGCATGAGGGTATCGCCGGCGGTCACGACGCCACCGACGGTGTGCACGGTCGATTGTAGCACCATGCCATCCTGCGGCGCGCGGATATCGACGCGACGGAGCTGATCCTCGGCGGTGACCTTACGCTCGATCAGCTCGCCGATCTTGTCGTTGGTCTCGCGCAAATCCTTGGAGACCTCGCTCACCATGTCCTTGTCGACCTGGATAATCTGGAGTTCGGTCTCTGTGATCTTGCCCTTGGCCTGGGCACGCGATGCGATGTACTGCGCGCGCTCGCCGTTGAGGCGGGCCGAGTCGCGCTCGAGCGTGGTCAGGCGCGAGAGCTGCACCAGGTGCTTGTCGTAGAGATCGCGGACGCCGACGAGCTCCTGCTGCACCAGCGCGATCTCCTTGTCCTTGGCGGTCTCCTGCGCGCTCAGCCCATCGATCTCCTCGTTGAGCTGCTGGATGCGCTCGCGGAGCTGGGCCTTTTGCCCGGCGCGGCCGTTGACGCGGACCTCGAACAGTTTGCCCTCACTGGCCAGAAGGGTCGCCACGTCTGGGTCGCTTGCGCGATCGAGCAGCGTTTGCGGGAATTCGATCTTTGCAAGCCCGCGCTGTTCGGCCTGCAGCCGCGCCGCGCGCGCCTGACCGGCGTCGAGGTTCTTGGTGACGATGGCGAGATTCGCCTTGGTGACGGTGTCGTCGAGCCGCACCACGATATCGCCGGCCTTGACCAGGTCTCCGTCGCGGGCGCGCACCTCGCCGACCACGCCGCCGGTCGGATGCTGCACCTTCTTGACGTTGGATTCGACGACGATCTGTCCAGGCGCGATCAGCGCGCCGGAGATCAGCACGGTCGAAGCCCAGCCCCCCAGCCCGCCGGCGAGCAGCAGCACGATCCCGAGACCGAGCAGCAGGTGAAACCTGATCGACTGCTGCACGCTTCTCTTTGCCGCGGGCTTGGCGCCCGCCATCGTCATCGTGCTCATGGTTTGGCCACTCCGCCTTCGCTGACGATCTTGATTGGCGGCGCCGGCGGGGCGACGCGCGGCTGCAGCACCTGCGCGAGCACCTGCTCCTTCGGGCCGAAGGCCTGCATGCGGCCGTCGCGCAGCACCAGGATCTGGTCGACCGCCTCGACGCCGATCGGACGGTGCGCCACGACGACGACGATGGCCCCGCGCTCGCGCGCGGCGCGGATCGCGCGGGTCAAGGCCTCGTCGCCTTCGGTATCGAGGTTCGAATTGGGCTCGTCGAGCACGATCAGGAACGGATTGCCGTAGAGCGCGCGCGCCAGCGCCACGCGCTGCGCCTGGCCCGCGGACAACGCCGTGCCCTGCTCGCCGACCTGCGTGTTGTAACCCTCGCGCATCTTGATGATCATCTCATGCACGCCGGCCTCTTTCGCAGCACTGATGATCGCATCGGAGGTCGCGTCGGGATCAAACCGGCTGATGTTCTGCGCGATGCTGCCGCCAAACAGCTCGACGTCCTGCGGCAGATAGCCGATGTGGCGCCCGAGCACGTCGGAGGCCCACTGGTCGAGCGCCGCGCCGTCGAGGCGCACCTTGCCGCGCACCGGCTGCCAGACGCCGACCAGCGCGCGGATCAGCGACGATTTGCCCGAACCGCTCGGGCCGATCACGCCGAGGCCCATGCCGGCATTGAGCACGAATGTCACGTCCTGCACGATGACGCGCTGATCGCCCGGCGGCACGATGCTGACGCCTTCGACCGCGAGGCGGCTCGAGGGCGCCTGCAACTGGGTCGGCATCACCTGGGCCGGAATCTGCTCCAGCAGGCGGCTGAGCCGCTGCCAGCTCTGCCGCGCGGCGACAAAGGACTTCCAGTGCGCGATCGCGAGATCGACCGGCGCGAGCGCGCGCGCCGAGAGGATCGAGCCCGCGATGATGATGCCGGCGGTCGCCTCCTGATGAATGACGAGATAGGCGCCGACCGCGAGCACGGCTGATTGCAGCATCATGCGCAGAACTTTTGCGATGGCGCCGAGACCGCCGGCGACATCGCTGGCGCGCTGATTGCCGGCGAGATATTTTTCGTTGGCCTCGCTCCAGCGCTGGTTGAGCCGGCCGGCCATGCCCATCGCCACCAGCACCTCGGCATTGCGGCGGCTGGAGGCGGCGAGATCGTTGCGCTGTCCGGCAAGGCTCGTCGCCTCGCGCGCGGGCCGGCGGGACATGAACTCCGTCACCAGCGTGAGGCCGACCAGGATGATCGCGCCGGCCAGAGCCGTAACGCCGATTAGCCAATGGAAGGCGAAGCAGATGGCGAGATAGAGCGGCAGCCACGGCAGGTCGAAGAACGCGCTCGGCCCCATGCCGCCGAGGAAGGAGCGGACGTTGTCGAGGTCGCGCAGGGGCTGGAGGCCTTCATTGCGGCTGCCGACCAGAAGTGGCAGGCGCACGATAGTATCGAACACCCGCTTGTTCAGGGCCTCGTCGAGCGCAGTGCCGATACGGCCGAGGATGCGGCCACGAATCAGGTCCAGAACGCCTTGTGCGATGTAGAGACCGCCGGCGAGGAAGATCAGGCCGACCAACGTCGGGATGCTGCGGCTGGGCAGCACCCGGTCGTAGACCTCCAGCATGAAGATCGACCCGGTCAGATAGAGCAGGTTGATCATGCAGCTCATCAACCCGAGGCCCAGGAACGCCGCGCGACAGGCGCGCAAGGCACTGCTGAGCTCGGAACGGCGTAAGCCGGGAACCGCTGCCATCAGTCGCTTCTCATCGGATGAGGGGTAAAACCCCTGATTTCACAAACTAAATTTGCGGTACTCGTCCCGGATTAATATCGCGTTTGTGGCTGTCGTCCAATGCACGACAGTTGACCAACAATCTGGCTCAGGAAACCTCTAGCGCGCCGCGCTGCGGCGAAAATCCACAAATTCCACAGCTTTTTCGGCTGCCGCGACGAATTTGTCATCGCGACAGCCGGTTTTTCGCAACGAACCGCTACAGCCGGCCGCCGCCCCGCAGCAGGCGAACCACCAGAAGCAGAATGATGGCGCCGATCGCGGAGTAGATGATCTCCGAGACCAGCCCGACGCCGAGATGGATGCCAAGCCGCGGGAACAGGAAGCTTGCGACAAACGCACCGGCGATGCCGACCACGATGTCGCCGATGATGCCGAACCCGCTTCCGCGAACCACCTTGCCAGCAAGCCAGCCGGCGACCAGGCCGACGAACAGGATGACGATGATGCTTTGGCCAGAAATGTACATAAGTCGAAGTCCCTCTCCGTAAATGGGGGCGCATGGAACCGGAACCGGGATGAATGGAGTGTGAACACTGCTTACCTTTCGCCGGTCACTGCGGTTCGACAAAAATGTCGAAAACAACCCCATGCAAAGTAGAATAGGCCATTGGCAGGATGCGCCCGGTGGCTCGCCGCAACTCGGTGCCGGTGCTTGAGATTTTCGAGGTCGGGAGCACACCGCTCTCTCATTCCCTCCCCCCTTGCGGGGGAGGGACAGGGAGGGGGTAGCCCCGAACTCCGACCTCGCCCGTGGCCACCCCTCTCCCCCGCCCTCCCCCGCAAGGGGGGAGGGAGCGCAGTGTGCCCGGGGCAATACTTCAGTTCACATCGACGAGTTCAGATCGACACAAGCGGGCTACGAGGTAACCGCCGCCGCCGCCTCCGCCAGCACACACCTCGCCACCCTGCCCGGTCCCACCTGCACATTCGCCGGCAACCGCTCCAGGCACTGCGGCTGGGCGACGGCGCAGCGAGGGGCGAAGGAGCAGTTATGCGGTTTCTGGCTCAGCGAGGGCGGGGTGCCGGGGATGGTCTCGAGCCGCGCGCCGCGCTTGGCGCCGTGGATGGTCGAGGCGAGCAGGCCCTTGGCGTAGGGATGAACCGGCGCGCGCACGATGTCGCGCAGGTTCCCCTGCTCCACGATCTGGCCGGCATACATCACCGCGACACGGTCGCAGATCTCGATCGCCACGCCGATGTCGTGGGTGACGAAGATGACGGACATGCCGAACTCGCGCTGCAGTTCGCGCAGCAGCAGGAGGATCTGGATCTGCACGGTGGCATCGAGCGCGGTGGTCGGCTCGTCCGCGAGCAGGATCTTTGGCCTGCAGGCGAGCGCAAGCGCGATCATCGCGCGCTGGCGCATGCCGCCGGACATCTCGTGCGGATAGGCATCGAGCCGGCGCTTTGCGGAAGGGATGCGCACGACCTCGAGCATTTCGAGGGCACGTACCCTCGCTTCCGCAAAACTCTTGCCTTCGTGACGTACCACGCTCTCGGCGATCTGCGCGCCGATGGTGTAGACTGGATCGAGCGCGAGCGCCGGCTCCTGGAAGATCATCGACACCGTTTGGCCGCGAAAGGCCGAGAGCTCCTCTTCGCCCATGGCCAGAACGTCGCGGCCCATGACGTTGAGAGTGCCCGAGATCTGCGTGCGCTTCGTCGGCAACAACCGCATCAGCGCACGCAACGTCACGCTCTTGCCTGAGCCGGACTCGCCGAGCAGGCCCAGCACCTCACCGTCACCGAGCGAAAGATCGAGATCGTTCACGGCATAGACCGTGCGCTCGCCGGTGAAGCGGATATTGAGGCCTGAGATCTCGACGAGCTTTGTCATGACGGCAGCTTCGGCACCCTGGCGTGATAGTCAGTGGCGCGCTGGAACGCGGCGCCGATGGTGAGCAGGGTCGCCTCATCGAACGCGCGGCCGATGAGCTGCATGCCGACCGGCAGGCCGCCTTTGGTGAAGCCCGACGGCACGACCAGCGACGGCAGGCCGAGATAGTTCACCGGACGGGTGAACAGCGTCAGCCGCTGCAACACAGCCGGCGCATGCGCATCCCCGCCGACATCGCTCTCGGTGATGGTCGGCGCCGGCACCGGCGACACCGGCGCGATCACCGCATCGACGCCGGCGGTGGCCGCGTGATGGGCGGCGAGCGCAGGCCCGCGCCAGCGCATCGCTTCGAGATAGGTGACGGCGGGGACCGCGAGCCCGTTCTGGAGCCGCATCAGCACCTGGGCGCCATAGTCCTGCGGACGCTCGATCAGCCAGCGCTTGTGGAAGGCGGCGGCCTCCACCGCCAGCACGAGCTGGCTCGCCGCCTGCAATTGCCGCTGATCCGGAAGCTCGATCTTGACGATGTCGGCGCCCTCGCGCTTGAGCACGGCGATGGTCTCGTCGAGCACACGCGCCACTTCGCCGTCGAGATCGTCGACATAGAAGGATGCGGGCACGCCGATCTTGAGGCCCTTAAGCGAGCCTTTTGTCGCGGCAACGTAATCCGCCACAGGCTCGGCGCTCGCGGTCGGATCCTCGGGGTCGGGGCCTGCCATCAACGCGAGCAGCAGCGCGCAGTCCTCCGCGGTCTGCGCAAGCGGGCCGACGGTGTCGAGCGATTGCGACAGCGGCATCGCACCGGCGCGGCTGATGCGGCCCCAGGTCACCTTCAGGCCCGTGACGCCGCAGAAATTCGCGGGCATGCGGATCGAGCCGCCGGTATCGGAGCCGAGCGCTGCGAAGGTCAGCCGCGCGGCGACCGCCGAGCCCGAGCCCGACGACGAGCCGCCGGTGATGTGCGCGACGTTCCAGGGATTGCGCACCGGACCATAATGTCTGTTATGCCCGGTCGGCCCATAGGCGAACTCGGCCATGTGCAACGTGCCGAGCCGGACCTGGCCGGCATCCTTCAGGCGCTGGAGCGCCGTCGACGTCGTGGTGGCGACATAGTCGCGGCGGATCAGCGAGCCGCAGGTCACGACCTTGCCGGCGTCGTAATACATGTCCTTGTGCGCGAGCGGAACGCCATGCAGGGGCCCGCACACTTCACCTTTGGCGAGCGCCTCGTCGGCCTCTTCCGCCGCCTTCAACGCGGCCTCGGACTCGATCGTCATAAAGGCGTTGAGATGCGGCTGCCACTCCGCGATGCGATGCAAGAGCGCGCGCGTCACCTCGTGCGAGGATACCTGCTTCATCGCGATCGCGCGCGCGACCTCGGTCAACGACATCAATGCGGGTTCGGTGCTCATGCCGGAACCTTCGTGGTTTGCGCCAGCACATAGAGAGACGGCTCGAGATCCATCGGCAGCGTGCCGGCGATGGTCGCAAAGCCATCGAACACGGGTCCCATGGAGTTGGCGATGCGGGTTGCGGTCTCCTCGTCCACGGGCACGCCGGCCACCTCGGCCATGGCCTTGATGTCTTTTGCAGTCGGTCTTGTCATGCTGTTCCCTCTTGCGGCGCGCGGCTGTGGCCCGATCCTGGTATCGCCATATAGCACGCGGCCTCGTGGCCCATAGTATCGAGCGCGGTGAGCTTTGGGGTTGCTTTTGCGCAGAGCGGCTCCACGAACGGGCAGCGAGTGTGGAAGCGGCAGCCGGATGGCGGATCGATCGGGTTGGGCGGATCGCCCGAGATCGGCGGCGTCTCGGTGCGCTTGTCGGGATCGGAAGACGGCATCGCCGCCAGCAACGCGCGCGTATAGGGATGGGCCGGGGCTTCCCAGACCGCATCGACCGGGCCAAGCTCGACGACCTCACCGAGATACATCACCAGCACGCGATCCGAGATATAGCGGACGACGTTGAGGTCGTGGCTGATGAAGAGATAGGTCAGGCCGAACTCGCGCTTGAGGTCGGCGAGCAGGTTGAGCACCTGTGCCTCGACCGACTTGTCGAGTGCAGAGACGGCTTCATCGAGGATTACCAGCCGCGGCGACAGCGCCAGCGCCCGCGCGATGTTGACGCGCTGGCGCTGGCCGCCGGAGATCTCATGCGGGTAGCGGTTGGCGAAATTTTCCGGACGCAAGCCGACCTTGCCGAGCAATTCGCGCGCGAGCGCACGGGCCGCGCTATCCGCCATGCCGTGGACCTTGGGGCCGAAAGCGATCGATTCCTCGATCGTCAGACGCGGGTTGAGCGAGGCGTAGGAATCCTGGAACACCATCTGCATGCCGCGGCGGAGCTCGCGCAAGCTGAGTGCCTGGCCGACGGTCATGCCGTCATAGATGATGTCGCCGGCATCGCACGGCATCAGATGCATGAGGAGTCGCGCGGTGGTCGACTTGCCGCAGCCGGATTCGCCCACGATCCCGACGGTCTCGCCCTTTGCGACGGAGAACGACACGTTGTCGACGGCGCGCACGGTGCGCTTGGCGCTGAACAGCTCTCCGCGCACGGGAAAATGCTTGGTCAGCCCGCTCACCCTCAACAGCGGCTGAGCCACGCCGCCGCGATCCTCGACGGGGGCCAGCGTCTCGACGGAAGGGGTCGCCTCGCTCATATCCTAATTCCTGATGTTCATGGCGCTGCGCAGGCCGTCCGAGAGCAGGTTGAAGCAGATCGAGACCGCGAAGATCATCGCGCCGGGCAAGGCTGCGACCCAGGGATTGACGTAGATCGCGGTGCGCAGCGTGTTCAGCATCAGGCCCCACTCCGGCTCCGGCGGTTTTGTGCCGAGCCCCAGGAAGGAGAGACCGGCGGCCAGGATCATCGAGACCGAGATCAGGCTGGTCGCATAGACGAAGATCGTGCCGAGCACATTGCCGAGGATGTGCACGCGCATGATGGTGATTGGACCCGCGCCGGAGGCGCGCGCAGCCTCGACGAAATCCATGTTGCGCACGCCGGTGGTGACGCTTTCGGCGACGCGGGTGATCTGCGGCACGAACACGATGGTCAGCGCCACGATGGAATTGAGGATGCCGGCCCCCAGCGCACCGGAGATGGCGATAGCGAGCAGCACCGAGGGGAAGGCATAGAACACGTCGACCGTGCGCATGATCGCGGTGTTGAGCCTGCCGCCGAGATAGCCCGCGACGAGACCGAGCGAGGTGCCGATGCCGAAGGCGAGGATCACGGGCAGAATGCCGATGACGAGCGACAGCCGCCCGCCATAGATCAGCCGCGCCAGCATGTCGCGGCCGAGTTCATCGGTGCCGAGCGGATAACCCGCCGTACCGATGTGGCGCAGGCGGCGGATCATCGAACCCTTGTAGGGGTCCTCGAGGCCAAGCCAGGGCGCGAGCAGCGCGGAGAGGAAGATCAACAGCAGCACCAGCGCGCAGGCCATGCTGACCTTGTCGCGCAGGATGCGGCGGCCGACTGTCGCCCAATAGCCGCGTGCTTTGGTGGCGGGTGCGATCTGGAGCGCGGCGTCGCCGGTGGCGTGAAGTGGAAGCTCGCTCATCGGCTGGCTCCAAACGAGCGTTGGTTTGGTCGATGCAAGCTACGGGCGCGGCTCACCTCTCCCGCTTGCGGGAGAGGTCGCGCCGAAGGCGCGGGTGAGGACTCTCTCCTCCTCGAGGCTCTCGATCGCGGAGACACCCTCTCCCCAACCCTCCCCCGCAAGCGGGGGAGGGAGCGCACTGCCTTCGCAGCCATGGCTGGGATCAACTCCATCCCGCTAGCCCCGCTTGATGCGCGGATCGATCGCGGCTTGCGCGATGTCGACCAGCAGATTGAGGAACACGAAGAACAGCGCCAGCACCAGGATCGTGCCCTGCAACAGCGGCAGGTCGCGCTGGAAGATCGCGGAGTTGAGCAGGAAGCCCGAGCCCGGCCAGGAGAACACCGTCTCGATCAGGATAGAGCCGCCGAGCATGTAGCCGAGCTGGAGGCCCATCACCGCCAGCGCGGTGGGCGCGGCGTTCTTGATGACGTGGCGGAACACACCGGTCTCGCGCAGGCCCTTGGCGCGCAAGGCCTCGACGAAATCCTGGCTGAGAATGTCGCCGGTCAGCGCACGCACGGTGCGGGTGACGATGCCCATGGGAATCACCGATGTCGTGATCGCCGGCAGGACGAGATATTGCAGATGCGCCCAATCCCAGGCCCAGGCGCCGGAGCCGCCCGGGCCGGCACCGACCGCGGGCAGCCAGTTCAGCTCGACCGAGAAGATGATGACGAGCAGCATGCCGAGCCAATAGTGCGGCACCGAGACGCCGGCGATGGCAAAGGATGTCGCCAGCTTGTCGATCCAGGTCTCGCGGAAATAGCCGGCGATCAGGCCAAGCAGGATCCCCATCGTGAAGCCGATGATGGCGGCAGCGATCGCCAGCGTCACGGTGTTGCCGACCGCGCGCATGACCTCCGCAAGCACGGGGCGTCCCGTCGCGATGGAGTTGCCGAGATCGCCATGCAGCGCGCGCAGGAGCCAGAGGCCGAACTGCACCGGCAGCGGCCGGTCGAAGCCGTAGGCCGCGCGGAGCTGCGCCGCGAGCTCCTGCGACGCATCCGCCGGCAGCACGGCGACGAGCGGATCGCCCGGCGTGATATGCACCAGCAGAAAACACACCAGCGCCACGCTGATGACGATCGGGATGACATAGACGATGCGTCTGGCGATATAGGCGAGCACGAGGGTTACTCAGTTTGGTGCATAGAAATCTCGATCGTCATGGCCGGGCTTGTCCCGGCCATCCACGTTTTTCTCGCTCCGTCATTCCGGGGCGGCTCGAAGAGCCGAGCGCGGAATCTCGAGATTCCGGGTTCGCCCAGCGGGCGCCCCGGAATGACGGAGCAAGTGGATGGACGTGGATGCCCGGGACGAGCCCGGGCATGACGCGTGGATAGAGCGATAACCGCCTCACGGCGCCATCGACACCGGTGAGAAATCGACGAACCAGCTCTTGGGCTGCACAAAGCCTTTCACCTTGGGGCTCATGGCGCGCGGGGCGACGTCATGGGCGACGTAGAGGAAGGCAGCGTCGTCAACGGAAGCCGCGTGCAGCTCGGCCAGCGCCGCATCGCGCGCGGCGGGATCGAACGTCTGCCGCGCCTTTTTCACCAGCTCATCGAATTTGGGATTGTTGATGAAACCCCAATTGTTCGAGACTGGCGGCGCCATGCCCGATTGCAGGAAGCGCACCAGCGCGAAGAACGGGTCCATCGCCGCATAGGTGACGTTGGTCGCGTTGGATCCGTTCGCGCTGGGATCCTTGGCGCCGCGACGCCAGTTCGTGAACAGCGTGTTCCATTCGATGACATCGAGCTGCACGTCGAAATAGCACTCTGCCAGCGCCTGCTGGAGATATTCGTTCATCGGCAGCGGCAGCATCTGGCCGGAGCCCGACGCCGAGGTCTGCACCTTTACCGTCAGTCTCTTGTTCGGACCGTAGCCGGCTTCCTGCATCAGTTTTTGCGCGGCGGGCTTGTCGTATTTGATCTGGAAGGTCGGATTGCCGCGCCAGGGATGGCCGGGCTCGAACGTGCCGCTCGCGGGCACCATCAGGCCAGCGAGCAATCCGTCCTTCAGGCCTTCGCGATCGACGCAGAGGTTTGCGGCCTTGCGCACGCGGATGTCGTTCCACGGCGAGCCCTCGACGCGCGAGAACTGCCAGGGCCAGACATGCGGCTCTTCATTGGTATGGAGCACGAAGCCGCGCTGCTTGATCTCGGGCAGCGCATCGGGCGCCGGCGCCTCGACCCAATCGACCTGGCCGGACAAGAGCGCCGCGGTGCGCGCGTTGGCTTCCGGCATCGGCAGCAGCACCATCTTGTCGATCTTGGCCACGCGCGCCTTGTCCCAGTAGCTCGCGTTCTTGACCAGTTCGAGCCGCTCGCGCGGGGTGAAGCTCGACATCTTCCATGGGCCCGTGCCGGAAGCGTCCTTGGCGAACGCCGCCCAGGCTGCTTGCGACTTCGCCTTGGCGTCGGCACCTTCCGCCTTGTCGTAGAAGGCCTGCCACTTCGTCGGGCTCGCCATGAAGAGATTGGTGAGGTTGATCGGCAGGAAGCTGTCGGGCTCCTTGGTCGTCAGCACGACCGTCATGTCGTCGATCTTCTTCGCGAAGGCGAGCGTCGGCATGCGCGAGGCGGTGACGCCGACCTGGCTGGCGTCGAATTGCGGCGCATCCTGCTTCAAGACCTTCTCGACGTTCCACACCACGGCATCGGCATTGAACGGCGAGCCGTCATGGAAGGTGACGCCAGGACGCAGCTTGAACGTCCATTTGGTCTTGTCAGCGTCGTCGACCTTCCACTCGGTCGCAAGCCCCGGGATCACCACGCTCGACTTGTCGGCGGAGGACAGGTCCCACATGGTCAGCGCGTCGTACATGGTGAGGCCGGTGAAGCGGTTGCCTTCGAACCCCTGATCGGGCTGGCCGAGCGTGCGCGGAATATCGGCAGCGGTCATGCCGATGCGCAGCACGGTTTCGGCACCGGCCGCACGCGGCAAGGCCGCTGCGGTCGTGAGCGCCAGCGCCGCGATCAATGCCGCGCGGGTGGTTTTTTCGATAAGCATCGCCTCAATCCTTTTCCGGCTTTCGATGATTATTTTTGATGCAAACGTATGCAATGGCTATGCCAATGAGGAAACTTATTCTGCAAATTGCCCCTGCGACGACAAGTCCTTGTGATGCTGCTCCAGCGAAGGCGATGCACTGCCTATTCTGGCATCAAGATTGCACGTTCGGCTCCAGATTCTTCGTTGGGAGCTTTGGTCATGCGCAATCGAATCTCGACCGGTCTCGCCGTGCTCGCGTTGGCGTTCTCCGCAATCTCGGCACACGCCGAAACCGTGGTGCGTTACGGCATCTCGATGGCGGACATTCCGCTGACCACGGGCCAGCCCGATCGCGGCGCCGGCGCCTATCAGTTCACGGCCTACACGATCTACGATCCGCTCGTTGCCTGGGAGATGGACGTCGCCGACCGGCCGGGCAAGCTGGTGCCGGGGCTCGCCACCGAATGGAGGGTCGACGGCACTGACAAGACCAAATGGCGCTTCACCTTGCGCAAGGGCGTAAAGTTTCATGACGGCAGCGACTTCAACGCCGATGCGGTGATCTGGAATCTCGACAAGGTGCTCAACGACAAGGCGCCGCAATTCGACAAGCGGCAGAGCGCGCAGGTGAAGACGCGACTTCCTTCGGTCGCGAGCTACGCCAAGATCGACGACGATACGGTCGAGATCACCACCAAGACGGTCGATTCCTTCTTCCCCTACCAGATGCTCTGGTTCCTGGTGTCGAGCCCGGCGCAATATGAGAAGCTGGGCAAGGACTGGGACAAGTTCGCGAGCCAGCCCTCCGGCACCGGCCCGTTCAAATTGACGAAACTCGTGCCGCGCGAGCTCGCCGAGCTCAGCAAGAATCCGGACTATTGGAACAAGAAGCGGATTCCGAAGGTCGACAAGCTCGTGCTGGTGCCGATGCCGGAAGCGCTGACGCGCACCAACGCGCTGCTTGCTGGACAGGTCGATCTGATCGAGACGCCCGCCCCTGACGCCGTGCCGCAGCTCAAGACCGCCGGCATGAAGATCGTCGACAACGTCACGCCGCATGTCTGGAATTATCATTTGAGCGTGCTGCCGGGCTCACCATGGACCGACATCCGCCTGCGCAAGGCGCTCAATCTCGCGATCGATCGCGACGCGGTCGTGGGCCTGATGAACGGTCTTGCAAAGCCTGCGAAGGGCCAGGTCGACCCGTCGAGCCCGTGGTTCGGCAAGCCGGCGTTTGAACTGAAGTACGACCTCGCTGCCGCGAAGAAGCTGGTCGAGGAGGCCGGCTACAGCAAGGACAAGCCGCTGAAGACCACTTTCATCATCGCGCAGGGCGGCACCGGCCAGATGCTTTCGCTGCCGATGAATGAATTCCTGCAACAGAGTTTCAAGGAGATCGGCATCGACATCGACTTCAAGGTCGTCGAGCTCGAAACGCTCTACACCCACTGGCGCAAGGGCGCGGCCGACGAGATGAACGCCGGCATCACCGCCAACAACATCGCCTACGTCACCTCCGACCCGCTCTACGCCATCGTGCGCTTCTTCCATTCGGGCCAGATCGCGCCGGTCGGCGTCAACTGGGGCGGCTACAAGAACCCGAAGGTCGATACGCTGATCGACGAAGCCAAGCAGACATTCGATACCGCGAAGCAGGACGAGCTGCTGGCGCAGGCGCATGCCCAGATCGTCGACGATGCCGCGCTGGTCTGGGTCGTCCACGACACCAACCCGCATGCGCTATCGCCGAAGATCAAGCAGTTCGTGCAGGCGCAGCACTGGTTTCAGGATCTGACGACGATCGGGGTGGAGTGAGTTATTCTGCGGCATCAAACACAGCATTGTAGGGTGGGCAAAGCGAAGCGTGCCCACCCCTGGTGTCAACTATGCTGAACGATGGTGGGCACGGCGCAAGTGCGCCTTTGCCCACCCTACGACACCTTCAGTGAGGCTCCAGTGAACCCTGCACGCACCGCGTCTTGCGCTACTTCGTCAGCAGCGCGTAGGCGCCGCTCCAGTCGTCCGGCGGCGGGTTGGCCTGGAAAAACTTGATGCGCGCCTCGTAGAGGCGGAACAGCCTCTCCAGCGTGTCGGCGTCTTCGCTTTTGCGGCCGCGCTCGATCGCATCCAGCGCGCCCTGCCAGTCGCGGCTGCGGTAGCAGGCGAGCATCTCGATGGTCGTATTGCGCAGGCGCTGGAAGGCTCCCGAATGCATGACGTCCTCGCGGCCGGCGATGGCATAGATCACCTCAGGCTCGGTCTTGCCCTTCACCATGATGAAGTCGAGCTCGAGGATCGCGAACTTGTCCTTGGCGGCGAGCGCGGTCTTGGAACCGACGATGATCGGGAAGCCGTAGTCCTTGGTCTGCCCTTCCAGTCGCGAGGCGAGGTTGACGCTGTCGCCAAGCACGGAATAGTTGAACTTCAGGTCTGAGCCCATGTTGCCGACCACGCCCATGCCGGTATTGAGGCCGATGCCGACGTTGAGCGGAATATAGACATGGCCGCCGTCGGCGGCCTCCTGCTCGCGCTCCTTGTTGACCTCGTCGATCTTCCCCAGCATGTCGAGCGCGGCCTCGCAGGCGTTGATCTCGTGCTGCTTGTCGTCGAGCGGCGCATTCCAGAACGCCATGATGGCGTCGCCCATGTACTTGTCGATATAGCCCTTGCGCGCCAGGATCGCGTTGGTGAGCGGCGTCAGGAAGCGGTTCATCAGCGCGGTCAACCCTTGCGGATCGTGCTTGTAGGTCTCCGAGATCGTGGTGAAGCCGCGCACGTCGGAGAACATGATCGTCATCTCGCGCTCTTCGCCGCCGAGCACCAGCCGCTCCGGCGCCTGCGCGAGCTGCTCGACCAGCACGGGCGACATGTATTGCGCGAACTGGCCACGGATCTGCTTGCGCTGCTGCTGCTCGCGCACGAAGCTTGCGAAGATCAGCGTCAAATAGATCGCGGTGGTCGAGAACAGCGGATAGGTGGCGTCGATCAAGAGGCGATAGCGCCAGTAATAGTACCAGGAGAAGCCGATCAACACCGAAGCAAACAGCGCGCCGACGCCGACCAGCGTGACGGGCCCGAACTTCGGAGCGAAAATGATCACCAGAATGCCCAACATCATGGCGGCGAAGAACTCGATCGCGAGGCCGTAATTCGGCTGCGAGATGATCGAGCCGGTCAGCGCGCTTTCCAGCACCTGGGCGTGGATTTCGACGCCCGGCACAGCGGGGTCGACCGGCGTCGTCTTGATATCGTTGAGTCCCGCTGCCGAGGTGCCAATCAGTACCAACCGCTGTGCGATCCTGTCCGGCGCGACTCGCCCTTCCAGCACGTCAACCGCCGAGACGTAGATCGAGGGATCATGGTGGGCGAAATGCACCCAGAGCAGACCGTTCTTGTCGGTCGGGATCGAGAAGCGCGGCACGCCGACGCTGACGATGCCTTCGCGATCGGCCTTGACCAGCATCGTGTTGGAGCCGGACACCACCCGCAGCATCTCGAAGCTCAGCGATGGCAGGATCACACCTTGGGCCTGCGCGATCATCGGCGGCCGCCGGACAATGCCGTCGCGCTCGGGCTTGATGGTCAGCAAACCGCGGCCGGCGGAGGCAGCCTCGAGAACGGCAATATTTCGCAGCAAGCCGGGAAATTCGAACAGAAAAGGATGCGGATCCTCACCCAGGGTCGCCAGGCCAGTCTGCGGAAGCTTCTCGTCGAGTTCCGAGTTGCTGGCCGGAAGGCCGGTCTCGCCGAGCACGACGCGGGAGCTCTTGATCGCCTCGGCAAACGCCTGGTCGTTGCTCGGCAGCGCCCTGAGCTTCTCGCGTGTCGCCTCGTCCAGATTGCGGAAGGTCTCGACCGCAAGATCGGGATTGAGCCGATCGGGCTCGGGGAACATCGCGTCGAAGCCGATGGCCGCGGCGCCGAGCCGCGTCAGCTCGGTGGTGAGCTCGGCAAGCTTGGTTCGCGGCCATGGCCACTGGCCAACCGCCTTCAGCGTCCGATCGTCGATATCGACGACGACGACGGGCTTTTGGGTCTTCTCACGGGGGTCGAGACGCTGATACCAGTCAAAGGTGCGGACGCGAACCTCCTCGACCGGCCTCCAGTCGGCGAGGCGCACGGCTGCGAGGCCGACGAGCAGCGCAAGGCAGACCAGCCGCGCATAGCCGAACCTGCGCGCGAACCACCGCCGCCATTTCTTGAGCCGCTTCATGCCTGTTGGACTTCCCGGAACCCGATCAGATTCGATCTTGGATCGTCAGGACGCAAATGGCCATGGCCGGAAGCGACGATCGGGGGATTTTTTGCTGTCCCGCGCGGCGGGAGAACGAGGCCCGCGCTACGTCGTGCCGTGGTTGGTGACGATGAAATCGCTGGCGTGCAGGTTGCCGGCGGCCACGTTCTTGAGCAGGATCGTCTCGTGATCGTCCAGCGTGATCAGCGTATCGGTGTTCTGCTGCGTGATGGTAAGGTCGGCGACCGAATTGATGGTATCGAACTGCCGCAGGTCGATCTTGTCCTGGGTCGTATCGAAGCCGTAGACCGTGTGCTGGACGGCGTCCGTCGTTGACGCCGGGCCGAACACGAACTGGTCCTGCCCGCCGACGCTGATCAGCGTGTCGCTGGACTCGGTGGCGAAGATGACGTCCTTGCCGCTGGTGCCGGTCAGCGTGACCGGGCCCGAGCCGCCTTCGTCGAAGATGAAGTTGACGGTGTCGCTCACGCCAAGGCTGTCGGTCACCTTGAACGTGATCATGTCGGTATCGGGCGGGGTTGCGCCCGGATCGTAGGTCACGCTGTGGAGCGCCGTGTTGACCTGGTCGAGCGAGACGCCATCGATCGAGGACGGCGTCACGCTGCTGCCTTCCTTCGCGCCCTCGGTCTCCGCGGTCACCGTGTAGGTTTCGGTCGAGGACCCCGAGACCGACAGACCCGTGACCGTGTCGGTGTTCGTCGCCTCGTCGTGGACGTGGGTGAAATGCGTGGTGTCGATCACCGGCGACTGGTGGTTCCAGACGAGATCGGTGCCGCCGCTGCCGTCACTGCTCGTGCTGAAGCCCGACGCATCGTAGTTGCCGGTGATGGTGAAGTAGTCGCCATCGCCGGAGCCGTAGTGGACCTGGAGGCCGTCTTCGGTCGAGACCAGCGAAACGTTCTTGGGGTCGATGCCGGAGAGATCGATGTTGTCGCCGTAGCTGAAGCCGGTCACCGTGCCCGTGAAGTGCGACGTCGAGTCAAGGTGCAGCGTACCGACGCCGGAGCCGACGAACTGGATCGCGGAATCCGAGGTGCCGCCGAGCTCGAGGCTCGCACCCAGAATCTTCACGATGCCGGAACCGGTGAGATCGCCGAGGATGCTGGTCAGTCCGGTCTCGACGACGATCGTTCCCGCATTATTGACGTCGCCCGAATCGTTGACGAAGCCGTCGAGCACCAGCTTGCCGTAGTCGTTGATGGCGATCTGGGCGTCGATGGCCATCGCATGGTCGGTGCCATTGAAGGTCGTCGTCGCCCCGACCTCGAAATAAGAGGTGCCCTCGCTCTTGAGGCTGGTGCCATTGAGGATCGCTTGGGAAAGAAAAACGAGAGACCCCTCGCCAAGGGCATCGATCTCTCCGCCATTGACCGTGGAAGACGTAAAATCAACCTCGGCACCGTTAGCCGCTTCGATCTTGCCGCCGCCATTATCGATCGTGTTGCCCTGCCCGAGGCCGAACCAGAGCAGTCCGTGCGGACCGTCGGCTTCGAGGATCCCGGCATTCGTGACGTCGTGGGCTTCGTAGAGGGCAACCCCCTGAACATCGATCGAGCCGTCGTTCGTTAGCTTGCCGTTCAGCAGCAGGTAGCCGAAGCCTTCTGACTCCGGAGTGAAGGCAGTCCCGGTGATGTCGAGCTCGGTGACGCTGCTGAGTGTCAGCCCACCGATCGTGGTACCGTGGTTGCCGAGGTCCAGATAGACCGTGCTGTCGGTATCGACCGATGCGACCTCGGTCGCGGTGGGCGCGTGCCCGAGCGACCAGTTGCCGTCATTGTCCCAGTTCTGGTTGACGCTCCCCGTCCATACATCGACGTTCGAGTTCGACGGCGCCGTCACCTCCGTGCTGATGGAGGCGGCGAGATCCGAAGCCGCCGAGGAGCCGCCGTGACCGATGCCTGTAGCGGTGATGTCGATCGAGACCGGCGTCGCGCCGGTGATGTCGCCGGCATAGGTGTCGTCGAGGGCGTGAACGTCGAGCGTGCCCGGGCTGCCGCTATAGCCGTCGGCCGGCACGAAGCGGATCAGCGTGTCCGGGCTCAGCACCAGCGCATTGCTGTCGCTGACGCCGGTGATGTCCACCCACTGGTCGGTGCCGGCAACCTCGTACTGCCAGGTCCCCTGGCTTTCCGTGGCGTTGTCGGCCGTGATCGCGATGGCCTTGAGGCTCGCACCTTGATCGACGTCGTGGAATTTGCCGGCGAAGAGATCGCTGATGGCCGCTCCGGCCGGATCCGTGTCACCGCCGCCGACCGAGGCCAGCGTTGCCGCATCCAGCGTCGGCGCGTCATTCTTGCCTGAAATCGTGACGGTCACCTGGGCGGTGTCGGTGCCGCCATGCTGGTCGTCCAGCGTGATGGTCGACACCACGGTCGCGGTCTGGCCTTCGCCGAGGAAATCCAGCGTGCTGTCGGGGATGGAGTAGGTCCAGCCGATCGCACCGTTGTTGTGGTTGCCGGCCTGCTGCAGCGTCAGCGCCTGTTCGAGCGCTGTCACCTCGTCCGCGGTCAGCGTCAGGTGCGTGGTCTGATCGGTGTCGAGCCACGTCACGGTCTGATCCGTGATCGAGGCCTGCGGGCGGTCGGTCAGGTCGACGTCGGTGAAATGGACCGTACCGGTTGCCGCCGGCGCCGGATCGGCGGTCGTGCTCGGCGCGCCGGTCGTGTCGGCGAGCTCGCTGAAGCTCGCGCTCTGCGAGGTTTCTGCAGCCTTGAAGCTCGGCGCGTCGTCGGTCGCGTTCAGCGTGATCAGCGTGTGGCCGGTGCCGTCGTCACTGCCGGCGAAATGCGCGTTGCTGTAGTCGCCGACCAGCTTGACCGTGATGCTGTGGCCATAGGCATCGCTCACGACGAGATTGCCGGTCTCCGCGTCGTAGGTCGCGGTGGTGCCGCCGTCGAAGGTAATCGTCGACAGGTCCAGCTTGTCGGTCGCAGTCAGCCCCGCGATCGATCCGCCGAATGACGTGGTGTCGATCTTGAGCTCGGCGGCGTCGCCCGAGAAGGTGATGGTCTGCGAGACCGTCCCCTCGAGCGTGAGGGTCGCACCAGCGTCGATGGTGACGGAGCCGGAGCCGGATAGCGAGCCGAACAGCGTCAGGGTGCCGCTGTCGACCTCGATGCTGCCGGTGTTGGTGATGGCTCCCGTGATGGAGGTGGAACCCCAGCTCTCGATCTCGCCGGAGTTGGTGATGGCGAAGGCCGCACCGTCCGCGCCGAAGATCGATGCGCCGTCGTGCAGATCGATCTCGCCGGCATTGCCGAAGGTGGACAAGGTGCCGAAGAAGCTCGACCCGGACACCGTCCAGGTGCCGCCCGCCTCATTGTTGAAGGTCGCGCTGGCGACCGAGATATTGCCGTTGATATCTCCGGTGTTGTCGATCGTGATGGCGCCTCCGGTCTCCACGATGGCAAAGGTCGTGGAGGTCACGGTGCCCGAATCGTCGGGCCCGATGGTGCCGGAATTGTCGATCAGCGCGGTGCCGGCGGCGTTCTCCTGGACGAAGATCGCGGCGTGGCCGTCCGCGCCGACGACCGAGCCGGTGTTGGTGATTTGGGTCGAGCCGGTCGCGCCGTCGCCGTTCTGCGTCACGATAATGCCGACCGTGCCGGTGCCGGTGAGATCGCCGTCGTTGACGATGGTGATGTTGCCGGCACCGGTGGCAAGCGCGGACAGGCCGACCGCGCCGGTGGCGTCGCCTTCATTGGTAACGCGGACGTCGCCGCCGCCATGGTCGAACGCGCCGATCGCGGTGCCGTAGACCGTGTCTCCGGTGACGTTGCCGCCCGCTTCGATGCTGATGTCGCCATCACCCTTGGTCGTGGCGTCGATGCCGTAGGCGCCACCCGCGGCGCCGCCGAGCTGCTTGATCGTGATGTCGCCGTCGTTGGCGGGGTTGAGATTCTCAACAAGCAGGCCAACCGAACCGGCGCCCGTTCCGGTCGCCTTGCCGGTGAGATCAGTCACGATGATGTCGCCGGACCCGCTCGCGCTGTCGCGCAGCCAGATGCCGTTGCCGTTTTGGCCCGTGATGTCCTTTGTCGCCGTCAGCGAGATGTCACCAACGCCGTTCTGGGTGACGAAGATGCCGCCCGCCGCGCCCGTCAGCGCGCCGGTCGGCGTGAGCACGATGTCGGCGGGCGCACCGATCGTGCCGCCAGACGCCGTGAAGTCGAGCGCATCGCCGCTCGCCGTCGTGATGTTGCCCGCGCCCGTGACGGTGAACGTGCCGCCGGCGGTGGACTGGCCGGCGATGGTGCCGGTAAAGCTCTCGCCCGCGACGTTATCGAGCTGAAGTGTATCGGTCCCGCCGGCGAAGGTGACGGTCTGCGCGGTTGCACCGGCGAGCTCCAACGTCGCACCGTCGTCGATGATCAGCGTGCCGACGCCGCTGAGGCCGCCGGCGAGATCAAGCGTGCCGCTCTGCACTTCGATCGTGCCGGTATTGGTGACCGCGGCCGTGACGGTGTTGCTGCCCGTAACGCCATAGAGATGGCCGGCATTGTCGAGGCTTCCGCCGTTGATCTCGACACCGGACAGATACAGCTTCGAGGTGCCGTCGACCGTCACCGTTCCGCCGGTGTTGGTGACCTTGACGGCGTCAAACTTCAGCGTGCCGCCCTTGATCGCCTCGAGCGTGCCGGTGTTGACGATCAGATCACCGGAAATGTCGAGCTCGGCACCATTCACCTCGATGAGGTTCTGATTGGTGATGGTGTGCAGCACGACTGGGTCGATCGTCAGCGTCCCGCCGGTGACGTCAATCGTGCCGGTGTTGGTGATGTCGGCGCTGTTGATGGCGCTGATGCCGGTCGAGACCAGCGTACCGGACAGCATCAGCGTGCCGCCGGTGATCTCGGCTTGATTGAGGACCAGCACGCCATGGTCGTCGACGGTGATGGTGCCTGACGAATTGGCGACCTTGGTCCCCTTGTCCAGTGTCAGCGTCGCACCGGCCTGGATTTCGATGGTCGAGTCGTTGTCGACGGTCTCCTTGTCGAAAGCGACGGTCCCCGTGACGGTGACGGCGCCGGAATTGTCCAGCTTGCCATGGGCCAGGACGCTCGTCCCCTCCAGCACCAACGCCCCGCGGATGATCAGCTTGCCGCTCTCGATGGTCCCGCCCTTGACGTCCAGCGTCGCACCGGCATGGACCTTGAACTTGCCGCCGGCATTGTGGATCTCGGCCAGCGTCGTGAGCTTGCCGCCGGTGAGCTCGATCGTGCCGGCATTGGTGATAAAGGCGCCGACGGCGAAGTCGCCGCCGCCCGCGAGCGTCAGCGTGCCGGAATTGGTCAGCACGCTGGTGTCCAGGATCTCGGCCTTGCCGCCGACGGAAATCGTGGCGCCCACGGAATTGGTCAGGATCGAATCGGCGCTGAGGTTGAGCGTCTGCGCGATCGTCAGCGTGCTCTGGTTGATGACCTCAGGCGCCTTGTGCCCGGCGGACGTGTCGAAATCGTTCATGGTCAGCGATTTGGCGAACGCCGCCTCGTCGATCGTGACCGGATAGGACGGCGTCAGGCCATGCAGCTGATCGGTGATGACGATGACGTCGTCATTGATCGTCGGCACGGTGCCGGTTTCCCAGTTCGCGGCGTCCTTCCAGAAGCCGCCGGGCGAGGAACCGGCCTCGGACGTCGCGACCCACACCACCGCGGGACTGTCGGTCCCCTTGATGGTGACGGTGATGGTCTGGGTCGCGGTTGCGCCTTGCGAGTCCGTGACCGTCACGGTGTAGGTCAGCGTCAGGACCTCGCCCTTCGGAATGAAGTCCGCGAGGTAGACGGGCAGGTCGGCGAGCGACCAGTCGATGACACCCTCGCCGGTCCCGGTGCTGTCGGTATCGATCGCAACCGACATTGCCTTTTCGAAGATCGCCAGCGGTCCCGGCGGCACGGTGCTGCCGTCCGGCAGGGTCGCGCCGGTCAGTTTCACCGACACCTTGTGGGTGTCGGTGAGATCGACATCGGTGAAGGTCAGCGTTCCCGAGGTCGGCACCTTGGAGGTGAGCGGGCCGCCGGGCACGCTGGTCCCGCCCTCGAAAGTGATGGTCGGAACGCTCGAGGTGATCACCGGCGTGTCGTTGGTGCCGGTGACCGTGATGGTGATGTCGATGAAGGCGGTTTCGTTGTCGGCGGCGAAATTGTTGTCGACGCGGACCTTGTAGGTCAGCGTCAATGTTTCGCCGGCGGCCAGAAAATCGAAGGCGCCGTCCGGAACGCTGTAGGTCCAGGTCGCCGAGCCCGTGTTGCTGTTGTCGGAGGCGGCAACGACGGTGATCTTGGCCTCGGTCGCGGCAATGTCGGCCTTTTGCAGGTCCGACAATCCGGCGGTGACGTCGGTGTGATCGGCGTTCTGATAGGTGAAGGACGCGAAGTCCACCTTCACAGTCGGCCTGTCACCGAGGTTGAAATCGAAGAAGGTGATCTTGCCGCTGACGGCATCGAGCGTCGTCACGCCGGTCTTGCCGTCGAGCTCGGACAGCGCGAACGCCGCCTTCACGTTGCCGTTGAGATCGAGGCTGCGTGCATCCGGCGCACCGGGAACACGGCTATCGGACGCCGGCTTGTCGGAACTGCTGGTCGACTGCCCGTTGCTGAGCGTGACGAAAGTCGCCTGCGCCGTCGAGCCGTTCGGCGTCTTGATCAACACCAGGTTGGCGTCCTGCGTGATCGTATCTGTCGAGTTGTTCGTCAGCTTGGTGTTGGTGTTGTTGTCCGTGAACTTCAGCGTGAACACGTCCGTGATCAGCTTCTGCACGTCCGGCGACAGCAGCGCGTTGGTGACCGAGACGTTGCCGCCGCTGATCTGGATCATCTGCCCCGCCTGGTTGACGGTGGCGATCGGCAGCAGCGTGACCTTGTCGAACAGGATGTAGGAGCCGGTGGTGCCGTCCGGCTCGACCAGCACCTGGAAATTCGCCTGCGGCTGCGGATCGCCGCCGCCCTGCGGAACCGAGAAGCTGATCTCCGTCAGCACGGCGGTGCCGCGGATGCCCATGGTGGCAACCGGCGTGTCGATCTTCATGTCGCCGTGCTTGGCGGTCTCGCCGGCGACGAAGGTAATGGTGCCCGCGACCAGGCTCAGCAGCGAGGAGTTGCTCGACCCGTTCGGGTCGTAGACCATCTCGTTCAGCACCATTCGCGCATTGGAGGAGAGGCCGAAGACGGTGCCGTCGATGAAGGTGACGCCGAGGGTCGAGTCCGACCCGGTCGAGAGCACGTCGCCCTTCTCGACGTTGTCGCCATTGTTCAGGATGATCGACACGCCGTTGCGGACGGCGGTCGCGCTGCCAGTCAGCTTGGTGATATGGCCGATGACCTGCGCGGCGGCGGCACCAGGCGCCGCTTGCGCATATTGGACGTTGCCGGCGAGCGCGTTGATGATGTCGCCGGTGAGATGGGCGCCATCGGGCGAGGCGATCGCGGCGCGCTTCTCGCCTTTGAAGTAATCGTGAATGACGAACTCGTGCCCGTCATTGGACAGCACAAGATCGACGCCCGCGCGCTTGAACTCGCCATGGAACAGGAGATTGGGATCGGGAACGAAGAACGCGCCCTGCGGCACGGTTCCATGCCCCGCGACGGAAAACGATTCAAGATGGCCATGGGCGGGCGCATGAAAGCCCTGGCCGTCAATGGAAAGCGCGGCGTCAAATTTGCCAGCGTAATTCAACGGGGAAACACCGCAGAGAGGGTTAATATTTAAAGAAGTATCGGCTGCCTAAGCTTGCATATCATTACCGAGTCCTTAGCGGAACCATCTATTTCCGGTCCAAATCGACGCGGCAGCGCTGCCTTAGTCGATGCGAAGCAGGATGGCGTCAGGGTGGCGGAGGTATCTTCTTGAGTATTTCGAGTATAGTTCCTGAAGTTCGACGAAATATCCCGCCGCCACAAGCATTCCAAAGTATTTCGACGAAGAAATCTTGCTTACGAATACTTATGTCATCTTTCCGTTGCAGTGCCCCGCAACATACTGCGGCAAATACGGAGCTTTTACTGTCGACCTGGCCAGCACAATTGGCGAAATAAGCCCGTCATTAGCCATATGAACCAGATTCGGCAGTCGACTCAAGCTGGTTCGCCAATTGGTTCCATTCCACAGCAGATTGGGGCTTCCCGAGGCTGGCCCGTAAAATTTTACCTAAACTGGCGAGACCGATTTCAGCCTGTTGCGCGGTTTTGGGCCCCCGGCCGGGCTCGTTAAGCAGAATCAAACGGCCCTCCCCTCACTGTCACCGCACCAGAAACAAAGCCGGCACGTGCGGGTCAGGGGTGTCCTGCCGATGCTGGACAGGGGAAGTCAGATGGAGACCGTTGCTCACTCGCGCGCCTGGCGCGCAGTCCTGCTCTTGTGCGGATTGATCCTGTTCGGATCGGCTGCCGACCTTCGCGCCGGCACGCTGCTGTCGCCCGGGTCCGCCGTCCTCGTGCGGAAATCCGCAGAACCGTTCGGTGTGTTCGCCTTCGCGATCTCCGCAGGTCGCGTTCGCGACAAATGGTTTCACCTGAAGGACAAGCTCGACGACGAGATGGTGCAGCTCGCGCTGTGCGACGGCGACCGCGACAACTGCGTCTCGCCCGCCGCAGTGAAGCTGCTCGCCATCGTCGACCAGGCGCGCAGCCGCGAAGGCCGCGCCCGCCTCGGTGAAGCCAACCGCGCCATCAATCTCGCGATCAAGGCGGCCAATGACGGCCCCGATGACGTCTGGAGCTCGCCACTCGCCACCTTCCAGCGCGGCGCCGGCGATTGCGAGGACTATGCGATCGCAAAACTCGCCGCGCTCCGCCTCGCGGGCATTGCGCCGGAGGATCTGCGCATCGTTTTCGTGCGCGACAGGCAAGCCGGCGAGGAGCATGCGGTCGCGGCCGCCAGGCTCGACGGCCACTGGCTGATGCTCGACAACCGCCGCATGGCCATGGTCGAGGATGAGGTGGCGCGGACCTATCAGCCGCTGTTCGTGCTTTATCAGTCCGCGGTGCTGAAATATGTCGACGAGCCGGCGTTTGCCGCCGCACCGGACAACAACCGCTCGGCAATGATCGCGTCGCGCTGACACCCGGCGGTGCTGCGTAGCCCGGATGGAGCGAAAGCGAAAATCCGGGACCTCACATCCGTTTGCAATCCCGGATTTCGCTTTCGCTCCATCCGGGCTACGATTCCGACGCGCACCTACACATTCACGGTTTCGCCGCACCGCACGGGAAGCTAGCATGGCGATCATGCGGGCTTCGGGGACAAGCGGAATGCGGACGTTCGTGCTGGCGATGGTTGCGGCGATGCTGCCGCTGATGTCACCCGCCCGCGCTCAGGCGCCCAATTCAGACCTTTCGATCGCCGAGAAGCTGCCGCTGTTCGTCAAGAACCATTGCGAGCGGCAGCGCGATCCCGCAGGTCAGCTGTTTTGCGGGGACAGCGAACTTGCCGCAGCCGCCGAGAATCTCAGCGCGGCCATCGAGGCGCGGCTCTCCCGCCTGCCGGATCGTCTGCCTGCGATCGAGGAGAACGCGCTGTGGATCCGGCAGCGCAATCTGAGCTGCGGCATCTTCGGCCAGACCGCGGTCCGTACCGACGACATCGATCGCGTCAAGACCTGCCTGCTCAGGGAGACCGATGAGCGCGCCGCGATCCTGCGCGACCCCGATTTCGATTGCCTCGCGGCCAACACGGCGGCCGGCGCGCTGATCTGCAGCGATCCGGAGCTGGCGCTGGCGGAAGAAGAGCTGAACAGCAAGGTCCTCGGCCTGATCGGCAAGCTGAACCCGACCGAAGCCCGCTTTGCCTTCGCCGAATATGGCCGCTGGACAAGGGAGCGCGATCGCAAATGCGACCTCGTCGGCAAGGAAAACGTGCCGCCGGCCGAGCTGCCGTCCGCGCAAGGCTGTCTCGCCGAATATCTCAGCCGGAAGACCGCTGATATCCTTGGCGCCAAGGGCGATCCGAAACGTGTGTTCGGCCGCCAGATCGCTGCACGGCTGCCTGATACCGATGCCGCCGACTTCTGCGTCGCCAAGATCCATGCGGCCAATTCCTGCGGCGACTTCGTCCGCATCAGTCGCGTGTTCGCGACCGGTAGCGACGTCGGAGAGCAGGAAGCGAAGGTCACCGCGGACATCGACATGGTCGTGCTGTCACCCTTCACCACCTGCAGCCCGGTCGCATCGAGCTGCACCGGCACCTGCTGGGACCCGAGGTCCGGCAACGCACAACCGGCCGCGGCGTCCAGGCAAGGCTCCAGGGAAAGCTTCAATGTGACGCGCCGGCTCAGGATCCAGCGAACCTTCGTGTTCCAGAAAGCCGCCGATGGCTGGCGCTGCAGGGAAGACGAGCTGGCACCAGTGGAGTCCGGCGTCGCCGGCGGCGGATCGTAGGCCGCGCAGCGCCTTTTTCTTCCTTCTCCCCCTTGCGGGAGAAGGTGCCTTGCCGAAGGCAAGGCGGATGAGGGATTCTCTCCACGAACTCAATCGCGAGAGGGTCATTCGCGGAGAGAACCCCTCACCCGGCTTCGATGCTTCGCATCGAAGCCACCCTCTCCCGCAAGGGGAGAGGGTGCACCAACCGCGCGGCGAGAGCGGCCGCATCAGAACATCAGATTATCCTTCACGAGCACCCAGCGGCCGCCCTTGACCTGCTGCACCTGGGTAATGGTGTTGGCGAGGTGGTCGGTCTTGGAAAATTTCGCCGGCGGCGAGTTGAAGATGTCGAGGAATTTTTCACCTGACTCGAGCGAGTCCAGCATCTTCTGTCCCGTGAGATCCTTGCCCGCCTTCTGCGCGTAGAAGGCAAAGGTCATCACCGTGTTGTAGCCGATGATCGCCTGCGTATTGGCGTCCGAATTGAACATCTTCCTGTAGTTGGCAAGCCAGTCCTTCACCGGGCCTTTGGCGCTGTCCTCATAGGGAATCTCGAACTGGGACGCGGCATAAAGCCCATCGACGGCATCCTTGCCCAGCGTCGGCACTTCCAGCACGTTGGTCGGCGTTGCCCCCAGGAAGGTGACGTCCCAGCCGAGCTTCTTCGCCTCCGTCATCGCGCCAATGGTCTCGCGGATGACCGTGCCGAGCACCACGAGATCGCAGCCGTCCGACTTCATCTTGGCGACCTGCGCGCTGAAATCGGAGGCGCCGCGCTTGTAGCTGGTGATCGAGGCCGGCTGCACCTTCATCGCGGTGAGCTGCTGATTGAAGCCGTCGAGCACGTTTTTGCCGTACTCGTCGTCCTGGTGCATGATGCAGGGCTTCTGGAAGTTTTTCCACTCAATCATGTATTTCAGCGCGGCGCGCGTGCTCTCGACGTAAGGCAGGAGGTTGTTGAACTTCAGCCGCTCCTGCGGCTTGGCCGGATCGAACTTGAAGGTGAACTCGGCTGCGGTCAGCGGAAAGAGCTGGAGCACGCCGGCATCGAACAGCGTGTCCTGCGCAGCCAGCACCGTCGGCGAGCCCATCGGGCCGACCATCGCGAAGATCTTGTCGCGCTCGATCATCTTCTGCGTGGCGAGCACAGCCTTCTTGGGGTCGTAGCCGTTGTCCTCCAAAATCATCTTGATCTTGCGGCCGTTGATGCCGCCGGCGGCGTTGATCTCCTCGACCGCCATCTTCATGCCGTTGGAGACCGGCACGCCCCAGCCCTTGATCGGCCCCGACAGGTCCTGGTGGGTGCCGATCACGATCTCGCTTGCCGAGATGCCTTCATTGGTGACCTTGGTTTGCGCTGCGGCCGGAAGACACGTGAACGCCATCGCGCCCACCGCAAGGCCGAACGCACAGAACGATTTCGACATCGACGTCTCCTCTCTCTTCAAGGCCTGTGTTGCGCGGAGGGCATGGCCATCGCTGCTCCGCTTCTCTTTTCTGCGCATGCCCCTTCCCGGAAGACCGGTTTCCACTTTTCCGGGGGCCTGCGCGCTTCAAGCCACCGCGCGCTCGCGATACATCGCGTCAATCTCGCCGGCGTAACGCTTGTTCACGAAGCTGCGCCTCAGCTTCATGGTCGGCGTCAGCTCCTCGTCCTCCGGCGTGAGCTGGCGTTCGATCAGATGGAATTTCCTGATGGTCTCGACGCGGGCGAAATGGCCGTTGACCTCTTCGATCTCGCGCCGGATCAGGTCCTGGATCTCGATCGCCCGGCACAGGCTCGCATAGTTGGTGAAGGGAATGTCGTGGTCCTGCGCAAATTTCTCGACGTTCTCCTGGTCGATCATGACGAGGCAGGTGAGATACGGCCGCTTGTCGCCGATCACGACGGCATCGGAGATGTAGGGCGAGAATTTGAGCTGGTTCTCGATCTCCGACGGCGTGATGTTCTTGCCGCCGGAGGTGATGATGATGTCCTTTATCCGGTCGGTAATCTTGACGAAGCCTTCGTTGTCGATGGTCCCGACGTCGCCGGTGTGGAGCCAGCCCCGCGTATCGATGGTCTCGGCCGTCTTTGCCGCCTGGTTCAAATAGCCCATGAACAGGAAGTTGCCCTTGATCAGGATCTCGCCGTCCGGCGAAAGGCTGACCTCACCCCAGGGCACGGCCTTGCCGACCGAGCCGAGCTTGATGCGGTCGGACGGCATCATGGTCGCAACTCCGCAATTCTCGGTCTGGCCGTAGACCTCGTGCATGTCGATGCCGAGCGCGAGATACCAGCGGATCAGGTCCGGCGCGATTGGCGCCGCGCCAGTGAAGGCGATGCGGCAGCGATCGAGCCCGATCATGCGGCGGATGTTGCGGAACACCAGTCGGTAGGCGACGCGGTTCGCGATCCTGAGCGAGACGGACGGCGAGCGTCCATCGAGCCGGCAATCCGCCATGCGCAGGCCGATGTCGATGGCCCGGCGATAGACCCATTGCTGGAACGACGTCGCATCCTTGAGCGCGATCGTGATTGCGGAATAGAATTTTTCCCAGATCCGCGGCACCGCGAAGAAGATGGTCGGCTGCACCTCGCGCAGATTGTCCGGCACGGTTTCCGGGCTTTCGGCAAAATTCATCACCGAGCCGAGCGCGACCGAGATGTAGTAGCCGGCGACCCGCTCGGCGACGTGACAGAGCGGCAGGAAGATCAGCCGGTCCTCGTCTTCCCTCGCCGGAATGAAATCGTTGGCGTGCCGCATCTGATGCGTCACGCTAAGGTTGGAATGCATCGCGCCCTTGGGTGGTCCGGTCGTGCCCGAGGTGTAGACGAGAATGGCGAGATCGCTCGCGCAGCGGCTGTCGATCATCTCCTGCCAGAGCTGCTCGCGGCCGACCATGTGATTGCGGCCGAGCGCGCGAAACTCGTCGAACGACATCACCATGTCGTCGGCAAAGCCGCTCAGGCCCTCCATGTCGAACACAACGATCCTCTCGAGCGTCGGACATCGCGCGCGGCCGGCGAGAACCTTGTCGAGTTGTTCTTCATCCTCGGCAAACATCACGCGCGTAGCGGAGTCGTTGACGAGATATTCGACCTGCGCCGGGGAATCGGTTGGATAGATGCCGGACGAGACGCCGCCCGCGCACAAGATGCCCATGTCTGCATGGATCCATTCCGGCACGGCGTTGGCGATGATGGAGGCGACGTCGCCAGGCCTGAAGCCCGAAGCATGCAGTGCGTAGGCGATCTCCCTGGAGATTTCCAGCCACGCGCGCCAGCTCGTCGGCTGCCAGATGCCGAACTGTTTCTCGCGGATCGCAGGCCTCTCCCCGCGCGTCTCCACCGCGCGCAGAAAACTCTTTGCGATCGTGTCTGCGACCGTCAGCACCGCCGGTCGGGCCATGCCATTGCCTCCTTGTCGCTTCGCCTCCGCGCGCTGCCTGCCTTGCCGTCGGTCTGTTCGTTAACGGGGAGACGCCATATTTAACGCCACGTTTTCTTCTTTTTCCAGCGCCGTTCGCCCCTGGCACCGGCTTCCTTGGCACCGAGGTAGAATTCCTGGATGTCCTGGGAATGCATCAAGCGGTCGCAGGTGTCGTTCATCACGATGCGGCCGATCTCCAGCACGTAGCCGTAATGCGCCGTCTCCAGCGCCACCTTGGCATTCTGCTCGACGAGCAGGATCGACATGCCCTGCTCCTCGTTGACGCGGCGGATGATCGTAAAGATCTCCTTCACCAGGATCGGCGAGAGCCCGAGCGATGGCTCGTCGAGCAGCAGCAGCGTCGGCTGGTTCATTAGCGCACGCCCTATCGCCAGCATCTGCTGCTCGCCGCCGGACAGCTGCCCGGCCGGCTGGTCGATGCGCTCCTTCAGCCGCGGGAAGTAGCCGTAGACGCGCTCGAGATCCTCCGCAACGCCGTCGCGATCCTTGCGCGGATAGGCGCCCATCATCAGGTTCTCGCGCACGGAGAGGAAGGGAAAGACCTCGCGCCCTTCCGGCACGTGACTGAGGCCGAGCCGGACGATCTTGTCGGCCTCCATGCGCTGAATCGGCTTGCCCATGAACTCGATCGTGCCCTTCTGCGGATCGAGAATCCCCGAGATGGTCTTCAGCACCGTCGTCTTGCCCGCACCATTGGCGCCGAGCAGCGTCACGATACGGCCGCGCGGCACCTCGAGCGAGATGCCGCGGATCGCCATGATCGGTCCATAATAGCTCTCGATATTCGAGAGCTTCAGGATGATGTCGGGCACGGCAGCGTCCATCGCGTCAGGCTCCGAGATAGGCGGCGACGACGTCGGGATGCTGCTGCACCTCGGCGGGCGAGCCCATCGCCAGCACCCGGCCGTAGTTCAGCGCAATCACACGGTCGGAGATACGGTTGACCAGCGACATGTCGTGCTCGACCATCAGCACGGTGATGCCGAGCTCGCTCTTCATGTCGCGGATCCAGAACGACATGTCGTCGGTCTCCTCGACATTCAACCCCGATGAGGGCTCGTCGAGCAGGATGAGCTTCGGCTCGGAGCAGAGCGCGCGAGCAAGCTCGATCACCTTGCGCACACCGTAGGGCAGACCTGAGATCAGCTTGTCGCGATAGGGCTCGAGATCGAGGAACTCGATCACCTGCTCGACGCGACGCCGGTGCAGCTTCTCGTTCGCGCGCACGCTCGGCAGGAACAGCAATTCTTGCCAGAGTTGCGTAGTCGAATGACGGTGGCGCCCGACCAGGAGGTTCGCAAGCACGGTCGCATTCTCGAACAGCTCGATGTTCTGGAAGGTGCGGGCGATGCCGAGCCTTGCGATGTCGTAGGGCGGCTGTTCCGTGATGTCCTGGTCCTCGAAGAAGATGCGGCCCGAGGTCGGGCGGTAGATCCGCGAGATCAGATTGAAGATCGAGCTTTTTCCTGCTCCGTTCGGCCCGATGATCGAGAGGATCTCGCCCTTCTCGACTGCGAACGAGACTGCGTCGACCGCCTTGAGGCCACCGAAATGCAGCGACAGGTTTTCGGCGCGGAAATAGCTCATCGGTTCCGCTCCGACCTCACGTAAATCTTCTGGCGCTTGAAGGTCGCTCGCTTGTAGAGCGGGAAGAGCTGGAAGAACAACTTGATCTTGAGCCAGCGGCCGTAGAGGCCGAGCGGCTCGAACAGCACGAACAGCACGATGATGATGCCGTAGATCGCGCCCTTCAGGCCGTTGAGGGAGGCGAAGGCCGCGACTTTCGACTGGACGCTCGCCGCGCTCTCGGTGCTGGCCCCCAACGTCGCGGCGACGCCCGCGATGATGCCAGGCATGTCGTCCTTGAGATACGTCAGGAACGGATCGATCATCACGATGAAGATCGCGCCCAGCACCGCACCGTGCAGGCTGAACGTGCCACCGATCAGGATCACGATGATGAACTCGATCGAGAGCTGGAGCGTGAACATCTCCGGCGATATGAAGGAGAGCTTGTGCGCGAACAGCACGCCGGCAAAACCGGTGATCGCGGCCGAGATCGCAAAGGACTTAACCTTGTAGAACGCGACATTGACGCCCATGCTGCGTGCTGCGGTCTCGGAGTCGCGGATCGCGACGAAGGCGCGCCCCGTCGGCGAGCGCAAGAGATTGAGCGTGCCGACGATGGTCAGAATCAGAACGGCGAGGCAAAGGAAATAGAACGTCGGACCGTCACGCGGCACGGCGACGCCGAGCAGCGAGAGCGGCTTGATGCGCATGCCCTCATTGCCATTGGTGACGCTTTCCCAGCGCGCCAGAATTTCCTCGACGATGAAGGCGAAGGAGATCGTGGCGATGACGAGATAGATGCCCTGGAGACGCAGCGCGGGGAAACCGACCAGCGCGCCGATCGATCCGGTCAAAACGCCTGCAGCGAGGAAGTAGACCGGAAACGGCACATTGTATTTCTGCAAGTACGCCGCCGTGTAGGCACCGATGGCGAGGAACGCGGCATGCCCGAGCGAAGCCTGTCCGGTGAAGCCGGTCAGGATCAGCAGCGCCACGCCGACGGTCGCATAGATGCAGACAAAGACCAGCTGGCTCATCAGATAGCTGGAGAGCACGTAGGGCGCGATCAGGAGTACCGCGATCAGGAGCCCGTAGGAGACCACGTAGCCCGAATGCGGGAACAGGCGGATGTCGTCCTCATAGTCGGTCTTGAACAGAAAGCGCATGCGTTCAGACCTTCTTGCGGACATGAAGGCCGAACAGGCCCTCGGGCTTGAGCAGCAGCACCGCGAGCAGCACGATATAGGGCGCGACGTCCTTCCAGCCCTCGGGCAGATAGAAGCCGGCCATGCTCTCGATCACGCCGATCAAGACGCCGCCGACGACCGCGCCGGGTATCGAGCCGAAGCCACCGAGCACGGCGGCGGGAAAGGCTTTCAGCCCGAGCACGAGCCCGACATTGGAGTGAATGAAGGTGATCGGTGCCAGCAGCACGCCGGCGCAGGTCGCGACCGCCGCACTGATGGCCCAGACGATCGAGACGACACGCTTCACGGGAATGCCCATGTAGTAGGCCGCGAGCATGTTCTCGGAACTGGCGCGCATCGCCGTGCCGAGCGTGGTCTTGTTGAAGAACAGATAGAGCAGTGTGCAAAGGATGACCGTTGCCGCGATCACGGACAGCTTGTCATAGGCAAGCACCAGAGCGCCGATGCGCAGCACACCCTGGCTGAACGGCGTCTCGATCTTGAAATCGTCGGTGCCCCAGATCATGCCGGCGATCGAGCGCAGGAAGTAGCCGAGCCCGATGGTCGCCATGATGATGGAGAATTGCGGATAGCCGAGGATCGGCCGCACCACGATGCGTTCGGCGAGCATGCCGAACAGAGCCATGGCGATCACCGCGCCGGCGAAGCCGACCCAGTAGTTCAGGCCCATCATGCCGATGAAGGTGAAGGCGAAGAAGCCGCCCAGCATCATCAGATCGCCCTGGGCGAAGTTGACGACCTCGGTTGCCTTGTAAACGAGCACGAAGCCAAGCGCGATCAGGCCGTAGACGCAGCCGAGTGCAATGCCACTGACCAGCTGCTGAACGAAGTCCAGCATCGCCGAGCATCCTCCCCGATGCTCCCCTGCGGCTCTTGGCGGCCGTCTCGTCGCATCTTGTTCCAGTCGCTACGCGATCATATGACTCGCGGAAAGCGCCATTTGCCCGGTACAATTCAGCCTGAACCGCCTAGCGCTGTCAATAAAACGAGAGACGGATGAATCCCTGCGGGATGACGGAATTTGTGGCAGGTTGATTCACCGCGCCGAAACATCTTCAGATCAAGGTCGCAAGCGATGCGAAACCGTATGGTGTGGCCGTCATGAAACCGGACAGCTCGGCGCTGAGCGTACGAGGGTTAACGAAGCGTTTTGACCGTTTGGCGGTCGATTCCCTCGATCTCACCATTCACGCCGGTGAATTCTACGCGCTGGTAGGCCCCAACGGCGCCGGCAAGACCACCACCCTGCGCATGGTCGCGGGACTGCTGCGGCCCGATGCCGGCGCGGTGTCGATCTTCGGCATCGATGCCCTCGCCGATCCCGTGGCCGCCAAGCAGGTGATGGCCTGGGTATCGGACGAGCCGATGATTTATGACAAGCTGACGCCGCTCGAATATCTCGAATTCGTCGCCGGGCTCTGGGGCATAGCGCCCGCCCTCTCCGAACCCGTGGCGCAGGAGCTGTTGAGCTCGCTCGGCCTGGCGCCACACCGCCACGAGCGCTGCGAAGGATTTTCCAAGGGCATGCGCCAGAAGGTGGCGCTGGCCGGCGCGCTGGTCCACGACCCCCTGCTCATCATTCTCGACGAGCCGCTGACCGGCCTCGATGCCCTCTCCGCCCGCCACGTGAAGGGCCTTTTGGCGGAGCGCGTCCGCGCTGGCTGCACCGTGATCATGACCACGCATATTCTCGAGGTCGCCGAGCGCATGGCCGACCGGATCGGCGTGATCGCGTCGGGCAGCCTCGTTGCCGAAGGCACGCTCGCCGAGCTGCGCCAGCAGAACGGCCACACCGACACCAGCCTCGAGGATCTCTTCATCGCGCTGGTCACGCTGGAGGCTGCCGCCGCATGAGCTCGGCGACTGCATTGTCGTGGTTTGCCCGCCACGAGCTCCGCCTCGCCTGGCGCGAATGGCTCGCCATGATGACAGGCCAGCGCAAGCGGAAGCGCGCCGCCGTGATCGGCCTGATCGCCTTTGCGGCACTCCTGCACCTGCCTGCCTGGGCCGTGATCGGCCGCTTCGCCCGACTTCAATTGCCGCTCGACAAACCGTCGCTGATCGTGATTTCGGCCACGATCGCGCTCGCCTGGTCGTTGATGCTGTCACAGGCGATCGAATCGGTGACGCGCGTGTTTTACGCCCGCGCCGATCTCGATCTCATCATGTCGTCACCGGCAACGCTCACCAACCTATTCTCCGTGCGCATCGCCGCGATTGCGCTCGCGGTCACGATGATGGCGCTGTTGTTCTCCACGCCCTTCATCGACGTGCTGGTGATCGGCGGCGGGCCGCGATGGCTCGCGGCGTTCGGCGTGGTCGTCGCCATGGGGATGTCGGCCGCGGCCGTCGCGATCGCCATCACGATCCTGCTGTTCCGGTTGATCGGCCCGGCGCGGACGCGATTTATCGCGCAAATCCTGGCCGCGATCATCGGAGCCGGTTTCGTGATCGCGCTCCAGATCGCCGCGATCATCTCCTACGGCACGCTGTCGCGCTTCGCGGTATTGACCTCTGATGCCACGGCCGCCTATGCGCCCGATGTCGACAGCATCCTCTGGTGGCCTGCGCGGGCGGTGATGGGCGACAGCGAGGCGCTGGCGCTGCTGCTCGCGCTCGGCCTCGTCATGCTGGGCGGCGTGATGGCGCTGTTCTCGGGGCGCTTCGCCGACACCGCAATCGATGCCGCCGCCCACGGGACATCCGGCCGCCGCACCACGCGCGAGCGGCCTTTCCGCGCTGGCTCGCGTGCCCAGGCGCTGCGGCGCAAGGAATTCATGCTGCTGTGGCGCGATCCCTGGCTGATCTCGCAGACGTTGATGCAACTGCTTTATCTGGTGCCGCCGGCACTCCTGTTGTGGCGGAGCTTTGCCGACAGCTCTGCGGCGCTGATGCTGATCACGCCCGTCATCGTGATGGCGGCCGGACAGCTTGCCGGCGGTCTCGCCTGGCTGACGATTTCGGGCGAGGACGCCCCCGACCTCGTCGCGACCGCCCCGCTGTCGCCCTCGCACGTCATCCGCGCCAAGATCGAGGTCGTGCTGATCGCTATCGCCGTGATCTTCGCTCCGCTGATCGCAGCGCTCACCTTTGCCTCGCCGCTCCAGGCGGCGATCACGGCAGGTGCGATCATCGTCAGTGCGGCGTCCGCAACAGCGATCCAGCTCTGGTTCCGCGTGCAAGCGCGGCGCAGCCAATTCCGCCGCCGGCAGACCTCGTCGCGCCTTGCGACCTTCGCGGAGGCCTTTTCCTCGATCGGCTGGGCGGCAACCGCCGCGCTACTGCTCGCGCTTCCTCTCGCCGGCGTCGTCAGCGGCCTGATCACCGCGGGCCTCGTCGCCGTCACCTGGAAGTTCAGCCCGCGGCGGGAGTGAAGGGACGCGAAACTGACGCGCTGTTGATCCCGATCGATTGGCCGCAGGCTGAATTGCACGCTAGACTTCCCCGACGTCATTGGGGACGGATCTAATGTGGCGACTTCTTTCCGCGCTCCTTGCGCTGCTCGGCGCATCCCTTTCGCCCGCGACTGCTCAACAGCTCCAGCGCAGCGAGTGCTTGGCGATGGCGAATGCGGCGCCGCGCGCACTGCCGGTCGTCTTTCAGCAGGCGGCGAATGCAGCCGAGGTCGAGATCACCTATGCCGGCCATTCCACCTATTTCATCGACACGCCCGGCGGCCTGCGCATCGCAACCGACTATAGCGGCGCCTATCAGGTCGGCCGGCTGCCCGACGTCGTCACCATGAACCGCGCCCACAGCACGCACTACTCCTTATATCCGGACAAACGCATTCCCCATGTGCTGCATGGCTGGGGCGAAGACGGCAAGCCGGCGCAGATCTCAGAGCGCATCGGCGACACCTTCATCCGCAACGTCACGACCGACATCCGCCGCTATTTCGGCGACGATTCCGGCACCGACATGATCCGTGACGGCAACTCGATCTTCATCTTCGAGGTCGCCGGTCTCTGCATCGGCCATCTCGGCCATCTCCACCACAAGCTCGACGACAGCCATTTTGCCCAGATCGGCCGGCTCGACATCGTCATGGTGCCGATCGACGGCACCTACACCATGTCGCTCGACGGCATCTCCGAGATCACAAAACGCCTGCGCGCCTCCGTCGTGCTGCCAATGCACCGCTTCGCAACGCCCCTCGACGACTTCATGCGCCGGATCGGCCGCGACTTCGAGATCGACCGCCGCCTCGAACGCTCGCTCCGGATATCGCGGGATTCGCTGCCGGGGACGCCGACGGTGATCATCCTCGACGGCGTTTGAGGCGCGCCCGCGCAATTTTCTCCAAGCCGGTTGCCGGCTGCGCGTGATGGTCTCTCCGCAGCAACGGAGACTGACATGACCGACTTTGCCAGATTTCTGCACGCCGACGGGCCCAACCGCGAACATGCGCAAGCGCTGAGGCTTTACGGCCAGTTCATCGGCGATTGGGATGCCGAGATCATCGCGCACGCTCCTGATGGCGCCACCCATCGCGCGGTCGGCGAAATCCATTTCGGCTGGGTGCTGGAGGGCCGTGCCGTCCAGGACGTCTGGATGATCCCTCGCCCCGCCGGCGCACCGCCGTTCCCGATCGCCGGTAACTGGTACGGCACGACGTTGCGCGTGTACGATCCGACCATCGACGCCTGGCGGATTTTTTGGCTCGATCCCCGCCGCAGCGTGTTCCGTCAGCAGATCGGCCGTCGCAGCGGCGCCGACATCGTGCAGGAAGGCGCCACCGACAACGGCGACTTGTCACGCTGGAGCTTTACCGAGATCTCCGAGAATGCGTTCCACTGGCTCGGCGAGAGCAAGCCGCCCACGTCGCCGGACTGGCGGCTGGTGGTCGAGGTGCAGGCGCGGCGCCGCCGGGCCGCCTGATCCGCTCTCGCAGAAGGGCGCGTTGCGCAACACGCGCTGCCGCGCACCGCCCCCGGATGCTAGCCTTACCGCAACGACAATCAGGGGAGCGAATGCCGATGGCCGCGAGCAATATGCCCGCCAACAAGAGCGGACTCTTTGCCGATCCGCGCGAGGACTGGCTCGCGCTGCACCAGGAGGAGGTCATCGATCCCCTGCGGCCGATCGTCGATCCCCACCACCACCTCTGGGATCGCGGCGGGCAGCGCTACTTGATCGAGGAGATGGCCACCGACATCGCCTCCGGCCATAACGTGATCGCAACCGTCTATGTCGACTGCCGCTCGATGTACCGCGCGCACGGGCCTGAGGCCTTCCGCCCCGTCGGCGAGGTCGAGTTCGCGAGCGGCGTCGCCGCGATGAGTGCAAGCGGCGGCTATGGCAAGGCCGCGATCTGTGCCGGCATCGTCAGCCACGTCAATCTCTTGCTTGGTGATGCGGCAAAACCGGTACTGGAAGCCGAGATCGCCGCCGGAAACGGCCGCTTTCGTGGCATCCGGCATTCCTCCGCCTGGGACGAGGACCCCGTGGTCGCGGGCATGTATGCGAACCGGCCGAAGCGGTTGCTGGAGGACGCGACCTTCCGCAAGGGCTTTGCCTGCCTCGCGCCGCTGGGCCTGAGCTTCGACGCCTGGCTGTTTCATCCGCAGATCGGCGAGTTGGCCGAATTGGCGCGTGCCTTTCCCGACACCAGAATCGTGCTCGATCATTGCGGCGGGCCGGCCGGCACCGGCCGGTTCGCAGGCAGGCGCGAGGAGGTGTTTCCGGTATGGCGGGCGGCAATCAAGGAGATCGCGAGATGCGAGAACGTCGTGGTCAAGCTCGGCGGGCTTGCGATGTGCCTGCTCGGCTATGACTTCCATCTGCGCGAAAGGCCGCCATCTTCCGAGGAGCTTGCGGCGGCGTGGCGGCCTTATGTCGAGACTTGCATCGAGGCGTTTGGTGCGAAGCGCGCGATGTTCGAGAGCAATTTCCCACCGGACAAGGGCCAGTGCAGCTACCGGGTGATCTTCAATGCCTTCAAGCGCATCGCCGAACCGCTGGGTGAAGCCGAGAAGACGGCTCTGTTCGCGCAGACGGCGACCGATTTCTACCGGCTCGAACTGCCGTCATGACATGAGAAAGGGCCGGGACGTTGGTCCCGGCCCTTTTCGAGGCCATTCGCTGGGAAGCGCCTTGGTAGAACTTGGGTCAGCCGGCCCCCAGAAGCGTCGCGGAACGACGCTCGCCGGGCGCGAGGAACATCCGCTTCAGCTTGTTGACGACACGGACCATGAAGCCGATCAGTGCCGGATTGGTCTTGCGGCAAAAGGCGATCTTCTTGACGTAGCCCTCGACGTGCCACTTGGCATGCGCACCGTCGCGGAAGAAGATCACGTCGCCGGCCCCGTAGCGCTTCGACGGCAAGCCTTCACTCTCGAGCACGATCGATCCTTCAAGGATCATGATGGTCTCGTCGAAATCGTAGTACCAGTTGAAGCGGCCTTCGGTACAGGACCAGATGATGGTCGATGCCGTGCCGTCGGTGCTGGTCGACAGGATGTGCGACCGCGACACCGGATTGCCTTCGATGATCCATGACGGCTCGATCGGCCGCAGCTCCAGATCGACGGCACAATTTCCGGTTTCAATCAATGCGCGCGACATCGGCTTCCTCTGGGGATAGAAATATGAGTGGGCTGGCCCAGGCCCCGGGCCGTTTCAAACAGTGCGCATGACGCTAGAATCCGTTTTTTAATTCTTCCTTACGCGGGCCCGGACAATCAGCCGCAAGTTGCATGTGCGGCGCGCCTAACGCGTCGATTTGCCTTTGGATTCGTGCATTTGAACCCGGTTTTTGCAGGGTGCGACAAAATGCGCGGAGTCCAATCAGCAAGGAGCCGGTCCGATGCCCCTTTTCCCCGAGGCCGTGAGCGCCAACAGCGAGGCTGCCGGGCACCTCGCGGCCCTCGACGTCTGCCTTGAAGCCGACGATCCGCCGCCCGACTGGTTCTCCATCGACGGCATCGAGGCGCCCCGGCAAGTCGGCAGCGACGGCTCGGGCGGCGCGTTCGTGCTGCTGCCGTCAAACCATGTGCTCTATGCTTCGTCGGAGGGCCGCGCCGGGATCATCGCGGCAACATTCGAGGACTTCATCCAGATCGTCGTCGCCTGTCCCTATTGGCTCGACATCCTCAAATTCTCCGCCGGCGGCGACCTCGAACAGATGCGGCGCGCAGCGGTCGCGCTGGAGGCGACGCTCGACGACGAGGACGACATCAACGACGCCCGCGACGCGATCCGTGACGCGTTCGACCTTCCCGCGTTAGCGGATCCCATCGGGGTGCTTTATGAAGCGGTCGCCGCGTCCGACGCCATCGTGCGCGCGACCGACGGCAGCCCGTTCACCACGCTGTTCAACCGCTTCACGATCGATCGCATTCCGATGCTGCGCAACGCAGCGGCATGAGGCTTTTTTTGATTGAGCATGATCTGATCGGAAAACCGGTTCCCACTTTTCCGGATCATGCTCGCGCGGCTATTTCGCCCACTCGCCCTTGCGGAACACCGGCTCCTTGCTGCCGTCGGCCAGAATGCCGTCGATGTTGGTCTCGGCCGAGCCGATCATCCAGTCGATGTGGATCAGGCTCTGGTTGCCGCCCTGCGCCGCGATCTGTTGCGGCGTCAGCTTGGCGCCGTTGACGAAGCACTTCGAATAGCACTGGCCGAGCGCGATGTGCGACGCCGCGTTCTCGTCGAACAGCGTGTTGAAGAACAACAGCCCGCTCTGCGAGATCGGCGAGGAGTGCGGCACCAGCGCCACCTCGCCGAGCCGACGGGCGCCCTCGTCAGTGTCGAGCACCTTGTTCAGCACCTCCTCGCCGCGCGAGGCCTTTGCGTCGACGATCTTGCCGTCCTCGAAGCGCACGGCGATGTTGTCGATCAGAGTGCCCTGATAGGACAGCGGCTTCGAGCTGATGACGTGGCCGTAGACGCGCCGACAATGCGGCGTGGTGAAGACCTCCTCGGTCGGGATGTTGGCGTTGCAACTGATGCCGTTCTTGGAGAACGAGGCACCGCCTTCCCATTCATGACCATCGGCAAGACCGATGGTCAGATCGGTGCCTGGCCCGGAGTATTGCAGCGCGCGGAAACGCTTGCCGTTCAGCCAGTCCGTGCGCTCGCGCAGCGCCGCATTGTGCTGCGCCCAGTTCGCCATCGCATCCGCGCGATCGACACGGGACGCGGCAAAGATCGCATCCGCGAGCTTGCCGATCGCGATGTCCTCGGGATCATCGGGAAACACCTGCTTCGCCCAGGACGCGCTCGGATAGGCGATGATGTTCCAGTTGGTGTCGAAATTGACGATTTTTTCCAGCGCAGGCTGGTAGGCCATGGAATTGGCCTTGCTGGCGCGCGCCACCTTGGCGGGGTCCTCGCCCGACAGCAGCATCGGATTGTCGCCGACAATGGCCAGTCGCGCAGTATTTTCCGAGAAGGCCTTTGCCATTCCCTCGTAGAGCCAGCCGGCAGCGCGATCAAAACTGTTGTCGTCACCGTGGCGGTAGCGCGCCAGCGTCATCTCCTCATCGGAGAGGATCGGCGTGACGATGCCCGCGCCTGCCTTGTAGGCATGCACCGCGATCCGCCGTACCAGTGGCAGCGCGATTGCCGGCGCGGTCAGCAACAGATCCTGGCCCGGCCGCAAGCCCAGGCCCACCTTCACCGCCACCTCGGCCAGCCGGTCGAGTTTTGCGGGATCGATGGGAGTGGAGGTGTTGCGTTGATCGGTCATGCCGGGTCCTCTGCCGAAATTACTATTCCATCTAAGTCTAGCATCGCATGGCGCAAGTGCGCGAGCCAATTGCGCGCCTTGAGCCAGGATACGCAATTTCACGCATCTTGGTTTTCAACACGTTGCCGCCCCAGTGGCCCGGTTGAGCAGCGCCAAGGTCATATTTCAGTGAGATAGGCGCTGCGATCGCGGCGCGGCTGCTTCAGCCCGGTCGCTGCGAGCCGTCATCCTGTCGAAACTTTAATCCATCGGTACCGGCGGGTTGCTTTATCTCTGGCGCGAGGCGTCGATCGCCTTCGCATGACGAGGAGACCTTGATGTTGAAATCGTTTCGCTCAGTTGCTGGAGCCGTACTGCTTGCAAGCCTTGCGGCAGGCGCGCCGTCGCCGACATACGCCGCGCCGATCGGCCATCCGTTGGCGGTCGCGCCCTCGCAATCCGCAAATGTCGAGCAGGTCCGCTGGTACGGACATCGCGGCTGGGGCGGCGGCGCATTCGTCGGCGGCCTCGCCGCCGGCGCGCTGATCGGCGGCGCGCTGGCTGCGCCTTATTACGGTCCAGGCTATCCGCCTCCGCCCCCCGCCTATTATGCAGCACCACCCGCCGACGATGCGGTCGCCTATTGCATGCAGCGCTACCGGTCCTACGATCCAAACAGCGGCACCTTCCTTGGCAATGACGGCCGCCGGCATCCGTGTCCGTGATCGCCTCGCCATAAATTGGGGGGTGGGCACGGCGCAAATTGCGACTTTTGCCCACCCTTGGAAGGTCTACCCTCTTGGCGAAAGTCTGCCCCCCTCTTGGCCGGTTCCATCGCCCGGCCGCCCATCGGCGACATAGCTGGCATCTGCCCAGTTCAGGGCAACCGCCGACGCTCCGATGAACCGAAATGCATCTTCGATGGACTCACAGAATCAAAGCCCAATTCATGTTGCCATTTCGGATGCTTGATTTTGTCATGAGGCCAGAGTCGTCGCAGTGCAGTTTCTGTTTAGCGATCACTTACTTGATACCGACAGGCGGGAGCTGAGCCGCGATCGGGTTCCCATCGCGGTCGAGCCGCAGGTCTTCGATCTCGTCGTTCACCTGATGCGGAATCGCGACCGCGTGGTGACCAAGGACGAGCTGATCGACAAGATTTGGCTTGGGCGCTCGGTCTCGGAATCGACCCTGACCAGCCGGATCAACGCGGCACGCAAGGCGATCGGCGACTCCGGCGCGAGCCAGGCGCTGATCCGCACCGTGGCGCGCAAAGGCTTTCGCTTCGTCGGCGACGTCGAGATGCGGAACGGCCATGCCAGCCTGGCGGAGCCTGCCGGCCAGGCCAGGGAAGCCCCGGCCGCGCTGCCGCTGCCCGATCGCCCTGCAATTGCGGTGCTGCCATTCACCAATATGAGCGGCGACCGCGAACAGGATTACTTTTCCGACGGAATCAGCGAGGACATCATCACCGCGCTGTCGAAGCTGCGCTGGTTCTTCGTCATCGCGCGCAACTCCTCCTTCGTCTACAAGGGCCGCGCGGTGCATATCGGCGAGATCGCCCGCGAGCTCGGCGTGCGCTACGTCCTCGAGGGCAGCGTCAGGCGGAGCGGCGACCGGGTGCGCATTTCCGCGCAGCTCAACGACGCAACGAGCGGCAGCCATCTCTGGGCCGAGCGCTACGACCGCAGCATCGCCGACGTCTTCGCCGTGCAGGACGAGATCACCGATGCCATCGTCGCCGCGATCGAGCCGCAGCTCTACGCCGCCGAAAGCTTTCGCGCCCAGCAGAAGCCGCCGGGAAGCCTGGATGCCTGGGATCTGGTGATGCGCGCGCTGTCGCGTTACTGGCGCATCACACGGGGCGACAATGTCGCAGCCCAGGGGCTGCTCGAGAAGGCGATCACGATCGACCCGGCCTATGGCAAGGCGCTCGGCTTGCTCGCGACCAGCCATATGTTCGGCGCCCATATGGGCTGGGCCGACATGGCGGCCACGCTGCCGATCGCGGAGCGCGCCGCATTCGCCGCGGTCGAGGCAGACCGCGACGACGCCTGGGCCCATCACGGGCTCGGCTACACCTACTTGTTCCGGCGGCGCTTCGACGACGCCATCGCCGCATTCGAGCTCGCGCTGCGGCTCAATCCCAATTTTGCGATGACGCACGCCTTCTACGGCGTGACGCTGTGCTATGCGGGCCGCTGGGAGGACGGCGAGGCGGCCGCACGCCGCGCGCTGCGGCTCAGTCCGCGCGATCCGTTCTCGGCGATCTATTGCGGGGTCGCCGCCTATGCGCAGTTCATCGGCCATCGCTACGAGGACGCGATCCAGTTCGCGCGCGAGTCGCTCAGGCAGCGCAGCGACTTCGTCGGCGCGCATCGCGCGCTGACGGCCGCCGCCGGCATGCTCGGCAATCGCGAGCTGGCGGCCTCCGCACTCGAAGGCCTGCGTCGTGCCCAGCCCAACGTGTCGCTCGCCTGGATCACCAGCGAGCTGCCGATGCAGCGCGCCGAGGATCGGGAGCATTACCTCGAAGGCTTGCGGCGCGCAGGGTTGCGGTAGCCGGCCCCTCTCCCCGTTCTTGCGGGGGAGAAGGCTGGGGTGAGGGGCTGCATCCGCAATCACGGCGAGAGTTGGACTTGCGGAAGCTCCCCCTCACCCGGAATCCGCGCTGCGCACGCATTCCGGCCGCTCGCCGCGAGCGGAGAGAGGCGAAGCGATCACCTACTCCTTCATCATCTCGCCGCTGCCGCCGAACTCTGCGGGAAAATCCTTCAGCTTGGGCAGGCCATCGCGCATTGGCAGCACGGTGTCGGCGTAGTTGACGTGGACGGCGGGCGTGAAGGCGAGCGTCGGGATGGCGGCGGTGAAGACGTCGATCAGGCCGAGCGGCGGATGGCTGGTCATGAGATGGCCGCCGCATTTGCGGCAATATTTGCGCTGGCTGAGTGGCGTCTTGGCATAGGTCGTAACGTGATCGGCGCCGGCGGTGATGCGCACGGCCTCCGGCTTCCACAGGCTGAATGCATTGACTGGCCCGCCCGACCACGAGCGGCAGGAACGGCAATGGCAGTAGCCCATCGCCTCCGGCGCGCCCGTCACTTCGATCGCGACGGCGCCGCAGAAGCAGTTTCCGACGTGTTTCATTGAAGTGTTCTCCTTGAATGATGAATGCCTCGTCTCCCTCTCCCTGTTCTTACGGGGAGAGGTGAAGAGCGGCTCAAGCCGACCGGCGCCAGGGAATAAGCATCGATACGCGCTGTTTGTATTGCCGGTACTCGTCGCCAAACATCGCGACGAGGTCGCGCTCCTCGAGCGTGATGCCGAGCAGGATGTAGAGCGTGATCACGGATGCAAACAACAGGTGGCCCACGGTCATGGTCGGCGCGGCCCAGACCGCAATGATGAAGCCGAGGTAGAGCGGATGCCGGACGAATTTGTAGAACAGCGGCGTCGTGAAACGCGGCGGCGAGGCCTGCCTGTCGACCAGTTGCTGGGTCACCTGCTGCACACCGAACAACTCGAAGTGATTGATCAGGAAGGTCGAGATGAAGACCAGCACCCAGCCGGCAAGGGATAGCGTGACGATGGTCACGGCGACATCCGGATCCTGGACGTCCCATATGATCGCCGGCAGCGGCCGCCACTGCCAGAACAGGAGCAGCAGCGACAGGCTCGCCAGCAACACATAGGTGCTGCGCTCGACAGGCTTTGGCACAAACTGCGTCCACCACGCCTTGAAGCGCTGCCGTGCCATCACGCTGTGTTGAACGGCAAACAGCGCCATCAGGAGCAGATTGATGGTGACCGCCTCGATCGCCGAGGAATCGGTCCCGGTGTCGATGCTCTTGGGCACCACCAGGCCCATGACGAAGCCGATGGCGTAGAGGATGGTCACGAGAAATACGAGATAGGCGGCAATTCCGTACAGAAAGGCGATGAACTTGAGAACTTTGGAGCCCACGACATCCGGGCTGATATTCACGTCGGAATGAACTTGGCTCATATGTAGCTCCGTTGTGCCGGGATCGGCACTTCTTGGGTCGCTACACCCTGCCGCATTGGACGCGCCGAAACTTTTGCGGACGATTGATTTTCGCCTGAGACGTCGCTGATTTTTGCTTGAGATGACGAGGCCGTGCGATTTCGTTTTGAAAACTATGTGCTCGATAGCGAACTGCACGAACTAACGCAGGACGCCGCGGTCGTTCCATTGCAGCCGCAGGTATTCGATCTGTTGCTCTATCTCGTGGAGCAACGCACGCGTGTGGTCACCAAGGACGACCTGATCAACGAGGTCTGGGACAACCGCATCGTTTCGGACTCTGCGGTGAATAGCCGCATCAATGCGGCACGAAAGGCGCTCGGCGACGACGGCGCTAGGCAGCGGCTGATCAAGACCATCCCGCGCAAGGGCTTTCGCTTCGTCGGCGAGGTGCTGGACGAGACTCTGGCGCCGCCTGCGGCCGAGGCGAAGGCGCCACGGAGCGCTCCCGAGCGGCCGGCGATCGCGGTGCTGGCGTTCGAGAACATGAGCGACGATCCCGAGCAGGAGTATTTTTGCGACGGGATCGCCGAGGACATCCTCACCGCGCTGTCGAAGGTGCGCTGGTTCCTGGTGATCGCCCGCAACTCGTCCTTCACCTACAAGGGCCGCGCGGTGCACATCCGGGAGATCGCCGACGAGCTCGGCGTCGGCTATGTCGTCGAAGGCAGCGTGCGCAAGGCCGGCGACCGCGTGCGGATCACTGCGCAGATCAACGACGCCGTCACCGGCAGCCACATCTGGGCCGAGCACTACGATCGCGAGCTCGGCGACGTCTTCGCCGTTCAGGACGAGATCACGAACGCGATCGTCGCGGCGATCGAGCCGCAGATCTATGCGGCGGAGAATTTTCACGCCCGGCGCAAGCAGCCATCGAGCCTGGACGCCTGGGACCTGCTGATGCGAGGGCTGTCGCACTACTGGCGTGTGACGCCGCAAGATCATCTGACGGCGCAGGCGCTGCTCGCCCAGGCGATCGCGATCGATCCCGATTACGGCCAGGCCCTGTCGCTGCTGGCGGCAAGCCACATGTTCGGCGTGCATCTCGGCTGGGCGGAGCTGGCGACCGCGGCCCCCGTCGCGGAAGCTGCCGCGCTCGCGGCGGTCAAATGCGATCACGAGGATGCCTGGGCGCATACCGCGCTCGGCAGCGTCTACTTCTCGACGCGGCGACTGGACGACGCGCTGTCGGAGTTCGAGCAGGCGCTCAGGCTCAACCCTAATTTCTCGCTGGCGCAGGGCTATTACGCGCTGGCGCTGTCCTATGCCGGCCGGTCGAGCTGCTCGTTCGAGGCGGCGCAAAAGGTCATTCGGCTCAGTCCGCGCGATCCGTCGCTCGCGATCTACTACGGCATCGCCGGCTACGCCCGCTTCACCGAGCGCCGCTATGACGAGGCGATCGCCCTTGCCCGGGAGGCGATCCGCCACCGCGGCGATCTCACCGGCGCCTATCGCGTGCTCGCGGTCTCGGCCGGGATGCGCGGCGATCAGGAGCTGGCCACGACTGCTTTGCGGGAGCTGCGCCGCACCCAGCCCAATATCTCGCTCGCCTGGATCACGACGCAACTGCCCTGGCGGAGCGAAGCAGATCGCGAGCACTATCTGGAGGGATTTCGAAGGGCGGGGTTGAGATGAGGAAGGTCAAACGCTCGATGCGAATTCGTCGAGCAACTTGTTGAACGCCTCCGCCTTCTCCCATTGCGGCGCATGGCCGGCGCCATCGATCACCTGCACCTCGCCGCGCCAAAGCGTCGGCGCCGCCAGTCGCTGGAGATAGCCGAGATCGACGATCTGCTCTTCACGGCCGTGGACGATCGCAAGCGGAATTTTGAGATTGCGGACGATCTCGGCCTCGTCGGAGATGCGGCCGGCCTGGACGTTGGCGCCGAGATAACCCCTGGCGTTGCCGTCCGTATTGCGGAAGTCCGCGACGACGAAATCGGGAATCGGAGCATAGCCGGGCGCGAAGGCCGATTTCGTCCAATCCTCGATCTCGGGCTCGCTCGGCTTCGGCGTGAACACCGTCGCCGACAGGCCCTTGAAGCCGGAAAAGCCGTCCGGCGCCTTGCCGATCGGCGGCGTGCCGAAGATCATCAGACCGGCGGCCATCGGCAGCGCAGCCGCCGCATTGAGCACGGCGTGGCCGCCGAGGCTCCAGCCGACCACCACGGCCTTTTTCAGATCGAGCTCACGGGCGATCGTGGCAATCACGGAGGCATAGCCCGGGCCTGAATAGTCGGCCTCAGGATTGGGCGGAGGCGACGACGCACCATGCCCCGGCAGGTCGATCGCGATCACGCGGAATTTTGTCCCCGGCAGTCCCTGCAACTGCTTCTGCCAGATCCGGGACGAGGATGAGTTGCCGTGGATCAGGAGGATCGGGCGGCCGGTGCCTGCGCTCTCGAAGCCGGCGATTATCTGGGCGCCGATCTGCAAGCTCAGCGGGCGCAAGGCGGGTCCTGGAAAAGGCTGATCATTCATGATCCACCGATCTGGTTGTTGAAACTGTTTTTGACGATCGGATGCATCTTGGCACGCGGCGCAGGACAGTGCCATCGCCTTCTAGATCAGTGCCGCGCATCGCGAGCAACTCGGCGAGGCGCCTGCCGAGTTGCAGAGGGCGCTGGGGAAGTAGCGGCGGACACGCTTCCACCACGTCGTCATTGCGAGCGCAGCGAAGCATTCCAGAATCGTTCCGCGGAGGGACTCTGGATTGCTTCGCTATGCTCGCAATGACGGAGTATGAGGAGACGGCGCCCAACCCCTCACCGACCAGGTGAGCCGCTGCGGAAGTAGCCTCTACTTCCCCTTCACCGGCGTCGGCTTCGGCGGCGACGCCGCGGCCCATTCCTTGTCGGCGCGGGGACCGTTGACGTCACCGGTCAGGCCGATGAGCTGGCCCGGCTGGGCGTCGAAGGTCTGCTGCCAGGTCTGGGTCTGGCACAAGAACCTGATCAGGCAGCCCTTGAGCTTCAGTCTGTCGGCGGCCTCGCGCCACAGCGAGACGGAATAGCGCTTGCCGTCCTCGGCATTGTAGATCTCGCCCGCAAAGCGGCCTTCCGGTGTCGCCTCCAGGCCCATGATGAGCTGGTGGCCGAGCAGCGCGCGAGCGCGCTTGTCGGGATCGGGATTTTCGCTGTCCCGGAACGGCTGGCCGCGCTTGTCCGTCGGGGTCTTCATCCAGACGATGAAGCCGCAGATGCGGTCGCGCCCCAAACCGCAGCGCTCGAGACGGATGCGTGCCCGGCCGTCCTCGGTGACCCAGGTGCCGGCGGGATCGGTGGGGCTCATCGCCCCGGCGCGGCCGTCGAAGATCATCAGCGCGATGGTGATCGCGACACGGACGACGATGCGAAGAAGGATGTTCATCTCTCGGCCTCTCTCGCTTCAGTTCAGCTGCGCCATGAAGGCGTCGGCGCCCTTCTCGATGCCGGCCGTGGCGGCCGCGAGCGAGCCGACGCTCGCCTTGATGTCGTAGGCGTTCGGGTATTGCTTGGTGACGTACGCGCTGAGCAGGCGCGAGGTCGAGGCGTCGAAGATCTCGACGCCGTAGATGACCGAGCCGGTCAGCGTGCCCTCGCCGTCGCGCGCGGCTTGCACGCCGTTATAGACGGCGCCCGCGACATCGAAGCGCGACAGCGTGCCGAGCACTGGCGTGTTGGCGACCGCACCGGTCAGGGTCAGCCGCACCCGCAACGTGCTCGGCCCGCGGGCACTCACCAGCGCAAAGCGGCTGCGCAGCTTGTCGGCGAAGCGGTTCTGCATGTAGGCGGCGAGCGTCGCCTTGTCCTTGTCGGACATGTCGCCGAACTGATGATCCTTGCCGCGGTAGATCACGACGGGGTCGAGGATGACTTTATTGTAGGTGCGCCAATCGACCTGCGCGGAGTAGCGGTAGGGCACGCGGCCGGAAGTGTCCGACTTGTCTGGCGCCATATAGGCCGACGAGGCCATCTCCGAATAGGGCACCGGCGTCACGCTGGCGCAGCCGACCACGACGGCGCACAGCGCGAGCGTTCCCAGACCGCGCATGGCGATCGAGCGATCCATTCCATACTCCTCTTAAGACGCAACGAGAGGCAGCGGCGACCGCAGCCGCGCACGGGACAAGAACGCGGCTGCGGTGCTCACAACTACCGACCCAAGGCATCTTCCGGGGCCATGATCCGAAGCCTTGGGCCGGGCCTCAGTGTCCTCGTTTATAAAACCGACCAGACGGTTTGTAAAGTACGAAAACGCGGCTGATGCCGTCGGCCGCGCCGGTCGCGCTATTTGACCCTCATGGTGAGGAGGCGCGCCAGCGCCGTCTCCGGACGATGCTTCGCATCGCCGGGCGAACCATGAAGGCCCGCTCTTGCAGCTTGGCCTTCATCCTTCGAGACGCTTGCTCCGCAAGCTCCTCAGGATGAGGGGTTGGAGCATGCCTGGCGGTGAGGGATTCGTATTGCTGACGGCCGCTCAGGCGCGCTTGCGCGCGGTTGCGCTCTTGGCCGGCGTCGTTGCACCCGTCTTCACGGTGCGCGGCTTGGCAGGCTTTTCCAGCGCGCTCCACTGACTATCGTCGAGCAGGCGCGCGAACAGGCGCTGATGCTCTTCCTTGCTGAGCGGCGACATGCCGAACAGGCCGCTGAGCAGCAGTCCGCGTGCAGCGGCCCAACGCAGCAATGCAAGATCCGGGTCGGCGGCCTCCGCCTTGATGGCCGCGACCCGCTTCATCTCGCGATCGCGCGGCAACGACATCAGGCCGGGATTTTCGACCATGGCCGCGACCAGCGCCAGCGCCGCCGAATTCGGCGACGCGGCCGCTTCGCGGACTGTCGCGAGCTGGGTTGCGAGCGCGGGGTTCGCGGAGGTTGCGCTCACCTTCGCCATGTAGCTGTTCGAAAATTCCTCGAAATGCGCCATCTGGCGCTCGAGCAGTGCTTTGAGCACGGCTTCCTTGGTGCGGAACTGATGCATCACGCCGCCCTTGCTGAGGCCGCTCTCGCGCGCGATGGCGTCGAGCGTCAGCCGGCCGGGTCCGTCGCGCGCAATGATGGCAATCGCCGCTTCCAGCGCAGCGTTGCGAGATCGTTCCGAGCGGGTGGCGTTGTCCATGGCGGACTTGTCTCCGTGACAGGAAGATGAATCAAGTGAAAACAGGATCGCGCTGTACATTTTTTGTGCGGCGGATGCCGACTGCGCCAAAGGGGCCGCTCGCCGCCTCCCCCGGACAGAACGTGCAGAACGTATGACGCGATCAGTCGCGCGGGCGCCGTGCCTCGCGATGGTGGGCGTTCTTCACCTTGGCGACCGCGTGCAGCATGGTCTTGAAGTCCTTGATTGCCTTGTCTCGCTTAAGCATCCCGTCGGCGTCCCCCTCCAGATGCTCGATGACCGCGAGCAGCGCGTCCGCGATCTGGCCGATCTGCTTGCCGTAGCTGCCGACATCCGACAGCACGTCCTTCTCGACCTCCGGCGCCGAGGATTGCCCGACCGTGATGTTGACCAGCCCGAGCTGGCCGCCGGTGGGGCTGAAGAACGACGGATAGATCGACTGAACGACATCCCCCGACAGGGGCAGCTTGAACACGGGCATGCAAATTCCCCTCGCTGACGCGCAACCGGCAAGGAGAGACTAGCATGGGAATTCACGAACGGGCATTTGAAGAACCGCGGCTGGCGTCGCTCAGGTCGATGCCAAATGTCTTGCGCAAGCCGATATGCCCGGCCGGCGTGATGCGCACGACCCGCGTGTCCCGATCGCGCCTCAGCCAGCCGAGCTCCAGGCAGCATCGTTGAATTTCCGCACCGACGTGGCCGGCGACGTGATAGCGGCGCTCGCTCCAGTCCAGGCACGGGCGGCAGAAAATTCGCCTGCTCCGGGACGTCGGTGCCAGCTCGGCACCGAACAGGGAGAGGAAACGCGTACCGGAAGCGGTCACCTCGCCGCCGTCGTCCGTAAGGACAACGTGCCCTTTGGCAACGAGGGCATCGGCGATGGCAACCCCCAGATGACCCGCCAGATGATCGTAGCAGGTGCGTGCGAAACGGAGACGGTCATCGCCGATCGAACGCGGCTGGTGACGCGACGGAGCCTCGATGGCGGCGACAGCCTTGATGCTTTCCAGCATCCTCGCCACCAGAGGCGACGCGATGCGGTAGTAGCGGTTGCGACGCTTCTGCGTCACGCTGAGCAGCCTCGCACCGACCAGCTTGCCGAGATGTCCGCTGGCGGTGGACTTTGATACTCGCGCCCGCGCAGCGAGCTCGCTTGCAGTCAGCGCCTGTCCGCCCATGAGCGCGGCCAGCATGGTGGCACGGGCGGTGTCGCCAACCAATGCCGCCACCTCGACCATGTTTGCCGCCGCGACCATGGCTGATCCTATCGCGGCGGCCGCAGCTCCACAACGGCGACAGTTCGGCAGCCGCCGAACCATTGACGGCCGGCATGCGGTAGCTTGGTGGCTGCCAGCAGGGCCAGGAGGAGCGACATGAAACGAATCCGCGTGGAGCCGATTTCGACTTATCTCGAACGCCGCCGCAAAGGCCCGATCTATCCGGTGGTCGTCGCCAACGGCCTGGTCTATCTGTCCGGACTGCCGCCCTTCGATCCCGAAACGGGCGAGATCAGACCACTGCCATTCGAGCGGCAGGCCGAAATCGTGCTCGACCAGATGAAGCGCTGCCTGGAAACGGCAGGCTCCGCGCTGAAACAGGTCATCAAGTGCAACGTCTATTGCACGCCCGCCCCCTCGCACTTCGCCGCGTTCAACGAGGTCTACGCCCGCTACTTCGAGGACGAATCCCCCGCGCGCATCTTCGTGCATGTCCCGTCGTGGCCAGGGCCATTCGACGTGGAGGTTGATTGCGTCGCTTTGGCAGGTCCCGGCGGATGAGACTGGCCCGCCTTCGGATCGGCCCGAATCAGCGCTAGTGCATTCACCTCATCGACTTCTGACTTGAGGTGACATGACCGGCCCCGAACTGAAGCAATTGCGCGCCGACCTGTCCGAGGCGCTTGGCCGGGAGCTGACGGTCGCCGACATGGCCAAGCTGTGCGGCCTGCCGGCTGCGAGCGGGACCGTGACGATCCGGCGCTGGGAGGTCCGCGGCCCGAGCGCGTCGGCGGCCAAGGTGCTCGGCGTGCTCGCGATGGCGAGCGAGCGCTATCCGATCCTGGAAAAGTTCGACATCTTCGATCGTCATACCATCGCAGAGAAGGACCGGCCCGCGCAGCGCGAAAAGTTTCGCGAGCAGATGCGCGAGGAGGTGCGCCGGCGCCTGGCGTAACGAAGAGCGGCCGATCGTCTCCACGAACGCTGCGCGTTAAGCTTTTCTTCACTGTTTCTTAAGCCGCCGTTAAGCACGAAAAGCATTTGCCCGCCAATACGTTGGGTTGGCGGCGACTGTGCCACGCATGCGACAGCATTTTAGTCAAAAGCCCGCTATCTGCGAAAGCAACGACGGCGCGGAAAGCGCGCCTGCGGGGAATGAAGTGTTGGAGTTAGAGACGATGAAGAAGATTCTGTTCGCGACCGTTGCGCTGCTCTCGTTGAGCGCGGCCGCGCCCGCCGTCGGCGCCGATCTCGGCGCCCGGCCCTATTACAACAAGGCGCCTGCGCCGGCTTATGTTTCGCCGATCTACAACTGGACCGGCTTCTATCTCGGTGCGCATCTCGGCGGCGCGTTCTCGAGCGACAACAATTTCAACGGCCTCTCCACCGGCAACAACGGAAATGGCCGCTTCCTCGGCGGTCTCCAGGCCGGCGCGGACTGGCAGTTCCACCCGAACTTCGTGGTCGGCGTCGAAGGCCAGTACTCCTGGCTGTCCGGCAGCGTCGGCGCGGTGTTCCCGAGCGGCTACGCCTACACCAACGACCAGCGCGGGCTCGGCTCGATCACCGGCCGCGTCGGCTACACCTGGGGCCCGGGCCTGCTCTACGTGAAGGGTGGCTACGCCTATTCCGACAACAACGAGCATGTGACACTCGGCGGGGCGCCGGTCGCGTTCGCGATCTCCGGCGATCATCGCAATGGCTACACCGTCGGGGCCGGTCTCGAATACATGTTCGCTCCGAACTGGTCGGCCAAGGCCGAGTATCAGTACTACAATTTCGGCAGCGCCACCTTCATCGCGCCGGCCGCGCTGGTGTCGGCCGGCAGCTTCACCACCGACGATCACACCGTGAAGGCGGGCGTCAACTACCGCTTCAATTGGGCCGGCCCAGCGGCTGCGCGTTACTGATCGCTAACCACACTGATCTTGCGAGGAGGGCCGGCAATCTTGCCGGCCCTTCTTTTTTCGCCATGTGGAAAGAGCGCAAGCAATTGCGTCACTTGCGATTTTTTAACTCGCTACCCCGATACTGCCGCCCGCAAAATATAAAGCAGTCGGCGTGGGGGAATTCTGATGGCGATCCGTATGAGCCTGGGCAGACTCAGGCCTCGTGTCTCGTTGCTGAAATGGGGTGTGCGCGGCAGCCTGTTCGCCGCCTTCGCGGTCATCGCCGGCATGGGCCTCGTGATCTCGGCAGGCGCCGGCTACGTGCTGCAAAATCTCGGCGAACGCATGGTCGATCTGAGCGGACGGGACATTCCGCGTCTCGCTGCAAGTCTGCAATTGTCGGCACTGAGCGCCAGCCTCGCCGCACAGGGTCCGGCGCTCCTCGCGGCGCCGAGCGAGGATGCGCTGAACGAGCACACCAGGAAGCTCAAGGAATTGCAGCAGCAGGTCCAGCAGAAGCTCGGCGAGATCATCGAGCTCGGCGCCGATAAGACGGTCGTCACGGGACTCAACGACACCATCAAGAATCTCAATGAGGCGGCGCAAAGCCTGACCTCGGCCGCGCGCGAGCGGCTCGACGTCGCGGCCCTTCACGACAAGCAATACGATGCGCTACGCAAGGCGCAGGGCGACTTCGTCGGCGCGGCCAGCCCCGCGATGCTCAACGCCCAGACCCAGGTGAACGCGATTCTCGGCTCCGCGAACCTTTCGGCCGAAGACGCCACCGAAGCCGCGCAGACCGTCGGCCAGCTTGGCAACGTCGTTGCCGCCGGCAATCTTGCGGCGGCCGACATGAGCGCGGCGCTTTCGGCCAATACCGCCGACAAGCTCGACGACATCCAGAAGGATTTCAAGACGGCGCAGGGACGCCTTCGCTCCAACCTCGACCTGCTGCCGGACAATCAGGGCAGCAAGATGCTGCGCGAGACGGCCGAAAAGCTGCTTGCGCTCGGCACCGGGAAGACCGGTGTGTTCAACCTGCGTGAGAAGGAGCTCGACGCCACCGACTACGGCCAGACCGTGCTCGATGAAACCCGCAAGCTCAATGTCGGCCTCGGCATCAGCGTGCAGCAACTGGTCGAAGGCGTGCAGAGGGAGACCAACGACTCGACCTTCCAGGCGCGCAGGCAGATTTCGTTCGCCACCATGGTCATGCTGGCGCTGGGCGCGTTGACCCTGGTCGGCTCGGCGCTATTCGTCTGGCTCTATGTCGGACGCAACATCCTGCGGCGCATCGGCGGACTGCAGCGCGCGATGCAATTGCTCTCCGCAGGCGACCTCGACACCGAGATTGCCCGCTCCAGGCACAATGACGAAATCAGCGCGATGACGGACACTTTGCAGGTGTTCCGCGAAGGCATGATCAAGGCCCGCTCGCTCTCGAGCGAGCAGGACAAGGACCGCGCTGCGAAGGCCGAGCGCGCCGCGCGCATGGAGGCGCAGATCGGATCGTTCGAAGGCACCGTGCGCACAGCGCTCGACAGCCTCGCCCAATCGGCCAATTCGATGCAGGCGACCGCGCAGAGCATGTCGTCGACGGCCGACCAGTCGAATGCGCTGGTCAACGCCGTGGCGTCAGCAGCGGAGGAGACCTCGGTCAACGTGCAGACGGTGTCGGCCGGTACCGAGCAATTGTCGTCGTCGATTGCCGAGATCAGCCGCCAGGTGGTCACCTCGGCCGAGATCGCGAAGAAGGCGGTCCACGAGGCCGGCGCGACCGACGCGACCGTGCAGGGCCTCGCAGACAGCGCGAGCCGCATCAGCGTGGTCGTCGATCTGATCCAGACCATCGCCTCGCAGACCAATCTGCTCGCCCTCAACGCCACGATCGAAGCGGCGCGTGCCGGCGAGGCCGGCCGCGGCTTCGCCGTGGTCGCCTCCGAAGTGAAGAGCCTCGCCAGCCAGACCGCGAAGGCGACGGATGAGATCCGCACCCAGATCGCCAGCATGCAGCAGGTCACGAGTTCTGCGGTCGGCGCGATCCGAGGCATCGGCCAGATCATCGGCGAGATCAACGACGTGACCACGACGATCGCCGCCGCTGTCGAGCAACAGGGCGCAGCGACGCGCGAGATCGCCCGCAACATCCAGCACGCCGCGGGGGGCACCAGCGAGGTCTCCAGCAACATCGTCGGCGTCTCCACGGCCTCGGCCGAAGCGGGTGCTGCGGCGACGGAAGTGCTGAGCGCCTCCGATGCGCTGCGCCGCGAGGCCGACGTGCTGCGCGGGGAGATCGACGCGTTCCTCAGCAATATCCGGGCGGCCTAGTCGCCGCCGCCGACATTCCGGGGCACTTACGCGCCCCTGGAATGACCGTGTATGCGTAGCCCGGACGGAGCGAAGCGCAATCCGGGGCATTTGCGCGTGAGAATTCCCGGATTTCGCTTCGCTCCATCCGGGCTACGGAAAACTACGGACGGAATGACCGCTATGCGGGGTTACTCCGCAGCGCTTTTCGGCTGGCGTCCCGCCCGATGTGCGGGTACCGATAGTCCATGCATTCGAAGAGCGACAGCGCGCAGTCCTCAGCCGAGGCGCTGCGCTACCCCTGGGAACAGCATCCCGGCCCCGAAGAGGTCGTGGAGGTGCGCCCCGGCGTGTTGTGGGTACGGCTCAAGCTGCCGTTCCGCCTCAACCATGTGAACATCTACCTGCTCGCCGACGGCGATGGCTATGCGATGATCGACTCCGGCTTCGGCAACGAGGAGACGATCGAGGCCTGGACAAAGCTGTTCGACGGGCCGCTGAGGGGCGTCCATATCACGCGCTTGATCGTCACCCATTCGCATCCCGACCATGTTGGCCTGGCGGGCTGGATCGTCGAGCGGTTCAACTGCCCGCTCGAGATGTCACAGGTCGAATATCTGCAATCGGTCTACCATCAGAACCGCGGCACCGAGGAGCGGCGCAACGCGCAGCGACTGTTCTTCCGCCGCCACGGCATGGACGAGACGCTAACCGACAAGCTGCTCGGCCGCGGCCAGGAATATCTGAAGCGCGTGTCGGTGCTGCCTGCCTCTTACCGCCGCATCTCGCATGGCGACGAGGTCGTGATCGGCACCCGGCGCTTCAAGGTCATCACCGGCGGCGGCCACGCGCTCGATCAGGTGATGCTGTACTGCGCCGACGACAAGCTGTTCCTCTCCGCCGACCAGGTGCTGAGCAAGATCTCGCCGAACGTCAGCGTCTGGGCGGTCGAGCCCGACCAGAACTCGCTCGGCGAGTATCTGGCCTCGCTCGCGAGCCTCACCACGACGTTGCCATATGACGTGCTGGTGCTGCCGGGCCACGGCGTGCCGTTCTTTGGGCTGAAGACCCGCATCAAGCAGCTCGCCGACCATCACGAGGAGCGCTGCCGCATGATCGCGGAAGCGTGCCGCGAGGTGCCGCAGACCTCGTCCCAGCTCGTGCCGGTCGTGTTCCACAAGCATGTGCTCGATGCCCACCAGATGGGCTTTGCCGCGGGCGAATTGATCGCCCACGTCAACTACATGCTGGTCGAGGGACGCCTGACCGCGGAAGAGAAGGACGGCGTGCTCCAGTTCAGGACGACCTGAGCGCCCGCCCTCACTGCATCTGCGCGATCGCGTGCATCGCCGCGATGTAGCCATAGGGCCCGAGCCCGCAGATCACGCCGGCTGCGACGAACGAAATCTTTGAATGCCGGTGATATTCGTCGCGGGCGTGGATGTTGGAGATGTGCACCTCCAGCACGGGGCCCTCGAACGCCTTGATCGCATCCATGATCGCGACCGAGGTGAAGGAGAAGCCAGCCGGATTGATGATGACGGCATCGGCATCCTGCCGCGCCAACTGGATCAGGTCGACGAGGATACCCTCGTGGTTGGACTGGTGGAAGGCGACCGTGAGATCGAGCCTCAAAGCAGCCTCCTCGCAGCTTGCCTTGATCTCGGCAAGCGTCGTCGTGCCATAGATGTGCGGCTCGCGCACGCCGAGGAGATTGAGGTTCGGGCCGTTCAGGATCATCACTCGTTTCATAGCGCTTCCCTTTGCAAGAGCTGTCCGCCCGGGGACGGCGGCACCGCAGCCGTTTCAGCCGCGCCCGGCCCAGCCGGTTCCGCGATCATGACCGGCGAAGCGACATGGACAAAATGTCCATGCCGCCGCGAGCGCGACCACGCAGCCCAAGCGCCGGCGCCCCGCCGCGTCGCGGCCGCGCTAGCCGGTTGATCCACATCAATTATTGCTGATGGCCCGCCGTTATGAATGGTCCTGCCCGCCGCATTGCCAAATGCGGGTTGGCGCATAGACATTAGAGCTTGAAAAGCTCTAAGAAGATTAGCCGCTTGGGCCCTTAAGTTCCGCTGCAGGTCTGCCGATGGATTACAGCCAGTACTTCTCTTCTGCCCTCGACCGCCTCCACGCCGAGCGGCGCTATCGCGTGTTTGCTGATCTGGAGCGCATGGCCGGCAGGTTCCCGCATGCGGTATGGCACTCGCCCAACGGCAAGCGCGACGTCGTGATCTGGTGCTCCAACGACTATCTGGGCATGGGCCAGCACCCGAAGGTGGTCGGCGCCATGGTCGAGACCGCGACCCGGGTCGGCACCGGTGCGGGCGGCACCCGCAACATCGCCGGCACCCACCATCCGCTGGTGCAACTCGAAGCCGAGCTCGCCGACCTCCACGGCAAGGAGGCTGCTCTCCTCTTCACCTCCGGCTACGTCTCGAACCAGACCGGGATTGCGACGATCGCAAAGCTCATCCCGAACTGCCTGATCCTGTCAGATGAGCTCAACCACAATTCGATGATCGAGGGCATCCGCCAGTCCGGCTGCGAGCGGATCGTGTTCCGCCACAACGATCTCGCCGATCTCGAAGCGCTCTTGAAGGCCGCCGGCCCGAACCGGCCGAAGCTGATCGCCTGCGAGAGCCTCTATTCGATGGACGGCGACGTCGCCCCGCTCGCCAGGATCTGCGACCTCGCCGAGAAATACGGCGCGATGACTTATGTGGATGAAGTTCACGCGGTCGGCATGTACGGTCCGCGCGGCGGTGGCATCGCCGAGCGTGACGGCGTCATGCATCGCATCGACATCCTGGAAGGCACGCTGGCGAAAGCCTTCGGCTGCCTCGGCGGCTATATCGCGGCCAACGGCCAGATCATCGACGCCGTGCGCTCCTATGCGCCGGGCTTCATCTTCACCACCGCGCTGCCGCCGGCAATCTGCTCGGCCGCAACCGCCGCGATCAAGCACCTGAAGACCTCGAGCTGGGAGCGCGAGCGCCACCAGGACCGCGCCGCCCGCGTCAAGGCGATCCTCGATGCCGCCGGCCTGCCGGTGATGTCGAGCGATACCCATATCGTGCCGCTGTTCGTTGGCGATCCCGAGAAGTGCAAGCAGGCCTCCGACCTGCTGCTCGAAGAGCACGGCATCTACATCCAGCCGATCAACTATCCCACCGTCGCCAAGGGCACCGAGCGGCTGCGCATCACGCCCTCGCCCTATCACGACGACGGCCTGATCGATCAGCTCGCCGAAGCCCTCCTCCAGGTCTGGGACCGCCTCGGCCTGCCACTGCGCCAGAAGTCGCTGGCGGCGGAGTAGGCTATGTTTCACCCTCCCCTGGAAGGGGAGGGTAAGCTCGCCTTGGCGCTTAACGACGATGATGGTTCCTACCGCAACCGGAAAAATGGCTGTCGCTTGCGGCAAGCTTAAGCGCTAGATTTTCTTCGGAAAATGAGATCGGACGCGGCTTTGGCCGCGACGCAAGGGAGAGGTTCCCCAGCAATGCTGCACGACTGGGGCGTGATCGCAGCCGCTTTCGGCTATATCGGCTTTCTGTTCCTGGTGGCGAGCCACGGCGACCGCCGTTCCCAGGCGCGGGCCGGCCATGCCTCCGGCCTGATCTATCCGCTCTCGCTCGCGATCTACTGCACCTCCTGGACCTTCTTCGGCTCGGTCGGCTTCGCCACCCGCACCTCGACCGACTTCCTCGCGATCTATGTCGGCCCGGTCCTGATGATCGGGATCGGCACCGGCATCCTGCGCCGCGTGATCCAGCTCGCCAAGGCACAGAACATCACCTCGATCGCCGACTTCATCGGCGCGCGCTACGGCAAGAGCCAGGCGGTGGCGGCAACGGTCGCGCTGATCGCCATCATCGGCTCGGTGCCCTATATCGCCCTGCAGCTGAAGGCCGTCGCCTCCTCGCTCGAGACCATCTTGAGCGAGGACCAGGCCTTCTCCCACATCCCGATCCTCGGCGACATGGCGCTGATGGTGACGCTGGCGATGGCGGCCTTCGCCGTGCTGTTCGGCACGCGACAGACGGATGCCACCGAGCACCAGCACGGGCTGATGCTTGCGGTCGCGACCGAATCCATCGTCAAGCTGGTCGCGTTCCTCGCCGCCGGCGCCTTCGTCACCTTCTGGATGTTCTCGCCGCACGAATTGATCGAGCGCGCGATGAAGACGCCGGAGGCGGTGCGCGCCATCAACTACTCGCCCTCGATCGGCAACTTCCTGACCATGACGCTGCTGTCGTTCTGCGCGGTCATGCTGCTGCCGCGCCAGTTCCACGTCAGCGTGGTGGAGAACTCGTCCGATGCCGAGGTCGGTCGCGCGCGCTGGCTGTTCCCGCTCTATCTCGTCGCCATCAACGTCTTCGTGATCCCGATCGCGCTCGCCGGCCTCGTGACCTTCCCGTTCGGTGCGATCGACCCCGACATGTACGTGCTGGCGCTGCCGATGGCGGGCGGCAGCGACCTGCTCAGCGTCGGCATCTTCGTCGGCGGATTGTCGGCGGCGACCGCGATGGTGATCGTGGAATGCGTCGCGCTCTCCATCATGGTTTCCAACGATCTCGTGGTGCCGCTGGTGCTGAAGCGCCGGCCCGAGGGCCGCACCGGCGCCACGGATTTCATCGACTTCCTGCTGCGCTCCCGGCGGCTCGCGATCTTCGCCATCATGGTGATGGCCTATTTCTATTATCGCGCGCTTGGCAACACCCAGCTCGCGGCCATTGGTCTTCTGTCCTTTGCAGCCATCGCCCAGCTTGCGCCGAGCTTCTTCGGCGGCCTGTTGTGGCGGCGCGCCACCGCGCGCGGCGCCATCGGCGGGATGCTGGTCGGCTTCGCTGTGTGGCTCTACACGCTGTTCCTGCCGAGCTTCCTCGACTCCTCGACCTCGGGCATCCTGCTGCTCCAGCACGGCCCGTTCGGCATCGAGGCGTTGCGGCCGCAGGCGCTGTTCGGCGCCGACCTGCCGCCGCTGCTGCATGGGGTCGCCTGGTCGCTGTCGCTCAACATCCTCACCTACGTGCTGCTCTCGCTGGCACGCCAGCCGAGCTCGATCGAGCTCGTGCAGGGCGACCTGTTCGTCCCCAACACGCTCGCGCCGATCGCACCGAATTTCCGCCGCTGGCGCACCACCGTCACCGTGCAGGACATCCAGAGCACGGTCGCGCAATATCTCGGGCCCGACCGCGCGCGGCATTCCTTCGAGGCCTTTGCGGCACGGCGCAATGTTCGGCTCGAAGCCGGGGCACCGGCCGATTTCGAGCTGCTGCAGCACGCCGAGCACATGATCGCCTCCTCGATCGGAGCGGCCTCCTCGCGGCTCGTGATGTCGCTCCTGCTGCGCAAGCGGACCGTGTCGGCAAAAGCCGCGCTCAAACTGCTCGACGATTCCCATGCGGCGCTGCATTTCAACCGCGAGATCCTCCAGACCGCGCTCAACCATGTGCGTCAGGGCATTGCGGTGTTCGATGAGGACCTGCAGCTGATCTGCTCGAACCGGCAGTTCGGCGAGTTGCTGAGCGTGCCGCCGCATTTCATCCAGTTCGGCACGCCGCTGCGGGAGATCCTGGAATTCATGGGCGCCGGCAACCCGGCGGAGGTCGACGACCACGAGGCGATGCTGGCACGACGGCTCATCGCCTATACGACCGATAGCGCGCCGTATCTGGAGCGCCTGCCCGATCGCCACCTGGTCATCGAGGTCCTGACCAATCGCATGCCGGGCGGCGGCTTCGTCATCACCTTTACCGACGTCACCCCGTCCTTCGAGGCGGCGGAAGCGCTGGAGCGCGCCAACGCATCGCTGGAAAAGCGGGTGCGCGACCGCACCGAGGAGCTGACACGGCTGAACTCGGAGCTGGCCCAGGCGAAGAGCACCGCCGAGGACGCGAACATTTCCAAGACGCGCTTCCTCGCGGCGGCGAGCCATGACATCCTCCAGCCGCTGAACGCCGCGCGGCTCTACGCCACGAGCCTGGTCGAGCGTCAGCATGGCGGCGAAGAGACGCGGCTGGTCGAGAACATCGACGAATCGCTCCAGGCGATCGAGGAGATCCTGGGCGCGCTGCTCGACATCTCGCGGCTGGATGCGGGCGCCATGACGACCTCGATCTCGAGCTTCAAGATCGGCGACCTGATGCGGTCGCTGGAGATCGAGTTCGCGCCGATCGCCCGCGCCAAGGGCTTGCGGCTGACCTTCATGCCCTGCTCGCTGGCGGTCAAATCGGACCGGCTGCTGCTGCGGCGCCTGCTGCAGAACCTGATCTCCAACGCGATCAAATACACGCCGCGCGGGCGCGTTTTAGTCGGCTGCCGCCGCCAGGGACAATCGCTGAAAGTCTGCGTCTACGACACCGGCGTCGGCATCCCGACCGTGAAGCGCGCCGAGATCTTCAAGGAATTCCACCGCCTCGAACAGGGCGCGCGGATTGCGCGCGGCCTGGGCCTTGGTCTGTCGATCGTCGAGCGCCTGGCGCGCGTGCTCAAGCACGGCATCGCCATCGATGCCAATGCGAGCGGCGGCTCGATGTTCTCGGTGACGGTGCCGACCGCGAAGGCGGCGACCCATACCGCAGCCGTGACCAGCGCCACACCGCTCGCGCGCGCGCCGATTGCCGGCGCGCTGATCGTGTGCATCGAGAACGACGCGGCGATCCTCGACGGCATGCGCACGCTGCTGAAAGCCTGGGACGCCGAGGTCATCGCGGTCGCAGACCCCGAGGGCGCGATCAGTGCGATCGAAGCCGCCGGACGTAACGTGACGGGCCTGCTCGTCGACTATCATCTCGACCGCGGCAACGGCATCGCCGCCATCCGCGACATCCGTCGCCGCTTCGGTGACAATCTTCCGGCGATCCTGATCACCGCCGACCGCAGCCCGGCCGTCCAGGTCGCCGCGCGCGAGGAGCAGATCGCCGTGCTGAACAAGCCGGTGAAGCCCGCCTCGCTCCGCGCCCTTCTCGGGCAATGGCGCACCCAGCAGATGGTGGCGGCGGAGTGAGATGACGTCATTGCGGGGCGCGAAACGAACCCGGAATCTCGAGATTCCGGGTTCGTTGCTTCGCATCGCCCCGGAATGACAGCTTGGTTCTACTGCGTCGGCGTGCCCTGCTTCCACTGGCCGCCGGCGATCTTGGCGGCGGCGATCACGGCCTGGGTGCGGCTCTCGACGCCAAGCTTCTGCAGGATCGCGGAGACGTGGGCCTTGATGGTCGCCTCGGAGACACCGAGCTCATAGGCGATCTGCTTGTTGAGGAGACCTTCCGACAGCATCATCAGCACCCGCACCTGCTGCGGCGTCAGCGTCACCAGACGGTCGCGCAGACGCATCATGTCGGGATCGGCGGCCGAGTTGAGGTCGGTATCCGGCGGGACCCAGACGTCGCCATCCATCACCTTCAGGATGGCGTCACGCAGGGTCTCGACGCCGAACCGCTTGGGTATGAAACCGGAGGCGCCGAAGTCGAGGGAACGGCGGATCGTGGCGCTGTCGTCCGACGCCGAGACGATGACCACGGGGATCGCCGGATATTGCGCACGCAGATAGATCAGGCCGGAAAAGCCCGAGATTCCCGGCATCGACAGGTCGAGCAGGACCAGGTCGACGTCGGAATCCTGTTCCAGGAGCTTGGTCAGGTCCTCAAACGATCCGGCCTCGTCGACCCGCGCTGAAGTCAGAACGCCGGCCACGGCCTGGCGCAGCGCATCGCGGAACAGCGGATGGTCATCGGCGATGACGAGGCGGGTTGCGGGAGCGTTCATCGATCTCTTGCTGTCATTGTGGTCGGGCCAGCTAGCCAGGTGCCGGCGGGGCAATTCTTCCCCGAGCGGCCGTGGCATGCAAGCCCACATTATCCCTTTGCGGCAAAGGGGTTAATCCCGATCTTCCACCTCCCGGGGCGTTGCATGCCAGCAGCCGTCAGCCACGCGTCAGTGCGAAAGGCCAAAAGTCGTATTGGGACCGGTTTCACGGCGATGTTACCTTGGGGGTAAGCAAGCCCAGAAGCCGCCGGCTGAGTCCGGACATCTGGGAGCGAGGAAACGATTTACGGGGAGCGACTTCAACATGACGACAATGACTGTGTCCCGTGCTGGCGCAGGAGGCATGACGAAGGACGAACGGTTCGTCATTCTCGCCTCATCGCTCGGCACCGTCTTCGAGTGGTACGACTTCTACCTCTACGGCTCGCTGGCCGGCATCATCGGTTTGCAATTCTTCTCGGACTATCCGCCAGCAACCCGTGACATCTTCGCGCTGCTGGCGTTCGCCGCCGGCTTCCTGGTCCGTCCGTTCGGCGCCATCGTGTTCGGCCGCGTCGGCGATATCGTCGGCCGCAAATACACCTTCCTCGTCACCATCCTGATCATGGGTCTGTCGACCTTCATCGTCGGCCTGCTGCCGAACGCCGCGACCATCGGCTTCGCAGCTCCGGTGATCCTGATCGCGCTGCGCCTTGCCCAGGGTCTCGCGCTCGGTGGCGAGTATGGCGGTGCGGCGACCTACGTCGCCGAGCACGCGCCGAACGGCAAGCGCGGCTACTACACCTCCTTCATCCAGACCACCGCGACCCTCGGCCTCTTCCTGTCGCTGCTGGTGATCCTGTTCACCCGCACCGCGACCGGCGAAGCCGAGTTCGCCAAGTGGGGCTGGCGTATCCCGTTCCTGGTCTCGGTGCTCTTGCTTGGCGTCTCGGTCTGGATCCGGCTCCGCCTCAATGAATCGCCGATCTTCCAGAAGATGAAGGACGAAGGAAAGAGCTCGAAGGCGCCGCTGACGGAGGCCTTCGCCAACTGGCAGAACGGCAAGCTGGTGCTGCTCGCTCTGCTCGGCGGCACCATGGGCCAGGGCGTGGTCTGGTACACTGGCCAGTTCTACGCGCTGTTCTTCCTGCAATCGATCCTGAAGGTCGACGGCTACACCGCCAACCTGCTGATCGCCTGGTCGCTGCTGTTCGGCACCGGCTTCTTCGTCGTGTTCGGCGCGCTGTCCGACAAGATCGGCCGCAAGCCGATCATCCTCGGCGGCTGCCTGATCGCGGCGCTGACCTTCTTCCCGATCTTCAAGATGATCACCACCAACGCCAACCCGGCGCTGGAGAAGGCGATCGAAGCCGGCAAGGTCGAGGTGTGGGCAGATCCAGCAGGCTGCGGCGACCTGTTCAACCCGGTCGGCACCCGCGTCTTCACCGCGCCTTGCGACACCGCACGCGCCTTCCTGTCGCAGTCGTCGGTCAAATACGTGACGATGCCCGGCGCAGCCGGCTCCGGCGTCAAGGTCGTCGTCAACGGCACGGAAGTGCCCTACGCCAACGCCAAGGACAGCAACCCGGCCGTCCTCGCGGCGGTGCAGGCAGCCGGTTATCCCAAGGCGGGTGACCCCGGCATCGTGAAGATGGCGCATCCGTTCGACATCTTCCGTCCGCAGGTGGCCGCGATCATCGGTCTGCTGTTCATCCTGGTGATCTTCGTCACCATGGTCTACGGGCCGATCGCGGCGATGCTGGTCGAACTGTTCCCGACCAAGATCCGCTACACCTCGATGTCGCTGCCCTATCACATCGGCAACGGCTGGTTCGGCGGATTGCTGCCGGCGACCGCGTTCGCGATCGTGGCCTCGACCGGCGACATCTATGCCGGCCTCTGGTATCCGATCGTGTTCGCGGTGATCACTGCCGTGGTCGGCTTCCTGTTCCTGCCCGAGACCAAGGACGTCGACATCAAGTCGACCTGATCGCGCAAGCTGCCGGCGCCGGCCGCCGACGCAAGCCGAAATGCAAACCGGCCGCGAAATTCGCGGCCGGTTTTGTTTTGTCAGCGCGCTCGCCGGTCAGACCGTCTGGCCGATGAATTGCAGCACGATTTCGCGCCGGTGCGGCGCCCTGCGATGCTCGACCAGATAGATCCCCTGCCAGGTGCCGAGTGCCAGCTCGCCCTTCAGGACCGGCACCTGGAGCGACGTCTCCGTCAGCATGGTCTTGATATGCGCAGGCATGTCATCGGGTCCCTCGGTGTCGTGCACCCAACCGGCATTTTCCGGGGCAAGCCGCGACAGCGCCGTGGTGAGATCGGTGAGCACGGAGGGATCGGCATTTTCCTGGATCGTCAGCGACGCCGAGGTATGACGGATGAACAGCGTCAACGCACCCTCGCGCGCGCGAACATCGTGCACGAATTTTGCCGCTTCCGCCGTGAGGTCGACGAAGCCGCGGCGTGAGGTGTGCACGGTCAGTAGCGATGTGCTGATCGTCGTGGCCTGCACGGTCGATGGCGCGGAGCGCGTCGTTGATGTCATCGAAACTCTTTCAATTCGGATACTGCCGTAGGGTGGGCAACGCTAAGCGTGCCCACCTCTTCTGTTGCAATCGTGGAAAGACGGTGAGCACGGCGCTTCGCGCCTTTGCCCACGCTACGAAGGCTCAACGCATCGGCAGGCCAGTGGGTCCTAAATCTTCCCCGACACGTCCTTCTGCACGCGGTTGGCCATCTCGATCAACCGCCGCCAGGCGCGCTCCAGGAACGACACCACGCGGTCGACGTCCTGATCGCTCGGCAGCGGGACCTCGATCTTGCGATTGTTCTCCGCGGCTTTCGGTTCGGCCTTCTTCAGCGAGTCGGATTTCGGCAGCGCATCGTCGATCTTGCCGGAGACGGTTGGCCCGGCGGCCAGCTGCGCCTTCGCCTTCTCGAGCTCGGCCTGCAGGCGCCCGATCTCGGCGTCGAGCGCGGAGCGCTCGTCGGGAACGGCGTAGCAGGCCCAGCCCGTCCCATTGTTCGAGCATGTGGACACGACCCCGGTACGCGTATCGAGCCGCAGCACGCCGTCCGGGGTCGGCGTCATGGTGTAGCGGCCGTTCTCGCTGTCCGGCGCCGCCTGCGCGAAAACAAGACTGCCGCCCGCCGCGACCGCCACGGCAATGACAGCCGCCGAGACCCATGATGCTCTGGATGACGTCGCTGACCTCATGGCGCTGCTCCGTCCGAAGATGATGTGAACCTGCCCGCAATCCTACACCCCGCGCGCCAAAAACGCGCCGGCGGGACGACTGATTTCCGCATCTCGTTCGATATCCGTGGAGCGACCAAATCCAGGCAGGGCCCGCGGATTGCGGCGCGAGCTGCTGCGGTGCGGCGTCATGCTGTGTGCAGCGCTGGGGAACGCAGCGATATCGCAAGCAAGATCAATGAGATAAACGAAAACGACGCAATCGTGACTTGGCTTGACTTGATTATGTGCGGTCAGTATGGTCCGCGCGGCTTTCGAGGGTGGCGGGCGTAATTTCCATTCAACCGCGGCGTTTCGGGTCTTCGTTGCATGAGTACAGGCACGGGGCACGGCGAGAATGGAAATGGCGATAAATCGCCTGAGGAGGCTGCGCTTTCCGCAAGGCTCGGAAGTCTTAATCAGCGGTTGTCCGAATTTCGCGACCGCAGGATCAAGACCGAGCAACCCGCAGGTGAAGGTGGAGACGAAGCGGCCAGAGCCTCGGCGATGGCGGTTGGTTTCCGGCTATCCTCCGAGTTGATCGCCGGGGTCATTGTCGGAGCGGGGATTGGCTGGGGGTTCGACCGCTTGCTGTCGACGTCGCCTTTCGGATTTATCGTGTTCCTGCTGCTCGGCTTCGTGGCTGGCGTGGTGAACGTGGTGAGATCGGCGGGCGCGGGTCAAAACAGGCGCAGTGGTTCGTAGCCCCTCTGGCCAGAGGAATTGATCGTGCCGGCCTCGCCGGTACGGGCCGGCCCGGCCGGCGACCGAGACCCGCCGGCTTGCCCGGCAGACCGAGAGATGCCGCGCGGATGACAATCGACCCGATCCATCAGTTCAATATCGAGCCTCTCTTCACGATCGGCCATATCGGCAATCAAACGATCGCCTTCACCAATTCGTCGCTCTACATGCTGGTGGCGGTTGCGGTGATCTCGCTCCTGATGCTCGCCAGCGGCACGCAGCTCGTTCCCGGCCGTCTGCAGTCGGTCGCCGAAATCTCCTACGAATTCGTCGCGACCATGATCCGCAGCAACGCCGGCGCGGAAGGCATGAAGTTCTTCCCGCTGATCTTCTCGCTGTTCATGTTCATCGCCATCTCGAACCTGATCGGCATCATCCCCTACACCTTCACGGTCTCGAGCCAGCTGATCATTACCGCGACGCTCGCGCTGCTGGTCTTCTTCACCGTCCTGATCTACGGTGTCTACAAGAACGGTCTGAAATTCTTCAAGATTTTTGTCCCGCACGGCGTTCCCGGCTACATCCTGCCGCTGGTGATGTTCATCGAGATCCTGTCGTTCTTACTGCGGCCGGTCTCGCACAGCGTGCGTCTGTTCGCCAACATGCTGGCCGGCCACATCGCGCTGAAGGTATTCGCGGGCTTCGTCGCCATGCTCGGCGTCTCGCTCGGCGCCGTCGGCTGGATCGGCGGCGTGATGCCGCTCGCCCTTACCGTCGCGCTCACCGCGCTCGAACTTTTGGTCGCGTTCCTCCAGGCCTATGTGTTCGCGATCCTGACCTGCATCTACCTCAACGACGCCCTTCATCCCGGACACTGAGCGGTCCGGGGAATTTCCACCCACAACCCAATCTTTCTTTCCAAGGAGTCAAAAATGGATCCGGCAGCAGCAAAACTTATCGGCGCGGGCATCGCGTGCATCGGCATGGGCGGTGCGGGCGTCGGCGTTGGCGTCCTCTTCGGCAACTACCTCGCAGCCGCAGTGCGCAATCCGTCGGCCGCTCAGGGCCAGTTCGGCAACCTGATCTTCGGCTTCGCCGTGACCGAAGCGCTCGGCATCTTCTCGCTGCTGATCGCGCTGCTTCTGCTGTTCGTTCCGCTCTGAGGAGGTATTCGCGCCGCCCGACCTACGGGCGGCGCGCATGACAGCAACAGGAGATCTCCATGGCTGAGAGTCATGGCGGGGCAAAAGGCCCGGAGGCCAATGCTCACACCGAGGCCGAGGGCGGTCACCACGGCGGCGGCTTTCCGCCGTTCGACAGCAGCACCTTTCCATCGCAATTGGTGTCGCTCGCGATCTTCTTCGTCGCGCTCTATCTGATCGTGTCGCGCATTGCGCTGCCGCGCGTCGGCGGCGTGATCGAGGCACGTCAGAACAAGATCGACGGTGATCTGGCCGAGGCGCAGAAGCTGAAGGACCAGTCCGACGCGGCGCTAAAGGCCTATGAAGGCGAGCTCGCTTCGGCGCGTTCGCGCGCCCAGGCGATCAGCAACGAGACCCGCGAAAAGTCGAATGCGCAGGCGGAAGCCGAACGCAAGACGCTGGAAGAGCAATTGGCGAAAAAGCTTGCCGAGGCAGAGAAGACCATTGCCTCGACACGCACCACCGCCATGAGCAACGTCCGCGGCATCGCGGCCGATGCGGCCGGCTCGATCGTGCAGCGGCTGACCGGCGTCGTTCCCGACGCAGCGTCGGTCAACGCAGCGGTCGATGCGTCCCTGAAAGGTTAGTCGAGATGTTCTTCGAACCTGAATTTTGGGTCGCCGTCGCCTTTGTGATCCTGATGGTCGTGTTTGGCTATCTCGGCGTCCACAAGACCGTGCTGACCACGCTCGACCATCGCGCCGAGCGTATCAAGGCCGAGCTCGACGACGCCCGGCGCCTGAAGGAAGAGGCCGCCAAGGTGCTCGCCGACTACAAGGCGCGCAGCGCCAGCGCCGAACGTGAGGCGCAGGACATCATCGCCAACGCAAAGGCCGAAGCCGAGCGCATCGCGGCCGAGGCCAAGGCGAAGATGGAGGATTTCGTCGCCCGCAGAACCAAGACCGCGGAGAGCAAGATTGCGCTCGCCGAGGCCCAGGCGCTCGCCGACGTCCGCGCCGCAGCCGCAGAGGCCGCCGTCCAGGCTGCTTCCACGATCCTGTCGCAGTCGGTCAAGGGCCAGGTCGCCGACGACCTGCTCGCCAAGGGCATCACCGAGGTTCGGCAGAAGCTGAACTGAGGCGAGCTTCCTCACAAATCAAAAAGCCGGCGCGATGAGCGCCGGCTTTTTTGTTGGCTGATTGGTCCATCCAAAATCTCGGTGTCATGCCCCGGCTCGACTGGGCGATCCAGTATTCCAGAGACGGAGAATGATACGGAAAGGCTGCGGCGCACTGGATGCTCCGGTCCCGTCTCCGCCAAGGCTCCGACGAGGCTCGCGAACTCGGCTCGCCGAAGCTTCAGCGGAGGCGGCAAGCCGGGGCATGACAGCGTGTTATTTAACGCGGCCTACTTCTTCCTCCTCGGCGCCGGCTTCGACGATCCCGACAACGCCTGCGGGTCGAAGCCGACGTAGAAGATGTAGGAATCGGCGGCTGCCGCCGACGGCATCGGATAGACCATGTCCTCCGCGACGAAGGTGAAGGGCACGCTGCCGTCTTCTGACATTGCCACCGTGGTGCGATAGGCCTTCGACCCGATCACCTTTTCGCCGACGCCGCCCTGCACCACCGCGACACGCAACGGAATCTCGACGGATGAGGGTGCACCGGCAGGGCCGGCGACGATACGACCCTGAATACCGATCCGCGCGGTGATCTCGCTGCCGTTGCGGACGCATTCGCGCGCCATCTTGGTAATCGAGGCCTGGTAGCGCACATCGTTGCCGACCGCCTGCTTGCCAGGGACGGCCACGGCATAGGTGGATGCGCCGGCACGCACCGTGACCGGCGGGCAGTCGACCTCGGTCTGGGCATCGGCCGGCTGGCCGGGCGCCGGCGTCGTGGTCTGGGCCGGCGGCTCGTCCGAGGACCCGCCGAACAGGCTCTTGAAGCGGTCAGTCAGCGACTGCGCCGCCGCAGGCGAAGCCGCCGCGAACACAATCGATAATGCCAGTGCGATCACCGGACCTCGCCGCAGCGCGGTCTGCGAGGACCGAAGCTCTCTCACCTTCAAGGGGCCATACTCCATGACAATGTGCCGGCAGATCGCCGGCCTGCTGCGCGTTATATCGTCAAAATCGGCGAACCCAAGGCAAACGATAGGGCAACACGACAGGGCAAGTTTCGGCTTGGTTAGCCGCGGAAATCCTCGTGCAGCAGGCCGAACAGCAGATGGTCCTGCCAGACCCCGTTGATGCAGAGATAGCGACGCGCCAGCCCCTCGCGGGAGAAGCCGCACTTCTCCAGCACGCGGATCGACGGCGCATTGGTGGGGATGCAGGCGGCCTCCACCCGGTGCAGGTTGAGCTCGCCGAACAGGGTCGGCAGCAGCACCCGCAGCGCCGCGGTCATATAGCCGCGATGGGCATAGGACTGCCCGACCCAATAGCCGATCGTCCCGGCTTGAACGATGCCGCGGCGGACATTCGCAAGGGTGATGCCGCCGACCATAGCACCGTCGAGTTCCCGAAAGATCAGGAACGGATAGGACCGGTCCGCGGCGATATCCTCGGCATAGCGACGCAAGCGCCGGCGGAAGCCGGAGCGCGTGAGATCATCGGACGGCCAGATCGGCTCCCAAGGCGTCAGGTAATCCCGGCTTCCCTCGCGCAGGTGCGCCCACTGCAGGAAGTCGGACATCTGCGGCGCGCGCAACAGCAGCCCGTTACCACGTGGGGCGAGGGCGGCAGGTCCACTGGATGGCAAACGAAAAAGGGCCATGTGATGCTTCCCGGGGGCGTAACACGAGCCCTTCCGGCACAGCTCCTAGTGGAGCCTCGCCTTGGCTCGCGCCCGGGTCAATCCTTCCGCAAAAGACACCGCCGTGTCCAGACCCCTGCCGCTGCCCAATGCAACGACCGCGGGGCGGCTCCGCGATAATAGCGCTCGTGCCGCATTTCGCGTCGATTCGACGCTGACGGCGTCGATTCGGGCCACCAACTCCTGCACCGTCTGCGGCCGCCCATAGGCCAGCACGTGCCGCGCGAGTTGCTCGGCGCGCGAAGAGCAGCTCTCCAGCGCCATCAGGAGGCCCGCCTTCATCTGCGCTTTTGCACGCGCGATCTCGGCTTCGGTCAGCGTCTCCACTGAATCATTGATGATGTCGACGACGACCTCCATCATCTCCGGCGCATCCGCAGGATCGGTGCCGGTGTAGAGTCCGAAGAAGCCGGTATCGGTATAGGGCGCGTGGAAGCTGTAGATCGAGTAGCACAGCCCGCGCTTCTCCCGCACCTCCTGGAACAGCCGCGACGACATTCCGCCGCCGAGGATGTTGGTGAAGACCTGCAGCGAGAACAGCGACTGGTCGGTTTGCGGCACACCTTCCAACGCCAGCGTCAAATGTGCCTGCTCGAGCTCGCGATGCACAACCTTCGCCCCACCCTTGCCGAACATCGCAGGCGCCGGCTTTGGTCCCGGCGTCGCCTCGAAGCTTGCAAACCGCTTCTCGACTTCGTCCACGACCTGACGGTGATCGACCGCGCCGGCGGCGGCCACCACCATGTCGGGGCCGCGATAATGCGTGGAGAGATAGCCGCGCAGCATGTCGCGGTTGAAGCCGCGTAACGTCTTGGCGGTGCCGAGCAGCGAGCGGCCCATCGCCTGGTCGGGATAGCAGAGCTCGTTGAGATGCTCGAACACGACGTCGTCGGGCGTGTCCTGGGCCGCACCGATCTCCTGCACGATGACATTCTTCTCGCGCTCGAGTTCCTCCGGCTCGAACGCCGGATTGGCAAGAATGTCGGCTAGCACGTCGAGCGCCAGCGGCACGTCGGCCTTCATCACCCGCGCGTAGTAGGAGGTCGTCTCGGTCGAGGTGCCGGCATTGAGATCGCCGCCGACTGCCTCGATCTCCTCGACGATCTCGCGCGAGGAGCGCCGGGTCGTACCCTTGAACGCCATGTGCTCGAGGAGGTGGGAGATGCCATGCTCGTTCGGCTTCTCGTCGCGGCCGCCCACACCGGCCCAGACGCCGAGCGCAGCAGTCTCTACATGGGACATGTTGTCGGTGACGACGGTGAGGCCGGAGGCAAGCTTGGAGATCTCGACACTCATCCGGCAACTCCCTGCTTTGCGGCGCGGCTGACCGACAACACGAACCGCTCCACCTCGGACTGATCGTTCTTCATCACCTTCATGTGTTCGGATTTGGCCATCAGGCCGTCGAGCCACGCCGGCAATTGCGGTCGCATGCCGCAGGCGGCCTCGACCGCGTCGGGGAATTTGGCGGGATGCGCGGTGGACAGCACTATGTTGGGCACCGTCGTGTCCGTGGTGTCGCGATCGGCCACGGCGAGGGCCACCGCGGTATGGGGATCGACGAGTTCGCCGGCCTCGCGCCAGGCGGCGCGGATTGCAGCCGATGTTTCGGTCTCGTCCGCGCGACCTGCATCGAACTCCTCGCGGATCGCAGCGAGCGTGGCGTCCGGCAGCACGAAACGACCCGACTGCTTCAGCGATTCCATCAGCCGGCGGACAGCGGCCGCATCGCGCCGGCCCGCCTCGAACATCAGCCGCTCGAAATTCGAGGAGATCTGGATGTCCATCGAGGGCGACGCGGTGGCGTGCACCTCGCGCACCTCGTAGATGCCGGTCTTGAGCGTGCGCGCCAGGATGTCGTTGACGTTGGCCGCGATGCGCAGGGTGCGCACCGGAAGCCCCATGCGCTTGGCAACGAAGCCTGCGAAGATGTCGCCGAAATTGCCGGTCGGCACGGTGAAATCGACCTGCCGCGCCGGCGCGCCGACCGCGACCGCCGAGGTGAAGTAGTAGACCACCTGCGCCACGATGCGTGCCCAGTTGATGGAGTTGACGCCGGACAGCGCGACATTGTCGCGGAAGCGGTGATGGTTGAACATCCCCTTCACCAGCGCCTGGCAATCGTCGAACGTGCCTTCGATGGCAAGCGCGTGCACGTTGGCGGCGCCCGTCGTCGTCATCATGCGCTGCTGCACGTTGGAGACGCGGTTGTGCGGAAACAGCACGATGAGATCGACGTTCTCCAGACCCGCGAAGGCTTCGACGGCGGCGCCACCGGTGTCGCCGGAGGTCGCGACCGCGATGGTTGTGCGCTGGCCGCGCTTGGCGAGAACGTGATCCATCAGCCGCGAGATCAGCTGCATCGCGACGTCCTTGAAGGCGAGCGTCGGACCGTGAAACAGCTCCAGCACGAATTGATGCGGCGACATCTGGCGCAACGGCACCACGGCGGGGTGGCGGAAGGTGGCGTAGGCCTCGTTCGCCATGCGGCCGAGATCGGCATCTGAAATCTCACCGCCCGTGAACGGACGGATCACGTCGACAGCAACCTCCCAATAGGGGCGGCCGAAGAAACCGGCGATCGTCTCCGGCGAAAGCTGCGGCCAGTCGAGGGGCACATAGAGTCCGCCATCGCGGGCGAGCCCGGTCAGCATCACGTCGCAGAAGCCAAGCTCGGGGGCCTCGCCCCTGGTGGAGATATATCGAGTCAAACCGCCCTCCAAAGGCCGGCGGATCGCCTAAACCTTTGATTTAAGTGAAGTTACTTTGCTTTGCCGCAGCAAGCTGGGGGCACCATAAAGCGTTTTGCAGCATCGGGAAACCGCTTCCCGTGCCACCCCCGGCCTGAGGGGACGCAAGAAAAAGGGCTGCGGCGATGCCGCAGCCCTCTCCTGGAAGGGTCTGTCGTTACGTGTGCAGACCTGTTTTATCCGCATTCAGAGGCCGGTGCGCGAGCCAAGGCCTCGTCAAATCATTCGCCGTGAGCTTTGGTCGGGTGTCATCTCATCGTCAAGGGTAAAAACGGTTTACGCGGGAGAACGTTCCAACTTTTCCCGCTCGTACCAAGGCGATGCGCGCGGATCGCTTCGCGATCTAAAGCTCGGCGCGACACGCCTGCTGTCTTTTCCCGCCGCCGGAAGCGTGGCCGTTCAGTGCAGACGACCGAACCTCAGTTCATCTCAACCGCCACCGCGATCCGGATCAGGTCGGAGTGGTTTTTCGCGCCAAGCTTCTGCTTCAACAGCGACGTGGTGTTGGCGACGGTCTTGTAGGAGATGCCGAGGGCTTCGGCGACCTCGACGATCTTGTCGCCGCGCCCTAACAGCCGCAGGATTTCCAATTCCCGCGGCGTCATCTGCGAGGCGGGGTTGGCCTTGATCGCCGCGCCGGAAAAGGTCACGGCCTCCGCGAGCTGAGGCGAGATGAAATTGTCGCCGGCCGCGACCTTGCGCACCGCCTTGACCAGGATCTTGATGTCGTCGCCCTTGGAGACGTAGCCCTGCGCGCCCATCTCGACCGCCCGGACCACGAAGGCCGGATCGTCGTTGGTGCTGAGCATGATGATCTTGGCGTCCGGATCGTCCTTGCGGATGCGGCGCATCAGCTCGAAGCCGGAGACGTCGGGCAGGCTGATGTCGATGAGGGTGACGTCGGGACGCTTGCTGACGAAGGCGCGGTGACCGGACTTTGCGTCACTCGCCTCGTCGATTCGGATCGAGTGATCCGACGCGAACAGCGACCTGCAACCGAACACGACGACCGGATGGTCGTCGACGATCAATATCCGCGTGGCCGGCTTGACGATGTCTTGCATTGCTCTTGCTCGCTTTCCCCAACAGATAAGCCAGCGGGAACAAATGGAAAGAGCGAAAATACCACCTGCGTTAGAATTTAACTAAACGGGGAAGACCCTAGCGTGCATCTGGCTGCGCCCGCCTGCATATTTGGCGGCGCTGTCTCGCTAGCACGCAGAGCAGTCCATCGGGTTCTGCCGTGCGGGCACGCAGGTGGTCCGGGAAATCTTGCCATCGGCGCTGAAGCCGAAGCTGGCGCGGATGCGCAACGAGCCGGCGATCGAATATTCGAGTTCGACGCCCTGCGGCGCCGGGCTGATGTCCTCGAGTCCGAATCCGGCAGAGGAGAGTGCGCCGAGCCGCGATCCCCAATAGGCTTCGAGCTCGCTGCGGCCACGGTAGAGATGCTTGCCCCCGCATTGGCATTCGAGGCTGGCATCATCGGTGTAGAGATCGATCAGCGACCTGAGGTCGCCCTTGCGACAGGCATCCAGCCAGTCGACGACAATGCCCATCTGGTCGAAATCACTCACGCGTCCATCCCGATTTGCTCACGCGAATTCGTTTCGCGGCTTGTGGCCACAGTCGTGAATGCACGTCCAATGGTAAAGCCCGGAAGATTCCGGGTTCCGCCCCGAAAAGCTGCGGCGGATCAGTTCCGCCGCCGTCCCCTCACCCATGCGCCGAATGCGATCAGCACCGCACCTGCGAGCGCGAACCAGGTGATGGCGTATTGCAGGTGGTCATCCTTCAGATGCACATCGAGCGGTCCGGGACGCGGGATGCCGTTCTCGGGCACGGGCTGTTCCAGATCGATGTAGAACGGTGCGACCGCGCCCCAGCCGAGCGCACTCGCCATCAGATGCTGATCGCGCACGAACCACAGCCGCTTGGTGCGGTTCTCCGCGGGCGTGAGCCAGCTCGGCTCTTCCGGAAAACGCAAGTACCCGGTGAGCGCGACCTGCCCGCCGGTAACGAGCTTGGTTACAGCACGGTCCTCGACGGACCGATCCTGCATCGTGTTCTCGACGAAGCCGGCATCGATCACGATCATCTCGCCGGTCGGCAGCCGTGCCGGCAGGAAGGCCCAGGTGCCGGGACCGGCAGCATCTTTGCGCACGGCCGAGCCGGAGCTGTAGACCATCGCGTCGGGAAGCGGCGCATAGCTGGCCGTGAAGCTCACGCGGCGAAACTCGTCATTGGCCGCGTTGAGCGCGCTCCACTGTGCGGGCGGCGGCAACGCGACAGGCGGCGCTGCCAGCCGCTCGGTCAATGCTGCGATCAATTCATGCTTGGCGACACGGCGCTGCAATTGCCAGACACCGAGCGCGACGAAAACTGCGATCATGGCGAGCGTGAACAGGCCAAAGCCCGCCACGCCGCGGCGGCGCGTCGTGGTCCCGTTCATTTCGCGCGATCGACCAACCGGCCCGGCGCCGCCTTGTGGTGGAACTGCAGCGCGATCAACAACGACTTCATCGAGCGCAGCGGCAGCAGCGTGGTGACGAGGATCAGCGGCAGCCACAGCGCCGCATGCAGCCAGAACGGTGGCTGGTACTTGACCTCGACGATCAGCGCGCAGGCCACCACGATGGCGCCGGCCAGCATGATGATGAAGATCGCCGGCCCATCGCCGGAATCGATGAAGGCGTAATCGAGACCACAGACCTCACATGACGGCGCGAGCGTGAGGAAGCCCGCATACAGCTTGCCCCGCCCGCAGCGCGGGCATTTGCAGGCAAGTCCGCGCATCGCGCTCTGGGGAACGGTCGTGGGAGGATACTCGGTCATGCACTTTCCTTCGCCTCTCCACACCTTAAGCAAAAGGGGCGGCCGATGAGGCCGCCCCTTTATAACACGATCGACCGGGGCTTAATGCGCGCCGTGGGCCATGGTCTCGGCGCCGCGACCCCAGACGTAGATGCAGAGGAACAGGAACAGCCAGACAACGTCGACGAAGTGCCAGTACCAGGCGGCGAACTCGAAGCCGAGATGCTGCTTCGGCGTGAAGTGGCCGGCATAGGCACGCGCCAGGCAGACGATCAGGAACACGGTGCCGACCAGCACATGGAAGCCGTGGAAGCCGGTCGCCATGAAGAAGGTGGCGCCGTAGATGTTGCCGGCAAACGAGAACGCCGCGTGGCTGTACTCATAGGCCTGCACGCAGGTGAAGGTCGCGCCCAGGAGGATGGTGAGGATCAAGCCGTACTTCAGGCCCTGGCGATCGTTCTCCAGGAGCGCGTGGTGCGCCCAGGTCACGGTGGTGCCGGAGGTCAGGAGGATCAGCGTGTTCAGGAGCGGCAGATGCCAGGGATCGAAAGTCTCGATGCCGTGCGGCGGCCAGGTTCCGGGCACGCTGCACGCACCCATCTGGGTGCCGAGACCGCAGCCGAACACCGCGTCGCGCGTGGCATGGACAGGGTCGGCCGGGAACAGCGCCGAGTTGAAGAAGGCCCAGAACCAGGCAACGAAGAACATCACCTCGGAGGCGATGAACAGAATCATACCGTAGCGGTGGTGCAGCTGCACGACGCGGGTGTGGTCGCCCTTGTACTGGGCTTCCTTGATTACGTCGGCCCACCAGCTCGCCATGGTGTAGAGCACGCCGACCGTGCCGATGCCGAAGATGATCGGCGCCGCCGAGAACATGTGGTGCATCCAGGCGATCGCACCGACCGCCATGACGAAGGCCGAGACCGAGCCGACGGCCGGCCACGGAGACGGATCGACCAGGTGATAGTCGTGATGCTTGCCTTGCGCGGTCGCCATTTCCGTCTCTCTCCTTAGCCCGTGCCTGTCAGGCACTTATCCCCTTTAATTCCAATCCCCGGATCTGAGCCCGGCGATCAAAGATTGCCTTTGCGCTTGTCGTCCTCGCCTGACGCGAGCGGCTTCACCACCGGCTCGCGTACCGGATAGAACGTGTAGGACAGCGTGATCGTGCTCAGCCCGTCATTGTCGTGATCGTTGACGATCGACGGATCGACATAGAACACCACCGGCATCTCCCGCTTCTCGCCGGGCGCCATGGTCTGCTCGGTGAAGCAGAAGCAGTTGATCTTCTGGAAATACGACCCGACCGTCAGCGGCGCGACGTTGTAGGCCGCCTGGCCCGAGGTGGTGCGCGCGGCCTGGTTGGTCACGGTGTAATAGACGGTCGTGACCTGGCCGATATTAATCTCGATCTCAGTCTGCTCGGGCTCGAACTTCCAGGGCAGGCCCGGGGCAACGTTGGAATCGAAGCGCACGGCGATCTTGCGCGCGATCGGCCCCGCGGCGGGTCCCGAGGTCGCGACCTGGGTCGTGCCGTTGAAGCCGGTGGTACGGCAGAACCAGTTGTAGAACGGCACGGCCGCATAGGACGCACCGACCATCAGCGCAACCACGCCGCCGCAAATGGACGCGACAACGACATCGCGACCCAGGCCGCGGCGCGGCGGCCTGTCGGCCGCCTTGTCTGCCGCTTCAGGGCTCACGTCGTGCGATATGGTCGGCTTCTGATCCATCACACATCACAATGGTCGGTTCAGCACCGCTGGTCCCTTGACCAGGGTGACCGCGAAAAACAGCACCACGAGCACGCCGAGCGCGAGCGCGATCGCAATCGAGCGCTGACGGCGGCTCTTCTTCTGCGCCTCGGTGAGGACGATTCCATCTGGTGGCTCGGATTTGTCGGGCATGTCAGCGTCATGCGCCCCCTACCATCGGAGCAAGGGCGCGGAACACGACCTCGGCAAGCAGGGTCGCGAACAGCGCGAACAGATAAAGAATGGAGAAAGCAAACAATTTGCGCGTCGCGCGCAGCGACTGGCTGCGCTCGCGCCGCATATAGACGTTGATGGCGAGCACCAGCATGCCGGCGCCGAGCACCAGCGAGGTGACGCCGTAAATCCAGTCGAAATAACCGAGCGCCCAAGGCGCCGCAGCCACCGCGATCAGGACGACGGTGTAGAGCAGGATCTGGAGCCGCGTCGTGTCAGGACCGGCGACATTGGGCAGCATCGGAATGCCGGCCCGGGCGTAGTCGTCGGAGCGGAACAGCGCCAGCGCCCAAAAGTGCGGCGGCGTCCAGAAGAAGATGATGGCGAACAGCAGCAGCGGCTCGACGTCGACCGTGCCGGTCACCGCGGCCCAGGCCACCACCGGCGGCAGTGCGCCGGCGGCGCCGCCGATCACGATGTTCTGGGCGGTCCAGCGCTTCAGGAGCAGCGTATAGATCACGACGTAGAAGAAGATGGTGAAAGCGAGCAGCGCGCCCGCGATCCAGTTGACGAGGATACCGAGCGTCATCACCGAGAAGAAGGCGAGCGTCATGCCGAAGGCCATCGCCTCGGGCCGGGTGACGCGGCCGCGCGGGATCGGCCGGTTCGCGGTGCGCGACATCTTTGCGTCGATGTCGCCTTCCAGCGCCATGTTCAGCGCACCGGAGGCGCCGGCGCCGACCGCGATGCAAAGCAGCGAGGTGATCGCGAGCACGGGATGGAAATGTCCGGGCGCCATCATCAACCCGACCAGCGCGGTAAAGATCACGAGCGACATAACACGCGGCTTCAAAAGCGCGATGTAGTCGCCGACCTCCGCCTCGGAGATCCTGATATCGATGGCGTTCTGATCGAGGACCGACACTTAATTCAACTCGCTTGATGACAGAGCCGCGGCGCCCGTCAAAGGCGCCGCGACGAAGGGTTGCTTACTGCACGCGGGGCAGTACTTCGAACTGGTGGAAGGGCGGCGGCGAGGACAGCGTCCACTCCAGCGTGGTCGCGCCCGCACCCCAGGGATTGTTGCCCGCAGGGACCCTGCGCATGAAGGCGTCGAACACGCAGTAGAGGAAGATCAGCACGCCGAAGCCGGAGATGTAGGAGCCGATCGAAGAGATCAGGTTCCAGCCCGCGAACGCATCGGGATAGTCGACGTAACGCCGCGGCATGCCCGACAGGCCAAGGAAGTGCTGCGGGAAGAACACCATGTTGACGCCGACGAACGTGACCCAGAAATGCGCCTTGGCCAGCGTCTCGTTGTACATGTAGCCCGTCATCTTCGGGAACCAGTAGTACCAGCCGGCGAAGATCGCGAACACGGCGCCGAGCGACAGCACGTAGTGGAAGTGCGCGACGACGTAATAGGTGTCCTGCAGCACGCGGTCGACGCCGGCATTGGCCAGAACCACACCGGTGACGCCGCCGACCGTGAACAGGAAGATGAAGCCCACGGCCCAAAGCATCGGCGCGCGAAACTCGATCGAGCCACCCCACATGGTGGCGATCCACGAGAAGATCTTCACGCCGGTCGGCACCGCGATCACCATGGTCGCGGCGACGAAATAGGCCTGCGTCGCCGACGACATGCCGACCGTGTACATGTGGTGCGCCCACACCACGAAGCCGATGCCGCCGATCGCGACCATGGCGTAGGCCATGCCGAGATAGCCGAACACGGGCTTGCGCGAGAAGGTCGAGACGATCTGGCTGATCATGCCGAAGCCGGGCAGGATCAGGATGTACACCTCGGGGTGACCGAAGAACCAGAACAGGTGCTGGAACAGCACGGGGTCACCACCGCCATCGGCAGCGAAGAAGGTGGTGCCGAAGTTGCGGTCGGTGAGCAGCATGGTGATCGCACCGGCGAGCACCGGCAGGGACAACAGGAGCAAGAACACCGTCACGAGGATCGACCACACGAACAGCGGCATCTTGTGCAGGGTCATGCCCGGTGCGCGCATGTTGAAGATCGTGGTGATGAAGTTGATGGCGCCGAGGATCGACGAGGCGCCGGCAAGGTGCAGCGACAGGATCGCGAAATCGACGGCCGGACCCGGATGGCCCGAGGTCGACAGCGGCGCGTACATCGTCCAGCCCGCGCCGACGCCGTTGGCGCCCGGCTCGCCCTCGACGAAGGTCGAAGTCAGGAGCAGCGCGAAGGAGGCCGGCAGCAGCCAGAACGAGATGTTGTTCATGCGCGGGAACGCCATGTCAGGCGCGCCGATCATCAGCGGCACGAACCAGTTACCGAAGCCGCCGATCATCGCAGGCATGACCATGAAGAAGATCATGATCAGGCCGTGCGAGGTCACGAACACGTTGTAAGTGTGCGTTTCGTGGAAGATCTGCACGCCCGGATACATCAGCTCGGCGCGGATCGCGATCGACATCGCCGCACCGATGATGCCGGCGATGACCGCGAACACCAGGTACATCGTGCCGATGTCCTTGTGGTTGGTCGAATAGACGTAGCGCCGCCATCCGGTCGGATGGGCATGTTCGTCATGGGCGTGATCGCCGTGTGTCGCTGCACTCGTTGCCATTTTCAAATCCTGCCTTGCGTCCCGTTCGGACCCCGCGAGGTCCCGCCCTTAGTCCCCTGAACCGGCGCTTACTGCGTCGGGCCGGCCACGGCGGCGTAGGTGCTGGTGCCGCCGCCGGCAAATTTCTTCTTCGCCGCCTCGACCCAGGAGGCGAATTCCTGGTCCTCCACCACGCGCACGGCGATCGGCATGAAGGCATGATCCTTGCCGCACAGTTCAGAGCACTGGCCGTAGAACATGCCGGTCTTGGTCGCCTTGAACCAGGTCTCGTTCAGGCGGCCGGGGATGGCGTCGATCTTGATGCCGAAGGCCGGAACCGCGAAAGAGTGGATGACGTCGGCGCCAGTGGTCTGGACACGAATCACCTTGTTGACCGGCACCACCATCTCGTTGTCCACGCCAAGCAGCCGCGGCTGCTTGTCCTGCGCCATCAGCGAGTCGAACTCGAACTTGCCGTTGTCGGGATAGGCGTAGGACCAGTACCACTGCTTGCCGGTGGCCTTGATGGTGATATCCGCCTTCGGCAGGTCGAGCTCAAGGAACAGGAGGCGGAACGACGGCACCGCGATCCCGACCAGGATCAGCACTGGAACCAGGGTCCAGACCACCTCAATCAGCGTGTTGTGGGTGGTCCGCGACGGAACCGGATTGGCCCTCGCGTTGAACTTCACCACCACGGCCACCAGCAGCCCCAGCACGAACAGCGTGATGACGATGATGAGGACTGACAGGAAATTATGGAACCAGGTGATGTTGTCCATCACCGGAGAGGCAGAGCCCTGCAGACGCCATTCCCAGGGCGCCGGCTGTCCCAGCTCGGCAAACGCCGCGCCGCCGGTGCCCAGCGTCAGGCCAGCTACGGCCAATCCCAGCAAGTGCCGGCCCATCCGGCCCATCGACATCCTCATGCCGCTCGCGCTCCCCTTACGAAATCACCCCAATGCACTCCCCTATTTTGGGGAACGCTTATTCGATCCGCCCGTCCGACAAACCGCCGCGCAAGAATACCTCTAAGAGGAATTGGGGCCAGCTCGCTAGAACGCCGAAATCAAGCCTCTCAAACCATAATTCTTGATGTATCGCAATGCAGTCTTGAGTCCGGTCTGTCAGCCATCACACGCAAGATATTTCAGACAAAAACACCGTTCCCGGGAGTGTGGCGCCTTGACAGCAGGATTGCCCGCTGTAGGCACTGACCGGCCGCCCCCGCAGCAGCCTGATTCGCGCGGGAAAAGGCGACCGGCGCGGCGCGAGATTTGCTTTTTGGTTGCTTGGGATCCGCCTTCAAGCCGCCGTCATTTCCGTACCTGAGTGGAAGCGAGGCCGCCCAAGCAGGTCGCGAACAGAGGGATCGACCCCGATGGGGCTTTCGACACGCATGGCGAAACCCGCTCCTTACCGCCATTTTGGCGCGCTGGCTTGGCTTCTGGTGGCCGCTGTCCTCCTCCTGCCGGGCCTTGCACACGCGCAAGGCGCGGTGCGCTCGGTCCATGGCGACTGGCAGATCCGCTGCGACACCCCGCCCGGCGCCCAGTCTGAGCAATGCGCCCTGATCCAGAGCGTCGTCGCCGAAGACCGCTCGAACGCTGGCCTGACCGTGATCGTGCTCAAGACGGCCGACCAGAAGAGCCGGCTGATGCGAGTGGTCGCGCCGCTCGGCGTGCTGCTGCCCTCCGGTCTCGGCCTCAAGCTCGACAACCAGGACGTCGGCCGTGCCGGCTTCGTCCGCTGCCTGCCCAATGGCTGCGTCGCCGAGGTCGTCATGGACGACAAGCTGCTCGGCCAGCTTCGCTCAGCCAAGACCGCGACCTTCATCATCTTCGAGACCCCCGAGGAAGGCATCGGCTTCCCGCTCAGCTTGAACGGGCTCGGCGAGGGGTACGACAAGTTGCCGTAGCGACCTGCACGTCGACGATGCGAGTCCGTTATCCTGGGGCTACGAGCGGGAGTGCGGGCCGCTCGGGACTGACCTCACGCCTTATCGACGCGATAAAGCTCCGTGTCACACCAGGTGCAGCGGTAGATGCGGCCCACGCTGGCGACGGTCATTCCCGCAGCCTTCTGCCGGCATTTGGCGCAGACGACGCCGACCGTTGTCGCTGAGCCTGGATGGGCCGCGACGTACTGTTCGCGCGTGGGATAGGATTTCCAACCGCGGCGGTAGATCAGCTGATTGACGAACAAGACCAGAGCCAGCACGGCGAAGCCGATGATCAGGCCGTGATATTGATCCCAGAATGCAACCAAGGAATTCCACATGCTTTGGCCGCCCGTTCACACAAGGGTGCGCCGGTATAGGCTGAAAATCTTGAAAACCGGCTTAAGGCGCAAGCGACCGAAACGGTCGCCGGCTCGGCGACCATGTCGTTTCGGTAATGTGACGGTCCGCCCCCTCGCCGAACGCTTTTGAAACCATTATCTTGCCCCACATCTCCCGATAATGGACCGCCGATGACCAACCCTGCGACGACCTCCCTGCTCGACCGCGCCAATCTCGACCGCGACCAGGTTCGCCACGAAGTCGCACGCGGGCTTTCGGGCGCCGACGACGGCGAATTGTTCCTCGAATACAGCCAGACCGAAGCGCTGATGTTCGACAATGGGCGGCTGAAGCAGGCGACCTATGACACCTCGCAGGGCTTTGGCCTGCGCGCCGTGAAGGACGACGCGGTCGGCTACGCGCATTCCTCCGACGTGTCGCTGCCGGCGCTGATCCGCGCCGCCGATGCGGTCGCAGCGGTCCGCGGCGGGTATTCGGGAAGCTTCGCCGCGCCGCCGCCGCATACCAATGTGCGGCTCTATGCCGACGACAATCCGCTCGACGCGCCGGGTTTCGAGGCCAAGGTCAGGCTGCTCGCGGAGATCGACGCGTATTTGCGCGACAAGGATCCGCGCGTACGGCAGGTCAGCGTGAGTTTAGGGGCGACCTGGCAGGTGGTTGAAATCCTCCGCCCCGATGGCGAGAGCTATCGCGATATCCGCCCGTTGGTGCGCGTGAACATTTCCGTTGTCGCCGGCCAGGGCGACCGTCAGGAAAGCGGCAGCAAGGGCTTTGGCGGCCGCGCCGGCTATGCCGAATTCATCGAGACCAGGAACTGGCGCGACGCGGCCGACGGCGCGCTGCGCGAGGCGCTGGTGAATCTGGAATCCGTGCCGGCGCCTGCCGGCGAGATGGACGTGGTGCTTGGCGCCGGGTGGCCCGGCGTGATGTTGCATGAGGCGGTCGGCCATGGCCTGGAGGGCGACTTCAACCGCAAGAAGACCTCGGCTTTTGCCGGCCTGATGGGCCAGCAGGTGGCAGCCAAGGGCGTCACCGTGGTCGACGACGGCACCATTGCCTCGCGGCGCGGCTCGCTCTCGATCGACGATGAGGGCACCCCGACAAACCGCACGGTGCTGATCGATGACGGCATCCTGGTCGGCTACATGCAGGACCGCCAGAACGCGCGTCTGATGAACATGAAGCCGACCGGCAACGGTCGCCGGCAGGGCTACGCCCATGTGCCGATGCCGCGCATGACCAACACCTACATGCTCGCGGGCGACCGCGAGCCGGGCGAAATCCTCGCCTCGGTCAAGAACGGCGTTTTCGCCGCGAATTTCGGTGGCGGCCAGGTCGACATCACCTCGGGCAAATACGTCTTCCAGTGCACCGAGGCCTACAAGATCGAGAACGGCAGGATCGGCGCGCCGCTGAAGGGCGCCATGCTGATCGGCAACGGGCCGACCGACCTGCATCGCATCCGCGCAATCGGCAACGATCTCGCGCTCGATACAGGCATCGGCACCTGCGGCAAGAACGGCCAGGGCGTACCGGTCGGCGTCGGCCAGCCGACGCTTCTGATGGAACGGATTACGGTGGGTGGTACGGGCGCATGAGCGTTGAGAAAATGACTGCAACAACCAAGCCCAAGACTAGCGGCAAGAACAGCGGCAAGAGCACCTGGCGCGGACAGCTCGTGCAGCTTGCTGGCATCGTCGCTGCCGTGTTCATCGCCAAGGGTGCGCTGGCCGAGCCGTTCTACGTGCCGTCGGGCTCGATGGAGCCGACCTTGCTGATCGGCGACGCACTGCTTGCCTCGAAATTCCCCTATGGCTATGGCACCTCGTCGCTGCCGATCCAGATCAACCTGCCGGAAACCGGCCGCGTCTTCGCCGAGACGCCGAAGCTCGGCGACGTCGTCGTGTTCCGCTGGCCCGGCGATCGCTCGCAGGCCTGGGTCAAGCGCGTGGTCGGTCTGCCCGGCGACCGCATCCAGATGCGACAGGGCCAGCTCTTCATCAACGACCGTCCCGCCGAGCTGAAGCCGGACGGCGTTGGCCAGGCCGAGGACGACAACGGCGGCAGCGAGCCCGCCTATCGCTATGTCGAGACGCTGCCGAACGGCGTCTCGCATCTCATTTTCAAGATGCGCGACAACGGCCCGCTCGACAACACGCCGGAAGTAACCGTGCCGGCCGGGCATCTCTTCGTGCTCGGCGACAACAGGGACAACTCCGCGGACAGCCGCGTGCCACTGCGCTCCGGCGGCGTCGGGCTATTGCCAATCGACAATCTCGTCGGCCGCGCCGATGCCGTGCTCGGCTCCTGGGATCTCGGCATGCGTGGCCAGCCAGTGTGGACCTGGCTGTCGGGCTTCCGGATGGCGCGGTTCTTTACCGCGGTGAAGTGAGGCACGGAGCCGGAAGGATCGTCGGGTGGGCAAAGCGAAAGCGTGCCCACCGCTTCTGTCGCAATCCAGGTGAGATGGTGGGCACGACGCGCGAAGAGCGCGCCTTTGCCCACCCCACGATTCCCGATGACCCGCAACGAATTCCTCGCATTGGCACTCCGCAATCCGGTCAACGTTGCGATCAGCGACGCGCTCGCGCAGCTTGCGCTGCCGGATGCCTGGCTGGTGTCGGGATGTCTGGTCCAGACGGCTTGGAACGTGATCACGGGACGTGCGATCGATCACGGCATCGCCGACTACGATGTGTTCTATTTCGACCCTGACACCTCGTGGGAGGCGGAGGACGCGGTGATCCGCAAGCTGGCGGGCAGCCTTGCGTATCTCGGCGCGAAGATCGAAGCGCGCAACCAGGCGCGCGTGCATCTGTGGTATCCCGGCAAGCACGGCCTGCCCTATCCACCGCTGACCTGTTCGACCCATGGCATCGACCGCTTTCTAACGCAGAACACGCAGATCGGCATCCGGCGTGCCGACGAGGGCTACGACGTCTATGCGCCGCATGGGTTCGATGATGTCGCGGGATTGATCGCGCGTCCCAATCCAGGCCCGAATTTCTCTGCGGCGAGTTACGCGACGAAGGCTCAGCGATGGAAATCGTTGTGGCCGGAAATCACGATCATTGCGGCGGAGTAGGTCTCGTGTCCCGGACGCGGCGCGGCACGCAGTGACGCGACGCAGAGCCGGAACCTGGCGCCATGGGCCCCGGTTCAGCAGTGCATCACTTGCGTGCTGCACTGCGCCCGGGGCACGAGAACCCCTACCTCACCACGCCCGACGTGAACCCCGCCTTCCTGCGCGGCGGCTTGATTTCCTTCTTCAGGAAGCATTTCGCCTCGCGCCCCGTGTAGCCGGGGCGGGCGAAGGTGAAGGCCCGGCATTTGTTGTCGGCGATGCAGGCGGCCTTGCAGGCCTCCTCGCCGTCGTCGGCCTTCAGTTCGAAATTGCGCAGGTCGCCGCCGGGGCGGTCGATCGACGTTTCTACGCCCTCGACGCGGGGCTCGATGACGCCCGCGCCGCGGACGCCCGAGATGCAGCAATTCGCCGGAATGCGCGGCGGCACGGTGTTCTTCAGCCAGCACACCGCAGGCGCACCCTCGACGTCGGGATAGCTGAAGCTCCAGGACCGGCAGCGCCGGTCGCGCTCACACAGCAGCGCGCAATCCTCGGGATCACCTGACGCAACGGGCGTGTTGAAATAGTCACCGCCCGGCCGGTCGAATGCGGTCTGGGCGCTCGCCGGCACGATGGCAGGCAGGATCGCCAGCAGCATGACCCACGCCATACCCTGTGCCACGACCCTCGTCATGGCTCTTGCCATGAGCTTTGCCATCAAGGCCCCAGCCAGGCGGCCCTTCCCCATCAGAACAGCTTTCGAGTTATTGAACGCGCTCAGTTTTTTCAGTCGGTCATTTGATCGCCGCAAACCTGTACGGGCGATGAACGGCGCGCGCCACTGACCCGGCTGAGCTAGAACGCGTAGTCCGCGTATGCCGGTTCCACCGATTCCTTCCAGGGGCCGTGAAATTTCTCAAGCATCTCCTCGGCCGGCGTGCGTCCGCAATCGATGATGCGGTCCAGCGGCTCCAGATGGCGGGTCTCATCCCGGCCGAGCTGGTCGACCCGGCCGCGGCGCCGCAGGCCGGCATGGGCCAGCACCAGGCATTCCTTGGCGATCTCGAAGAGATAGCGGTCCTTGATCCGGGCCTTGAAGCCGAAGCGCGGCACATCGTCGCGCAGCGCCTGGCGCTCATGCGTGCTCCAGTGCTTCACCAGATCCCAGGCGGCATCGAGCGAGGCGTTGTCATAGAGCAGCCCGACCCAGAACGCCGACAGCGCCGGCAGCCGGCCCCAGGGACCACCATCGGCGCCGCGCATCTCGAGGTAGCGCTTCAGCCGCACTTCCGGGAAGATCGTCGAGAGATGATTGGCCCAGTCCGACAACGTCGGACGCTCGCCGGGAAGGTTGTTGTTGCGGCCTTCGAAAAAGGCGCGGAAGGAGGAGCCCGACACGTCGATGTAATCATCGCCGCGCTTGACGAAATACATGGGCACGTCGAGCGCATAGTCGATATAGCGCTCAAAGCCCATGCCGTCCTCGAAGGCGAAAGGAAGCATGCCGGAGCGTGCATTGTCGGTGTCGCGCCAGATTTCCGAGCGGAACGACAACAAGCCGTTGGGCTTGCCTTCGGTGAACGGCGAATTGGCAAACAGGGCGGTTGCGACCGGCTGAAGCGCGAGCGAGACGCGCAGCTTCTTGACCATGTCGGCTTCGGAGGAGAAGTCGAGATTGGTCTGCACCGTGCAGGTTCGGTACATCATGTCGAGGCCGTATTTGCCGACCTTCGGCATGTAGTTGGTCATGATCTTGTAGCGGCCTTTCGGCATCACCGGAATGTCGGCGCGCGACCAGGACGGTGTCATGCCGAGGCCAAGGAAGCCGATGCCGAGCGGGGTCGCGATCTCACGCACCTGCGCCAGATGCGCCATCAGCTCACTCTGCGTCTGGTGCACGGTCTCGACCGGCGCGCCGGACAATTCGAACTGCCCGCCCGGTTCGAGCGAGATCGCGCCGCCGCCGGTAACGTCGTAGAGGCCGATGATGTTGCCTTTCTCCATGATCGGCTCCCAGCCGAGCAGGAGCTTCATGCCTTCGAGCAGCGCGCCGATGCCTCGCGCTCCCTCATAGGGAACCGGGCGGTGGCCTTCGAGCGTGAACGGCGTCTTCTCATGCTCGGTGCCGATACGGAAATCGTCCACCGGCTTGCAGCCGGCCTCGAACCACGCGACGAGCTCGTCGCGCGATTGCAGCGGCGTCATATCGATCTGGTCTCGCGCCATATCAAACTCTAATCAAAAGCGCTTCGACCGAACGCGCGCGGGTGACAGGGATGGTCCGCGAACCCACCGGTTGCGCGGACATTTTGGTTTGCTGCGGGATCATCGCAACGGTGTGCTTTCGTTGGCGACCGGCAGCTTCATCTCGCCGCAGGAGCAACCGAGCCGGTCGAGCAGACCGCTGAGCTTGACGGCGTCCGCATCGGACAGTTTCGAGCCGACATACTTCTCGATTGCGGCGGAATAGGCACCCCACATCCGCTTCTGCAGCTCGCGACCGGCCTCCGTGATCTCGACGAACTGGCCGCGCTTGTCGATCTTGCATTCGCGGCGCACTGCGAGGCCCTCGTCGACCAGGCGGTCGATCAGCCGCGAGGTCGAATATTGCGGAATCAGCATCTGGCGCTCGAGCTCCACGGGGCGCAGCTCGCCCGACGGCGCGCGCGACAGTTCGAGAAGCGCATCATACCAGGCGAGCGGCGGGAAGCCGGCCTTCTTCAGGTCCTGCTCCACGCAGTCGAGCACGCGGCTCTGCACCCGCATCAGGCGGATCCAGGCAGACGTCGCCTCGGTTGATGGTTTGCGTTTCATGGTCCCGCTCAAGTGAAGTAGCCCGTTCTTAGCGCACTTGATGCACCTGCATCAATCTTGACTATTATTCCATGCAAATGCATGTAGGCGTTCTTCCGCCCCAACCAACCATCGAGAGGAGAAAATTCTATGAAACTCTATTACTCGCCGGGAGCGTGCTCGTTGTCTCCCCACATCGCCCTCCTCGAAGCCGACCTGCCCTACGATCTCGTCAAGGTCGATATCCGCGCCAAGAAGCTCGAAAACGGTGAGGATTATCTGAAGGTCAATCCCAAGGGCCAAGTGCCGGCGCTCGGCCTCGACAGCGGTGAGATCGTGACCGAAGGCCCGGTCATTGTCCAGATGATCGCCGATCAGGCCTCGGCCAAGGGCCTGGTGCCCGCGCGCGACAGTTCCGAGCGCTACAAGCTGCTGGAGTGGCTGAACTTCCTCACCTCGGAGGTGCACAAGAGCTTTGGTCCGCTGTTCTCGCCGGTGCTGGCCGACGATGCCAAGGCGTTCTTCAGGGATCGCGTGATGGGCAAGTTGAAATATATCGACGGCCAGCTCACCGGTCGCGACTATTTGATGGGCCAGCAGTTCACCGTCGCCGACGGGTATCTCTTCACCATGCTGACCTGGGCGGAGCGGCTGAAGTTCGACCTCTCGGCCCTCACGAACCTTCTCACCTACAAGGCTCGCGTCGCCGCGCGGCCGAAGGTGCAGGAAGCCTTGAAGCGCGAAGGGCTCTTGCAGGCGGCGTGAGGCGTCGCGACCACGGACAAGAAAAGGCCGGATCGACGATCCGGCCTTTTGACTACCGAGGATGCGAGACGGGGTAACGGGCTTACGCCGCCGACTTCTTCGGCGCGAAGCGGCCGTAGAAGGTCTCGCCCTTTGCCGCCATCTCCTCGAGGAGCTTCGGCGGGGTGAAGCGGGAGCCGTACTTGGCTTCCAGCCTGTGGCAGAGCTCGACGAACCTCTTCGTGCCCATGAAGTCGATGTAGGACAGCGTACCGCCGGTGAACGGCGCAAAGCCGAAGCCGAGGATCGAGCCGACGTCCGCTTCGCGGGGATCGGTGATGACGTGATCCTCCACCGTGCGCGCGGCTTCCACCGCCTGCACCACCAGGAAGCGCTGCTTGAGCTCCTCGACGTCGAGTGTGTCGGGGTCGAGCTGCTTCGGCTGGAGCGCTGACAACCCCGGCCACAGGCTCTTCTGGCCCTTGCCCTTCTCCGGATAGTCGTAGAAGCCCTTGCTGTTCTTGCGTCCCAGGCGGCCCTGCATCTCGACCATCTCTACCATCAGCTTCTTCTGATCGGGGTTGATGGCGTTGGGGCCGAGATCGGCTTCCGTCGCCTTCATGATCTTCAGGCCGAGGTCGAGCGCGACTTCGTCGGACAGCGAGAGCGGGCCGACCGGCATGCCGGCCATCTTGGCGCAATTCTCGATCATCGCCGGCGGGACGCCTTCGAGGAACATCTCGTTGCCTTCGGCGACGTAGCGGCCGACGCAGCGGTTGGCGAAGAAGCCGCGGCTATCGTTCACGACGATCGGCGTCTTGCCGATGGTGCGGACGTAGTCGAGCGCAGTTGCCAGCGCGACGTCGCCGGTGTTCTTGCCAAGGATGATCTCGACCAGCATCATCTTCTCGACCGGCGAGAAGAAGTGGATGCCGACGAACTTGCCCTGGTCCTTGAAGCTCTCGGCCAGCGAGGTGATCGGCAGCGTGGACGTGTTCGACGCGAAGATCACGTCAGGCTTGAGATATTCCTGCGCCTTGGCGAAGGTGTCCGCCTTGACCTTACGGTCCTCGAAGACGGCCTCGATGACGAGGTCGACGTCCTTCAACGCAGCATAGTCCGCGGTCGGCGTGATGCGCGCGAGCAGCGCTTCGGCATCCGTGGGCTTGGCGCGCCCCTTCTTGATCTGCTCCTCGATCACCTTCTGGGCATGCGCCTTGCCCTTGTCGGCACTTTCCTGGTCGCGGTCGATCAGCACGACGTCAAGACCTGCGCGGGCCGAAACGTAGCCGACGCTCGCGCCCATGAAGCCGGCGCCGATCACGGCGATCTTCTTCACCTTGGTCGGCGGCACATCCTTCGGACGGCGCGCCCCCTTGTTCAGCTCCTGCATCGACAGGAACAGGCTGCGGATCATGGCCGCCGCTTCCTTCGAGCGCAGCACCGAGGTGAAGTAGCGCGACTCGACGCGCAATGCGGCGTCGATCGGCAACTGCAGACCTTCATAGACGCAGCTCATGATCGCGCGCGCGGCGGGATAATTATCGTAGGTCTCGCGGCGGTAGATGGCGTTGCCGGCCGGGAACATCATCATGCCGTTCTTGGAGAACACCGGGCCACCGGGCAGCTTGAAGCCCTTTTCGTCCCAGGGCGCGACCGCCTTGCCGCCGCCCTTGATCCAATCCTTTGCCGCCTTGATCAGATCGGCCGCGGGAACGATGGCGTGGATCAGGTTGAGTTGCTTGGCCTTGTCGAGCGCGACGGGATCGCCCTTGAGCAAGATGGTCATGGCATCCTGCGGCGGCACCAGGCGCGGCACGCGCTGCGTGCCGCCGGCGCCGGGGAACAGGCCGACCTTGACCTCGGGCAGGCCGAGGCGCGTCTTGGGATTCTCCGCCGCCACGCGATAGTGGCAGCACAGCGTGATCTCGAAGCCGCCGCCAAGCGCCAGCCCGTTGATCGCGGCCGCCCACGGCTTCCCGGAGGTTTCGATGGAGCGCAGCACCTGCGAGAAGCGCCGGCTCTGGTCGAACAGCATCTGGTTCGCGGCCGTCTCGCCCTGCTCCTTGAGGACCTTTGCGTAGGCCTGGTTCATGCCCTCGAGCATCGACAGATCGGCGCCGGCGCAGAACGCCTCCTTGCTGGAGGTGATGACGACGCCCTTCACGGCGGCATCCGCCGTGGTCTCTTTCACGATCGCATCGAGCTCGCTGGTCGAGGTTTCGTCGAGCACGTTCATCGAACGACCCGGGATGTCCCAGGTGACGAGCGCGATGCCGTCGGCGTCGGTCTCAACCTTGAAGTTCTTGTAAGCCATGTTGGTTGCTCCTCGGTGCCGGCTGCCGATCTCAGGCGCTGGCGGTTGACTCTGGATCTCGTAGGGTGGGCAAAGGCGCGCTCGCGCCGTGCCCACCATCATTCGCGGAGACATCAGTGGTGGGCACGCTTCGCTTTGCCCACCCTACGGCAGCTCGTCACACCCGCTCGATGATGGTCGCGGTGCCCATACCGCCGCCGATGCACAGCGTCACCAGCGCGGTCGACTTGTTGGTGCGCTCGAGCTCGTCGAGCACGGTGCCCAGGATCATCGCGCCGGTGGCGCCAAGGGGATGGCCGAGCGCGATCGCGCCGCCATTGACGTTGATCTTGGCGTTGTCGATGTCGAAGGCCTGGATATAGCGCAGCACGACGGAAGCGAAGGCCTCGTTGAGCTCGAACAGGTCGATGTCCGACTTCTTCATGCCAGAGCGCGCAAACAGCTTTTCAGTGACGTCCACCGGGCCGGTCAGCATCATCGCAGGCTCCGAGCCGATGTTGGCGAAGGCGCGGATCTTTGCACGCGGCTTCATGCCATATTTCGCGCCCGCCTCCTTGCTGCCGAGCAGCACGGCGCCGGCGCCGTCGACGATTCCGGAAGAGTTGCCGGCGTGATGCACGTAATTGACGCGCTCGATCTCCGGATGCGACTGGACCGCAACCGCATCGAAGCCGCCCATCTGCGCCATCATGGTGAAGGACGGCTGGAGCTGCGCCAGCGACTGCATCGTCGTGGTGGGCCGCATATGCTCATCCTTGGCGAGGATGGTGAGTCCGTTGATGTCCTTCACCGGAACGACCGACTTGTTGAAGCGACCTTCGTCCCAGGCCTTGCCGGCACGCTGCTGGCTTTGCACGGCGTAGGCGTCGACGTCGTCGCGGGAGAAGCCGTACTTGGTGGCGATCAGATCGGCCGAGACGCCCTGCGGCATGAAATAGGCCGGCACCGCCATCGAGGGGTCCATCGGCCATGCACCGCCGGAGGCGCCGATGCCGACGCGGCTCATGGATTCGGCGCCGCCGCCGATCACCAGCTCATGTTGGCCGCTCATGACCTGGGCAGCAGCGAAGTTCACGGCATCGAGGCCGGAGGCGCAGAAGCGGCTGATCTGCACGCCGGGGACGGCTTCACCGAGGCCGGCTTTGAGCGCCGCAAAGCGCGCGATGTCGCTGCCGGCCTCGCCGACCGGATCGACCACGCCGAGCACGACGTCATCGACGGAGTCCACGGGCAGGTTGTTGCGCTCCTTCAGCGCCTGCAGCGGCACGGTGGCGAGCGCCAGCGCGGTGACCTCGTGCAGCGCGCCGTCCGGCTTGCCGCGGCCGCGCGGCGTGCGAACGTGGTCGTAAATGAATGCCTCAGGCATGACGCCCTCCTGATGTGATGTCTAGATGCGATTGGGACCTGGCGACGGAAGCGGGCTTTAAAATGCTTCCGCCGGCAGTTCCATGACGGTGGCGCAGCCGGCCTGGATGCGCGCGAGGTTGGCGGCGGTCTCCGGCAGCATCCGCTCCATGAAGAAGCGGCCGGTGACGAGCTTGGTGGAGAGATAGGGCGTGGCCCCGGACTCGGCAATCTTCCCTAGCGTGACCTTGGCCATCCGCGCCCACATGTAGCCGAGCGCAACGAAGCCGAAGAGATGCAGGTAGTCGGTTGCGGCAGCGCCGGCATTGTCGGGTTTTGCCATCGCGTTCTGCATCAGCCAGGTGGTGGCCTGCTGCAGATGGCCGAGCGCGGTCGAGAGCGGGGCAACGAAAGGCTTCAGCGCCTCGTCGCCGCCATTCTCCTTGGCAAAGCCCATCACCTCGCCGAAGAACGCCATGATGGCGCGGCCACCGTCGCGCGGCAGCTTGCGGCCGACGAGGTCGAGCGCCTGGATGCCGTTGGCGCCTTCATAGATCATGGCAATGCGCGCATCGCGCACGAACTGCTCCATACCCTGCTCCGCAATGTAGCCGTGGCCACCATACATCTGCTGCGCCTGCACCGCGTTGGCAAAGCCGTAGTCGGTGAGGAAGCCCTTCAGCACGGGGGTCATCAGGCCCATGTGATCGTCGGCGGCCTGGCGGTCCTTGGGATCCTCGGAGCGGTGGGCGACGTCGCTCTTCAGCGCGGTCCACACCACGAAGGCACGCGCGGCCTCGTTGAAGGCGCGGATCGACAGCAGCGTGCGGCGCACGTCGGGATGCACGATGATCGGATCGGCCGGCTTGTCCGGCGCCTTCGCGCCGGTGAGCGCGCGGCCCTGGACACGCTCGCGGGCATAGGCGACTGCGTTCTGGTAGGCGACTTCCGACTGCGCGAGACCCTGCACGGCGACGCCGAGGCGGGCCTCGTTCATCATCACGAACATGCCCTGCATGCCCTTGTTCTCTTCGCCGATCAGCCAGCCGGTGGCGTTTTCGTAGTTCATCACGCAGGTGGAATTGCCGTGGATGCCCATCTTGTGCTCGATCGAGCCGCAGACCACGCCGTTGCGTGCACCGACGGAGCCGTCAGCGTTGACCAGGAACTTGGGCACCACGAACAGCGATACGCCCTTGATGCCGGCAGGCGCACCCTCGATGCGAGCGAGCACGAGGTGGATGATGTTGCCAGCGAGATCATGCTCGCCGGCCGAGATGAAGATCTTCGTGCCCGTGATCTTGAAGCTGCCGTCGGCCTGGCGCACCGCCTTGGTGCGGAGCATGCCGAGGTCGGTGCCGCAATGCGGCTCGGTCAGGTTCATGGTGCCGGTCCATTCGCCCGCCACCATCTTCGGAACGTAGGTCTTCTTCTGCTCGGGGCTGCCGTGCACCAGCAGCGCTGCGGTCGCGCCCATGGTCAGACCGCCGTACATCGCGAAAGCCATGTTGGCCGAGCACTGGAATTCGTTGACCGCCTGACTCAGCGCCACCGGCAGGCCCTGCCCGCCAAATTCGGTCGGCACGGAGAGGCCGAGCCAGCCGCCCTCGGCGAGCTGCCTGAAGGCGTCCTTGAAACCTTTCGGCGTGGTGACACTGCCGTCGTCAGCGCGCTTGCAGCCTTCGAGATCACCCACACGATTGAGCGGCTGGAGCACCTCTTCGGCGAGCTTGGCGGCTTCGCCCAGGATCGCCTCGCGCACATCGCTGGAGGCGTCGGAGAAGCCCGGCAGATTGTCGTAGCGATCGATCTGGAAGACGTCGTTGAAGAGGAAGTTCACGTCTTCGACGGGGGCTTTATAGATCGGCATGGCGTTCTCCCGGCATGGGGCCGTTAAGTGGTGGTATTCTTGAAAAACGCCCTGAGGCGCAGTCTTTGTCGCGAGTCTAACCGTTTCCGCAACCGCAGGGCAGCGTCATTGTTGTGCGGCGAGCTGCTCCGCCATCAAGCGGTGCAGCATGTTGATGGCCTTGAGCGGACGCACCATCACCTTGAAATGCGTGATGCGGCCCTCGTTATCGAAGGTGATGATGTCGACGCCGTTGATCTCGATGCCATCGATCATGGTCTTGAATTCGAGCACGGCGCCGCTCGCGCTTCGCCACTCGCCGACATAGCTGAAGCCGGGGCCGCCGAGCACCTTCTCGGCGCTCGACAGATATTTGAAGGTGATGTCGCGCCCGCGCTGCGGCGTGTGCACGACGGGACTTTCGAAGATGGCATCGGGGTGAAGCAGGTCCCACAGCGCGGCGCGGTTATGGGACTTCATGTAGCCGTACCAGGAATCGAGGCCGGTCATTCTCAGGGTGCCTCCCTTGATAAAGGCCGTGGCAAAAACTTGAAAACAACCCCATGCAAAGTAGCGCGAAGGCTGACGCCGGCTGGGCAACCGGCCCGCCCGCCATATGCACATTGACGCATATGCGCCGATATGCATAAAGTCAAGTCAATTGGTCGGGACTTCTTGAAGGAGCCGGTGTCATGGCGCTGGGCGACGCAATCCTCGCATGCCTGACGGAACGTCCGATGACGGGCTACGAGCTCGCCAAGACGTTCGACTCCTCGATCGGCTTCTTCTGGAAGGCCGATCACCAGCAGATCTATCGCGAACTGTCCAAGCTGCGCGACCGCGGCTACATCCAGGGCCGCGAGGTCGTGCAATCCGGCAAGCCCAACAAGCTGGTTTATACGCTCACCGGGGAGGGACGAACAGCGCTGCGGCACTGGGCCGCGCGGCCGAGCACACCGCCCTCGATCAAGGACGACCTCCTGGTCCGCCTCCACGCCCTCGACAGCCTCGACATCGAACCCCTGCGCACCGACCTGATGGCCCGGCTCGAGCACCACCGCGACCGCCACGAGAACTACGAGCGCATCCTGAAGAAGCGCTTTCCGGACGGCGAGGCATCGGGCGTGCTCGACCTCGGCAATCTGCTGCTGCTCCGCCTCGGCGCGCGGCACGAGCAGATGGTGGCCGATTTCTGCGAAGAGACCCTCGAGGCACTGTCGACCATGAACGCGCGCGGCACCGTGGTGCCGATCGACGGGGGCAAGCGCGAGAAGGGCTGACGATAGCGTCTCCAAAGCCCGATTGCCGCCAACCCACTCCGCTGTCATCGCCCGCGAAAGCGGGCGATCCAGTATTCCAGAGGCAGCGCAGCTAGGGCCGAGAGGCCGCGGCGTACTGGATGCCCCGGTCAAGCCGGGGCATGACACCGGTGAATGTGGCGGGCCACCCTTGCACGACGAACCACCAAGGTCTCTCGGCCCCTCTTGTTCCCCGCGCCCAACTTTAAGACGGCGGCGACGGCTTCCTTAACCCGTTATTTACCGTAACAGAGAAAAGTCGGTTTTTGAGGCAGACGACCCGCGCCGAATGGAATTGTCTCTACAACTGGGACGCGCGGGGAAGCTGGAGGCATCGGGTGGGGTGCCGAAGTCGGAACCGGACAGAAGTCATGAATTCGCGCGTATCGTGGAGTGTTGACGGCATTGATCCATCCGTCAGGGAGCGCGCCGAAGCAGCAGCGCGCCGTGCCGGCATGTCACTCAACGATTGGCTGAACTCCACCCTCGGCGACACGACCCCGCCGAACTACCGCGGACCTTACGAGCAGCGTCCGCAAGCCCCGCAGGGACTGAGCCAAGCACCGAGTCAGGAAAGCCGCGACGTCGCCGACATCCACCAGCGGCTGGATGCGATCACCCAACAGATCGAACGGATCTCAAAGCCCGCGCCGCGCCAGGACACTTCGCGTCAGGACACCTCGCGCGAGCAGGGCGTCGCGCGCCAGTTGAACGACGCGATCTCGCGGCTCGATGCGCGGCTGTCGCAGATATCGCGGCCGCAGGGCCAGCAGGCACCGCGGCCCGCCCCGGTCGATACGCGCCAGCGCCAGGCCGAGATGGTCGAGCGCGCGGCAGCGCAGGTCTATCGCAACTCGCCGCCGCTCAGCCCCGCCTCGCTCGACGTTGCGGTGGCCGAAATCACCGCGCGGCAGAACGAGCTCGACAGCTTTGTGCCCCGGCAGATTCCGCCGCGCGCAGCACCCTCGATCGCACCCGCCGCGCCGATGGCTCCCGCCATGTCACCTCCCTTGGCGCCTCCCAATCCCTTGGCGCCTCACATGTCTCCGCCCCTGGCGCCCGCTACCCAAGCCTACGCACCGCCGCCTCCGCCGCCGGGGCCCGACTTCTCCGCGCTCGAACGGCATCTCCTCAAGATCACCAGCCAGATCGAGGCGATGCAGCGCCCCGATCACATCGAGCAGTCGATCACCGCGTTCCGCAACGAGCTTGCGGAGATCCGCCACGCCATCACCGAGGCGATGCCGCGCCGCGCGATCGAATCGATCGAGAACGAGATCCGCTCGCTGCATCGTCGCATCGACGAGACGCGCACTTCCAGCACCGACGGCCAGGCGCTCGCCGGTGTCGAGCACGCGCTGTCCGAAATCAAGCAGGTGCTGCGTACGCTGACGCCGGCCGAGCAGCTCACCGGCTATGACGAGGCGATCCGCAACCTCGGCGCCAAGCTCGACCTGATCCTGCGCGCCAGTGACGATCCCGGCACGGTGCAGCAGCTCGAAGGCGCGATCTCGGCGCTGCGCGGCATCGTGTCCAACGTCGCCTCCAACGAGGCGCTGGCACGGCTGTCCGAGGACGTGCAGCTGCTGTCGTCCAAGGTCGACCAGATCACCCGCCCCTCCGCCCCCAACAGCGACGGTTTTGCGGTGCTGGAGCAGCGCATCGCCGCGCTCACCGCGGCGCTGGAGACGCGCGAGCGTCCTGCGCCGTCCGAAAGCAGCGAGCATCTGGAAAACGCGATCCGCGCGCTGTCCGATCGCTTCGACCGCATGCAGGTCGGCGGCGACTCCGCCTCCACCTTCGCGCATCTCGAGCAGCGCGTGTCGTATCTCCTGGAGCGGATCGAGGCTGCGTCGGATCCGCGCAATGGCAATCTGAGCCGCGTAGAAGACGGCCTGCACGACATCTTGCGGCACCTTGAGCGGCAGCAGGCGACTTACGCCGCGCTCGCCGAGAGCCGCAGCTCGGCACCGGCCTCCGATTCCGGCGTGGTCGATCTCGTCAAGCGCGAGCTCTCCGACATCCGCTTCAGCCAGGCCGAAACCAACCGCCACACGCAGGACTCGCTCGAAGCCGTGCACGGCACGCTCGGCCATGTCGTCGATCGCCTTTCGATGATCGAGGGCGACCTGCGCGCGGTGCGCAGCGCGCCGCCTCTGGCTGCGCCGCAGAACTTCGCAGCACCGGCGATGCCGGCCGAACCGGCGCGCAGCGTGATGCCGTCGCAGCAGCTGCCCAAGGCCGACATCAAGGCCGACATCAAGCCCGATTTGCCCAATCCGGCCGCAGCGCAAGCGGCCTTCGTCGCCGCGCCACGCGAATTCCACGCCGCAACGCCGGTTGCTCCGCCGCCGGTGCCGGCGGCACCGCCTGTTCCGCCGCGCGCGATCAGCGAAATCCTCGAGCCGCATGCCGCGCCTGCGCGCGCTGCGATCGCGCCCGAGCTGCCGCCGGATCATCCGCTGGAGCCGGGCACGCGGCCGAGCGGCCGAGCCGCCACGCCGTCGGAGCGCATTGCCGCGTCCGAAAGCGCGATCAGCGAAATTCCCGCCCCGCCCAAGGAACCGGTGTCGTCGTCGAGCTTCATCGCCGCCGCACGCCGGGCCGCGCAGGCCGCCGCGGCGCAGCCCGAGAAGCCCGGCCGTGGTGGCAAGGCGGCCGCGGGCGGCGCCGCCAAGGACAAGAGCAAGGAAGGCTCGACCATCACCTCGAAGATCCGCTCGCTGCTGGTTGGCGCGAGCGTGGTCGTGATCGTGCTCGGCACCTTCAAGATGGCGATGAACCTGCTCGATGGCGGCGGCAGCGCCCCGCCGGTGCCGGCGATGGAGACCCCCGCAAGCGCGCCGGCGCCGCAAGCTCCTGCCCCCGCCGAGAGCAGTGCGAAACCCGCCGTGCCCGAGCAGGTCACGCCGTCCATGACCTCGCCGACCCCGCTCGGCCGGCAATCCCTGAACAATGCAGCTCCCGCCTCTTCCGGCAGCGCCGCGTCGGTCGAGATTCCGCCCCCACCGGCGGTGACTGCGCAGCCGGCGTCCGGCAATAGCGATATCACCGGCGCGATCCCGACGACGCCGTCGCGCGCGCGGCTCGGCACCGTCCAGGTGCCGCCGAGCGAGCGGCTGGCCGACGGCATCGGCGGTCCGGTGCTGCGCGCCGCCGCGATGAAGGGCGATGCGACCGCGGCCTACGAGATCGGCTTGCGCTTCGCCGAAGGCAAAGGCGTGGCTGCAAACTACGAGGAAGCCGCCAAATGGTATGACCGCGCGGCGCAGGCCGGCGTGGTGCTTGCGACCTTCCGGCTCGGCACGCTCTATGAGAAGGGCCTCGGCGTGCAGAAGGACGCCGACATCGCCCGCCGCTACTACACGCAGGCTGCCGAGCGCGGCAACGCCAAGGCCATGCACAATCTCGCCGTGCTCGACGCCGATGGCGGCGGACGCGGCCCCAATTACAAGAGCGCGTCGCTCTGGTTCCGCAAGGCCGCCGATCGCGGCGTCGCCGACAGCCAGTACAATCTCGGCATCCTCTATGCCCGCGGGATCGGCGTCGAACAGAATCTGGCCGAGTCCTATAAATGGTTCAGCCTCGCTGCCGCACAGGGCGACGCCGATGCAGCGACCAAGCGCGACGACGTTGCCAAACGGCTCGACCCGCAGTCGCTCGCCGCCGCCAAGCTCGCGATCCAGACCTTCAGCGCGGAGCCGCAGCCGGACGATGCCGTCAACGTCGCAGCCCCCGCCGGCGGCTGGGACAGCGCCCCGGCGCAGGCCAGCACCAAGCCCGCGCCCAAGCCTGTTGCGACCAAGCGCCAGGCCTTGCTGGCGCATTAAAGCGCCAAGAGAATTAGTCGATCTGGCCGCAGGCTCGCTGCACCTCTCCCCGCAAGCGGGAGAGGGAGCGCACCTCCCTCGTGGTTCGCAATCTCACTCGCTCTAGGACAACATCACGTCGCGACGTGCGGTTGCGGCGTCGTATACCTCTCTGCCGATGCCGTGTAGAACTGCGTGACACCTGCAGGGTGTCCAGCAGCAAGAGGTCCCCTTGTCCGAGACTGATCGCCGGGAGGAAAGCTCCTTCCGCAGCTCTCCCACCGGTCCGCGCATTGCGCCCTCGCGCGCTGAGGCCCCACGACTCACAGTCGAGCGGCCGGCGCCCCTGCCGGCGCGCAGGCGGCTGTTCTGGTCGGTCGTCATCTTTCTGCTCCTGTCCTCGGGTGTGCTCATCCGTGCCTATCGCGACATGTCGCGGCCCGAGGCCTGGGCCTACTGGAGGGACCAGTATGTCTCGCCGAGCCTGAGTTCGACCGTCATCGCCAATGTCGATCTCGGCGGCGCCGCGCGTGGCCGGCGCGCACTCGCCGTCAGCGGCGAGATCGGGCCGGCGGCCGCGAGCTGGCTGCGTGACCGGCTGGACGACGCGCATCTCGCTCCCGGCGAGCTCGTCCTGCTATCCTCGCCGGGTGGCAACCTCAACCAGGCCGTCATCATGGGCGAAACGATCCGTGCGCGCGGGCTATCGACCGCCGTTGGTGTCGCCGACGCCTCGGGCCGAGTGCGGCCGGCCTATTGCGCCAGCGCCTGCGTGCTCGTCTATGCCGGCGGCAAGATTCGCTATGGCGTTGAGGGATCGGCGCTTGGGGTTCATCGCTTCACGAACAGTGCACCGGGCAGTGACCCCATCGCCGACGCCCAGCGCACGGCCGGCGCAGTGCTCGGCTATGTGACGCGCATGGGCATCTCCTCCGAGATCGTCGAGGCCATGTCGCAAACCAGGGAAGTGCGATGGCTCGCGCCCGACCGGGCCCTGGCGATGAATCTGATCACTGATCCCGTCGGCAAGCGGTGAGGATCGGCTCGCGTTAATCTGAACTATTCACCACGCCGAGCGATCCTGATCGGACCACGGGCGAAAACGCCGCACGCCGCAAGATTCCTTGTCCCGCGGCCCGCCAAATTCGGCTAATGAGGGACGCGGCAATCGTTCTGCCTTCCCGCGAGCATTCCGCAAATGGAGCATGATCTTATCGGAAAACCGCGTCACACTTTTCCGGATCATGCTTGATCCATCTCGCCGGAACGTGCCCGATGCAGCTTTACCTCCCGATCGCTGATCTTCCGGTCAATGTGTTCCTGGTGCTCGCGATGGGCGCCGCGGTCGGTTTCGTCTCGGGCATGTTCGGGATCGGCGGCGGATTCCTGATGACGCCGCTGCTGATCTTCATCGGCATTGCGCCCGCGGTCGCGGTCGCGTCCGTCGCGAGCCACATCGCGGCCTCGTCCTTTTCCGGCGCGATCTCCTATTGGCGACGACGCGCAATCGACCCGGCTCTGGCGACAGTCCTGCTATTGGGCGGCGTGACGGGCACCGCGCTCGGGGTGTGGACCTTCACGCAGCTGCGCGCACTCGGCCAGCTCGACCTGATGATCGCGCTCTCCTACGTGGTGCTGCTGACGACGGTGGGCAGCCTGATGTTCTCGGAAGGCCTGCGCGCGATGATGCGGACCCGGCGCGGCGCCGTACCGCTGCGGCGCACGCACAACTGGATTCACGGCCTGCCGCTGAAGATGCGCTTCAAGCGCTCGAAGATCTATCTGTCGGTGATCCCTGTCGTCGTGGTCGGCATCATCATCGGCTTCATCGGTGCCGTCATGGGCATTGGCGGCGGCTTCATCCTGGTGCCGATCATGATCTATTTGCTGCGGGTGCCGACCTCGACGGTGATCGGGACCTCGATGATCCTGACGCTGGTCACCATGCTGTTCGCGACCATGCTGCATGCGGTAACCAATCATCTGGTCGATGCGGTGCTGGCGCTGATCCTCATGGTCGGCGGCGTCACCGGTGCACAATTTGGCGCGCGCGCCGGCCAGAAGATTCGCGGTGAGCAGTTGCGGCTTCTGCTGGGCCTGCTCATCCTCGCCGTCGGCTTGCGCTTTGCGGTCGAGCTCGTGCTCCGCCCCGAAGATCTCTTCACCATCCGCGAGATCGGGGTGACGGGATGATCGCGCGCGCAATCATCGCCAATTTCCTGGCGGCTCTCATGATGCTGCTGCCCGGCGGCGCCGCGCGCGCCGAGCGGCTGATCGTGTCGGTCTCCAACCACCGCGTCACCGTGACACCAAACTATTCCGGCGAGGAGCTGGTGCTGTTCGGCTCGGTGGAGAGGGATGCGGCGACGCCAGCCAATCGCAATGCCTACGATCTCGTCGTCACCGTGCTGGGCCCGCGCGCCGACATGGTGACGCGGCGCAAGGAGCGAAGGTTCGGCATCTGGATCAACACCGATTACCGGCAATTTTTGCAGGTGCCGAGCTATCTCGCGCTGTTCGCCAATCGCCCCTTCGACCAGATCACCTCGCCCGAGATCGCGCGGCGCCAGCAGATCGGGCTCAACAACGTGCTGCTGACGCAGCGCGTCGGCTCCGATTATGCCGACGTGGTACCGGACGACGCGTTCCGCAGCGCCTTCATCCGCTTGCGCACGCAGCGCGGGCTCTACCGCGAGGATCCGTCCGCAGTGACGTTCCTGACGCCGACGCTGTTCCGCACCGGCATTCCGCTGCCCGCCGAGGTCCCGATCGGGACCTATGAGGTCGAGATAAAACTGTTCGCGGGCGGCGCGCTCGTGACCAAGACCGAGACGGCGTTCGAGATCGTCAAGGTCGGCTTCGAGCAGTTCGTCGCCACGAGCGCGCGGCAGAACGGATTCATCTACGGCCTCGTCACCGCTGCCCTGGCGCTGATGTGCGGCTGGTCCGCGTCAATCGTGTTCAGGAAGGATTGAGGGGGGCTACGCTCTCTCCACTCGTCGTCGCCCGGCTTGACCGGGCGACCCAGTATTCCAGAGGCCAGCGTTGGCGACCTCGCTCTCGCAACAACGGCCGCGGAGTACTGGATGCCCCGGTCAAGCCGGGGCATGACAGAAGAATCTAAGGCGCCTCGATCACCGTGGGCACGCCGGGCTCGAGCAGGCGCAGGCGTGGGCCGAAGCCGAGGACGTCGAAGGTCTTGCGCAAATCCTCGCCGTTCTGACGGAAATGCGCCCAGCCTTCGGTATGGACGGGAACGATCACCGCATCGGGAAAGGCGCGCGCAGTCTCGACGGTGTCGTTGGTGTCCATGGTGAGATGGAACGGCCCGCGCGTCTGCGCAGCGCCGGCAAACGGCAGCACCACGCCGCAATCGAAACGGCGCGCGACTTCCGCAACACCATCGAACCAGGTGGTGTCGCCGCTGATATAGATCGCGCGACTGTCCTTGTTGCTGGAGGACACCACGAAGCCGATGACGTCCCCCGACAGCGGCTCGATGCCTGCTGGACCATGGCGTGCGGGCGTTGCGGTGATGGTCAGCGTGTTGCCATCGCGATCCCTCACTTGCGTCGTGTCCCAGGGCGCAAGGCCTTCGATGTGACCGCCGAGCCGCTTTGCGCCCGCTTCCGTCGTCAGCACGCGTTTCACCTTGAAGAGCAGTTCACGGCCTGAATTGTCGAGATTGTCCGAGTGCTGGTCGTGGCTCAGCAGCACCGCATCCACCGGGCCGATCGCGTCGGCCTTCAGCGCGGGGCCGATCGTCTTCTCAAGCTTGACGTGCGGCAGTTGATAGGCGCCGGGACCATCGAAGGTCGGATCGGTGAGGAGCCGAAAGCCGTCGATCTCGATCAGCGCGGTCGGGCCGCCGATCAGGGTAATGGAGATGGGCATGGCGGACTCCTGTTACGAGGCGGACTTGGTCACGACGGTTTGGGCGGGGCGCGTCACGAGATAAATGCCGATCGCCACCGGAAGGATCCCCAGGAGATCGCGCGCCTCGACATGCTCCCCCAACACGAGGAACGCGAACAGCATGCCGAGCGGCGGCATCAGGAAATGATAGGCGCTGGCCGCGGTCGCGCCACACACTTTCAGGAGATGGAACCAGAGCAGATAAGCGAGGATCGAGCCGCCGAGCACCAGGAAGGCGAAGGCGCCGATCAAACCAGGCGTGTACTGGATGGCGCGGATATCGGCGAAACCAAGCGCGATCGGCGTGAGCACGATCCCGGCGGCAATGTTCTGGATGCCGTTGCCGATCCACAAGCTCCCCTTCGGCGCGAACAGCTTGAACAAAATGGTGCCGGCGACGATGGAGGCGAGCGAGGCCAGCGTGAAGACGATGCCGTGCGCGCTGTCGGTGCCGACCGCGAGGCGATGCCAGACGATGAAGGTGACCCCGACAACACCGAGCAGCAGGCCGCTCGCCTTGCGCCAGGTCATGCCCTCGCCGAGCAGCAGCGCGGCGAGCGCCGCGGTGAACACCGGATTGGCCGACACGATCAATCCGCCGAGGCCGGCGGAGACCGATTGCAGGCCGGTATAGCCGAGCCCGAGATAGAGCGCGTTGTTGGCGATGCCGAGCACGGCGAACATTGCGGCGTCACGCCAGGTCATCTCCCACGCATCGCGGCGCAGCGCCGAGACGCCGAGGATCAAGATGCCGGCGAGCGAAAAGCGCGCCGCAAGCAGGATCAGCGGCGGGCAGTCGGTGACACCGATCTTGCCGGCGACGAAGGCAAAGCTCCAGAGCAGGCAGAACAGGCCGATATAAAGCGGCAGCGGATTGAAACGGGTGCGGGGGATAGCGATCGAGGGGGTGAGCGACATGGCAGTTTCTCTTGGCATTCTCCTGAGCCCTCGATCTAGGGAGTCCCCTTGTCATTTGGAAATTAAATGATTTACTGTCATACAGTGGATTTTCGAATGGAGCCGGCAAATGCTCGATCTGGAGCTTCTGCGCAGCTTCGTCTCGGTGGTCGATGCCGGCGGCTTCACCCGCGCCAGCGAACGCGTCCATCGCACGCAATCGACGGTCAGCCAGCAGATCAAGCGGCTGGAAGAGGACGTCGGCCAGGTGCTGCTGCACCGTGACGGCAAGGACGTGCGCCCGACCGAGGCCGGCGAGCGGTTGTTGTCCTACGCGCGGCGCCTGCTGTCGCTCGCCGAGGAGGCGCGCGACGTGCTCGGCCAGCCGGGCAGCGAAGGCGCGATCCGGCTGGGCATCCCCGAGGATTTCGCCGCCTATCGGCTGGCGAAGCTGCTTGGCACGTTCTCGCGCTCGCATCCGGGCCTGCGGCTGGACGTGCGCGCCGACCAGAGCAAGAACCTGTCCCGCGATCTCGAACGCGGCGAGCTCGATCTTGCCCTGTTCAAGCGCGAGGCCGGCGAGAAGGGCGCGATCGCGGTGTGGCCGGAGCGGGTGCATTGGGTGACCAGCAAGAGCCATCCGATCGACGCGAAGGCGTCGTCGGTGCCACTGATCGGCTTTCCGCTCGGCTGCCTCTACCGCGCCGGCGCCATCCACGCGCTCGAAAGCGCCGGCCGGCCCTGGCACATGGCCTATACGTCATCGAACCTCGCCGGCATCCAGGCCGCCGTCGCCGCCGGCATGGGCCTGAGCATTCTCTCGGAAATGGCGATCCAGTCCGATCACCGCGTCCTGACCGCAAAGGACGGCTTTGCGCCAATCAACAGGACGGAGGTCGCACTGATGGCCTCGCCGGGCGCGAGCCCCGCCACGCTGCGACTTGCGGATCGCTTGGCCGAGTTCTGCGATACGGTGCAGGCGAAGGCGGCTTGATCTTGCGCGATGCGTAGGGTGGGTTAGCGGAAGGCGTAACCCACCACTGTTTGTCTCCGCGGAAACGAAAGAGGTGGGTTACGCTTCGCTAACCCACCCTACGAAGTGCATCAACAACACCGCGACGCGGCGATGGCGTGGACGCGGCGGTCGCCGAGGAGATGCGCGGTGAAGTGGCGCGCGCCGAACACACGTGCAAACGCGGCGTCGCGGATGCTGAGGCCGCCGGCATAGGCGCCGAAGGCCGGCATCACGGCGCGCATCCCGTCCGAGGCGAAGCAGCGCCGCTCCATCGAACGGCCGCGTGCGGTGATGCGCGCCTTCGGATGGAGATGGCCGGCGATCTCGCCATGCGCGCCGGTCGGCTCGTGGCGAAAAGTGATCGGGCCGATCGCGATCTCGTCGGCAACGGTACCGCCGAGATCGCGCGGCAGCGCCGGGTCGTGATTGCCCGAGATCCAGATCCAGTCGCGGCCGGTCTGGAGCGTGGTCATGGCGCCGCGATCCTCAATCGACAAGCGCTCGTGCGCGCAGCGATCGTGAAAGCTGTCGCCGAGTGCGATCACGATCCGCGGATCGTGCCGCGCGATCACCGCCGCGAGGCGACCGAGTGTCGCGACGGTGTCGTAAGGCGGCAGCAGTACACCTCGCGCGGCGAAGCTCGAGCCTTTTTCCAGATGCAGGTCGGAGACGACGAGCAGGCGCTGCTCGTCCCAGAACAGCGCGCCGGAGATATCCGTGACAAGCGATGCACCCGCAACATCGAGAGTGCGAGAGGTCGTGATGGAAAGTGTCCCTTGCTCCGTCATGGCCGGGCTTGTCCCGGCCATCCACGTCGCGCGCGCGGCAAGAAAGGCGTGGATGCCCGGGTCAAGCCCGGGCATGACGACGTTGAGAGAGTGGCGCCCGAAACAATCATTCGCTGGCTATCTAGACATCGCCTCTTTGACGAGCTCGTTGGCGGCCTCAGCCAACAGCTCGTCTGCAGCTTCGCCATAAACTGACTCGCGGCCGATTTCCAGCATCACGGGGACGGCGAGCGGCGAGACGTGGTCGAGTTCCCGGTGCGTGACGTGACCGTGGATGCGCGCGAGCATGTCCCCCAGCCGGCGCAAGTCAAGCAGGCCCGTGGCGGCATCGGCGCGCGCGGCGCGCAGCAGCATGTGATCGGCCTGGTGCTTGCGCAGGACGTCGTAGACGAGGTCGGTCGAGAACAGCACCTGCCGCCGGCTCTTGTCTTCATCCGTGAAACGGCGCTCGATCAGGCCGGAGATCAGCGCGCAATTGCGGAACATGCGCTTCATCAGCGCGGACTCGGCGAGCCACGCCTCGAGGTCGTCGCCGAGCATATCAGGATCGAACAACGCGTTGAGATCAAGCTGGCCATTGCGGATCATGAAGGAGGCATCGCCCAGCCCCCAGATCGCAACCGCATATTCATTGGCGACGAAACCGAGCGGCCGGGCGCGGGTGCGCTCCAGCCGCCGCGTGAGCAGCATGCCGAGCGTCTGGTGCGCGAGCCGCCCCTCGAAGGGATAGCAGATCAGGTAATGCTTGTTGCCGCGTGGAAAAGTTTCGACCAGGAGCTCGCTCACCGCAGGCACGCGTGAAACATCCTTTTGCAATGACAGCCAGTCGCGCACCTGTTCCGGCAGGGCACCCCACGCGCGCCTGTCGTCCAGCAGCCGGCGCACGCGCTCGGCCAGATAAGTCGACAACGGAAATTTGCCGCCCATATAGGACGGCACCTTGGGATCGGCGTCATGCGCGCGGGAGACATAGGCCTGGTCCTCGGCCAGCGCCTCGTAGCGCACCACCTCGCCGCCGAACACGAAGGTGTCGCCGGGGCTGAGGCCCTCGATGAAATATTCCTCGATCTCGCCGAGCACGCGGCCGCCGCGCGCGATCGCACCGGTCGAACCGGTACCGGTCGAGCGCGAGCGCACCAGCCGCACCTTGAGCATCGGCTCCTCGACGATGGTGCCGACGTTGAGGCGATAGCTCTGCCGCACTTTTGGATTGGCGACGCGCCAGCGCCCCTGCTTGTCCTTCTTGATGCGCGCGAAGCGCTCATAGGTTTTCAGCGCATAGCCGCCGGTGGCGACGAAATCGACGACGTCGTCGAAATCCTGCCGCAAGAGGTCTGCGTAAGGCGCGGCCGTGCGCACCTCGTCATAGAGCTCGCCCGAGAAGAACGGCTCGCCGCAGGCGCAGCCGAGCACGTGCTGGGCGAGCACGTCGAGCGCGCCGATTCGGAGCGGCGGCGTATCCTGCGCATTCTCCGCGATCGCATCGATCGCGGCGCGGCACTCCAGCACCTCGAACCGGTTGGCCGGCACCAGCACCGCGCGCGAGGCCTCATCGAGACGATGATTGGCACGGCCGATGCGCTGCATCAGCCGCGAGCAGCCTTTTGGTGCGCCGATATTGATGACGAGATCGACGTCGCCCCAGTCGACGCCGAGATCCAGCGACGAGGTGCAGACCACGCCGCGCAGTTTTCCCGCCGACATCGCGTCCTCGACCTTGCGGCGCTGCGCGACGTCGAGCGAGCCATGATGCAGTGCGATCGCAAGGCCGTCGTCGTTCATCCGCCAGAGCTCCTGGAACAGCATCTCGGCCTGACTGCGGGTGTTGACGAAGACCAGCGTGGTCTTGTTCGCCTTGATCAGCTCGTAGACCTCGGCCAGCGCATGGCGCGCGGTGTGACCGGCCCAGGGCAGGCGCTCGCTCGTATCCAGCATCTCGACGATCGGCGCGGCCGCGCCGCCGGCCATGACGATGTCGGCCGCAGCGGCCTTGCCGCCGGGCTGCGGCATCAGAAAGCGCGCCAGGGATTCCGGCTCGGCCACCGTCGCGGACAGGCCAATCATGCGCATTTCGGGCGCGAGCCGCCATAATCGCGCAAGCCCCAGCGAGAGCAGATCGCCGCGCTTGGAGGTGACGAGCGCGTGCAACTCGTCGAGCACCACGCGCTTCAGCGAAGAGAACAGGAACGGCGCATCGTCGGAAGAGAGCAGCAATGCGAACTGCTCGGGTGTTGTCAGCAGGATGTCCGGCGGATAGCGGCGCTGGCGCTGGCGCCGCGATACCGGCGTATCGCCGGTGCGAGTCTCGACCTTGATCGGCAGCCCCATCTCCGCAATCGGCCGTTCCAGATTGCGCGCGATATCGACGGCGAGCGCTTTCAGCGGCGAGATGTAGAGGGTGTGGAGGCCGCCGGTGCGCTGAACGGCGCGGCCGGTGGAGATGAGCTTGGGCTTTTCGTCGGCACGCAGCGGTGTCCGTGGCCACCCCCCTCCCCGCGCCTCATGGGGGGATGGAGAAGAAAGCTCCACCAGCGTCGGCAAAAATCCCGCCAGCGTCTTGCCGGCGCCGGTCGGCGCGATCAAGAGCGCGGAGCGATCCTCGCGGGCCTTTTGCAAGAGCGCCAATTGATGCGCGCGCGGCGACCAGCCGCGGGCCGCGAACCATGTCTGGAAGCGGTCGGGGAGCAGCGCGGCCGGCTCGGCCGATGCGGTGAGGATACGGGGCGGCACGGCACAAGAGGTAAGCCGTGGGGACGGGTTCGTCGAGGGTAACCGAGCGATTTGGTTCGCTGTCGGCATTTTCGTGGGGTGGGCAAAGCGGAAGCGTGCCCACCTCTTCTGTCGCAATCAAATAGGGATGTGGGCACGGCGCAAGAGCGCCTTTGCCCACCATACGGCATCTCATCGAGGGGTACGGGCCCCCGCTACTCCGTCACCGGCTTGTCCGAGACCTGCCAGTCTTTGCCGTTGAAGGTCGAGATGAAGAGCGTCTTCATCGGCGTGTAGTCATTGGGCGTGTAGCTGTAGTCGACGCCGTCGAGGAAGAAGGGCGAGTGGAAGCCGTTGAGGTTTGCGGCCTGCTTCAGCACGTTTTCGCGCGTGAGCTCGTCGCCGCAGCGGCGCAGGATCTCGCCCATGGTCACGGCCTGGCCGTAACCGGCATAGGCAATAGTATTGTCGGGATCGACGTTCGGCAGATAATTCTTGCGCAACGTGTCGAACGCGATCACGTCCTTGTCGTTCTCCCAGGGGCCGGGGCCGGCGTCCTTTGAATAGCGGATCGCGACGATACCGTTGGCGTTCTCGAAGCCGGCGGCGCTGAGGATCGACTTGCCGGTCGAGCCCGCCGAGAGCAATTGCAGCGGCTTCCAGCCGAGCTCGGCCGCTTTGCGGATCGACTGCGACGACGCCTTGCCGGTGGAGATGTTGTAGAAGACATCGGCGCCCGACTTGGAGAGATTGACGAGTTGGGAGTCGATGGTCGGATCGGTGAGGTCGTAGGTCTGCTCCAGGATCACCTGCGCGGTGCCGCCGGCATCGGAAAGCACCTTCTTGAAAGGACCGAGGAAGTCGCGACCGAAATCATCGTTCTGGTAGAGGATACCGATCTTCGCGTTCGGCTTCACGCTGATGACGTGCTTGGCGAGGATGCGCGCTTCGGTCGGATAGAGCGGCAGGCCCGCCATCGTCCATTTGAATTCCTTCGGATTATTCCACTTCGACGCGCCGGTGTTGAGCAGGAGCTGTGGCACGCCCTTGGAATTGAGATATTTGTGCACGGCGGTCTGCGGTGCGGTGCCGAGCGAGCCGTAGAGCGCCAGTACCTCCTCCTGCTCCACCAGCCTGCGCGTCGCCTCGACGCATTTCGGCGCACTGTAGGCATCGTCCATGGTGAGGAACTTGACCTTGCGCCCGTTGATGCCGCCCTTCTCGTTCAGCATCTGGAAATAGGCTTCGCCGACGCGACCCAGCACGCCGTAGAGCGAGCCGGGGCCGGAATGCGGCACGGTCTGACCGATCTTGATCTCGGTGTCGCTGGCGCCCGCATCATATTTCTTCTCGGCGGCCCAGACATAAGGCGCTGATAAGGTCGAGGCTGCGATGGTGGCAAATGCGCCGGCGCTGAATTCACGCCGTGATGGATTTTTTGTCATTGGCGTTGTCTCCCTGATGCCGCGCATTGTGCGGACATCAGGGCGCGCATCGCAAGTGGCAAGGTTGCGCTTTTGCGGCGCAATGCAGCTCAATTTGCAGCAACCCTAGCGCCTAGACTCAAGTTTCTCGGCGACGACGACGAGGCCGCGCACCGGCTCGTTGTTCTCGTTGCGCGGCGAGGCCGGCTCCAGTGTCAGGAGCTTGAGGCCGGCCTTCGCGATGGCGCCACGCACATATTCCACGGCATGGGCATAGCGCAGGCCTTCGCCCAGGACGACACCGCTGCCGTCATGGGTCTCGAGCGTGAAGCCAAGCGTGCCGCCGGATGCAAGGACGCGTCGTGCTTCCATCAACACCGGCGCGAGATCGGACAGATATACAAACGCATCCGCAGCCACGACCAGGTTTGCGCTTGCATCGCTCCTGCCGCGCAAGCCTTCGATCATGTCGGCGACCTCCAACTCGGCATACAAGCCGGTGGCGCGCGCTTCCTTGATCATGCCGGGCGACAGGTCGATGCCGATGAAATGATCGACCTGCCTGGCGAAGGCCGCGGCCGCAAGCCCGGTGCCGCAGCCGAGATCTATGGTGCGTTTGAAGAAGGCCGGCTTCTTCGCGGCGACGCGCGCCGCCAGCACCGCCTTGAAAATCAGCGCGGGCGCGCGATAGCCGAGATCGTTGATCAGCGCATGCTCGAAGCGCGGCGCGTATTGGTCGAACAGCGCCTGCACATAGGCTTTCGGCATTTCCGCCATCTGCTCGTCGCCGAGCCGCATCAGATGCAGGCCGGCGCCGTGTTGGTCCTCGGGATCGGCGTCGCGCGCCTTGCGAAACGCCGCGATCGCGCTGTCGCGCTCTCCGAGCTGATGACGGATTTCGCCGAGCGTGAACCAGGCCGAAGTGAAGTTCGGCGCCAGCTCGATCGCCTGCTCCAACAGATCGGCAGCGGCTGGCAAATCGCCCTTGAGCTGGAGGTCGCGCGCGAACTCGAAACGGCGGTCGGCCATCAGATCGCCGGAGGACAGAAACAGGCGCAGGGGCATTTTTGGAACCAGAAAGACGATACGAGCCGATGACTCGAAGGACGCGGTGGCGCAGCCTATATGACAGAAATGCGCCCGCAAGACATCCTGTTGCCAACTGCTGCCGGCCTGTGCTGCAAGCCGGGCGGCTTCCATATCGATCCTGTCCGCCCGGTCGAGCGCGCCGTGATCACCCACGGCCATTCCGACCATGCGCGTGCCGGGCACGGCGCCGTGCTGGCGACGCAGGAGACACTGGACATGATGCGCCTGCGCTATGGCGAGAACTTTGCCGGCACGACGCAGGCGATCCGCTATGGCGAGGAGATCCGGCTCGGCGACGTCAAGGTGAAGTTTCACCCCGCAGGCCACGTGCTGGGCTCGGCCCAGATCGCGGTGACCTGTCAGGACACCTGCATCGTCGCCTCCGGCGACTACAAGGATGCGCCGGATCCGACCTGCGCGCCATTCGAGCTCGTGCCCTGCGATGTCTTCATCACCGAGGCGACGTTCGGCCTGCCGGTGTTTCGCCATGGCGATGCGGCAGACGAGGTGAAAAAGCTGCTCGCCTCCGTCGCTCTATTTCCCGAGCGCGCGCATCTCGTCGGCGCCTATTCGCTCGGCAAGGCGCAGCGCGTGATCGCGCTGTTGCGCGCGGCCGGATACGACGCGCCGATCTATCTGCATGGCGCAATGGAGACGATCACGCAATATTATCAGAGCCGCGGCATCGAGCTTGGCGAGCTGCGGCCGGCGAAGGGCGTGAAGAAGGCGGCTCTCGCCGGCACCATCACGCTGGCGCCGCCGTCGGCCACATCCGATCTCTGGACGCGCCGCTTTCCCGATCCCGTCACCGCATTCGCCTCGGGCTGGATGCGGGTGCGCGCGCGGGCGCGGCAACGTGGCGTCGAATTGCCGCTGGTGATTTCCGATCATGCCGATTGGGACGGCCTCACCGCGACAATTGCTGCAACTGGCGCAGGGGAAATCTGGGTCACGCACGGCCAGGAAGACGCGCTGGTGCATTGGTGCAAGAGCAAAGGTCTGCGGGCCCAGCCGCTCGATCTCGTCGGCTATGGCGACGAAGAGGAGAACGAGACGCCGCTTGCGAGCGAGACCGAGGCATGAACCGGTTCGCCGAGCTGCTCGATCGCCTCGCCTACGAGCCCGGCCGCAACAACAAGCTGCGGCTGATCACGAGCTATTTTCGCGAGGTCGGCGATCCCGACCGCGGCTATGCCTTGGCCGCGCTCACGGGCGCGTTGAGCTTCAAGCATGCTAAGCCGGGGTTGATCCGCGATCTCATCGCGGCGCGCACCGATGAGGTGCTGTTCGGGCTGTCGTATGATTATGTCGGCGATCTCTCGGAGACGGTGGCACTGATGTGGCCGAAGTCCGAACTTGCCGCCCACAACAATCCGCCGCCTCCAACCCTCACCGACGTCGTCACCACGCTGCGCACGCTCGGCAAGACCGAGCTGCCGGGCCAGCTTGCGCGGTGGCTCGACGAGCTCGACGAGACCGGCCGCTGGGCGCTGCTGAAGCTCGTCACCGGTGCCTTGCGCATCGGCGTCTCCGCGCGTCTGGCAAAAACCGCGGCCGCCGCGCTCGGCGACAAGGATCCGCATGAGATCGAGCTGATCTGGCCCGGCCTCGCCCCGCCCTATCTCGACCTGTTCGCCTGGCTCGAGGGCCGCGCGGAAAAGCCCGTCAATCGCGATCCGGCGCCGTTCCGCCCGGTAATGCTGGCGCATGCGATCGAGGACTCAGATTTCCAAAACCTCGATCCCGCCGATTACATCGCCGAGTGGAAATGGGACGGCATCCGCGTGCAGGCGGTCGCGGGCCGCGACGATCGCGGACATATCACCGTGCGGCTTTATTCGCGCACCGGCGAGGACATCACGGGAAGCTTTCCGGACCTCGTGCCGTCGCTGCACCTGCCCGGCGCTATCGACGGCGAACTGCTGGTCGTACGCGACGGCCGCGTGCAGAGCTTCAACGTCCTCCAGCAGCGGCTCAACCGCAAGGTCGTCTCGCCAAAGCTGATCAAGGAGTTTCCGATTCACCTGCGCGCCTACGATCTGCTCGGCGATGACGAGAACGATTTGCGCGAGCTGCCCTTTGCCGAGCGGCGCAGGCATCTCGAAACCTTCATCAAGAAGCTCGGCGATTCCCGCATCGATTTGTCACCGACAGTGCCTTTCGATAGCTGGGACGCGCTCACCGCCGCACGCGCCGATCCTGCCGGCGCCGGTGAGGACGCCGAAGCCGTCGAAGGCCTGATGCTGAAGCGGCGCGATGCGCCTTATCTGCCGGGGCGGCCGAAGGGACAATGGTGGAAGTGGAAACGCGATCCGCACATCATCGATGCCGTGCTGATGTATGCGCAGCGCGGCCACGGCAAGCGCTCGTCGTATTATTCCGACTATACTTTTGGTGTCTGGACCGAAGGCGAAGCCGGCGACGAGCTGGTGCCGGTCGGCAAGGCCTATTTCGGCTTCACCGACGAGGAACTGCTCGAGATCGACCGCTTCGTCCGCCGCAACACCACGGAAAAGTTCGGCCCCGTGCGCCATGTCGTGCACGAGCCCGACAAGGGGCTGGTGCTGGAGGTCGCCTTCGAAGGATTGCAGCGCTCGCCGCGGCACAAGTCCGGCGTCGCCATGCGCTTTCCCCGCATCAGCCGCCTGCGCTGGGACAAGCCGCCACGCGAGGCCGACCGGCTGGAGACGCTGGAAAGGATGCTGAAGAGCGAAGCGGCAGAAGTGGAGGCCTGAAAGCGTTCGATCGCGGCCAGGAGGGAAATGCGCCCCCTCTCCCGCTTGCGGGAGAGGGTTGGGGAGAGGGTGTCTCCGCAATCGAGAACCCCCGAGAGGACACAGCCCTCACCCGCGCCTTCGGCGCGACCTCTCCCGCAAGCGGGAGAGGTGGAGTGCGCCCGCGGCCCCATCGCTCCAACTAAACCCGTCCGCGCCTTTGCGCGAAAAAATGGTCCCGCCGCCGGCCAGCGCAAAGCCGGCGAGCATATATGCACAGAACCCATAATTGGCCCCGGCGGCGGTCCCAGAACTTGCACGATGCCGGCATCGACATCGCGCCGCGCCCTTATGGGGCGGACGCAACGGGATGAGAATTGATGGGCGTTCACACCCCCATGAACATGCACATTTACCTTACCGTTGTTGCTTTCCCGCGACGCGCCGTGGCGTCGGAGATCGCCGCGCCCGTTTTTGCCTGATATTAAAATGCGGTAAGCCGATTGACGGGGGAACGCGGGTTCCCCATCTGCCTCGCCGTGCCCTATAATGGGGATCGAATCCGCTGAGGAGTTTTTTTGAGATGGCCAACGACGTCAGAGATTTGCCGGCAAGCCATGACGGCCTGTACCGCTTTCTCGGTGGCTCGCCGCTGGCGGTCGCATTCCGCCTCGTCCTGCTCTCGATCCTGGTCGGCGTCGTGCTGGCCGCGATCGGCTTCGATCCCTGGAATATCATCCATAGCATTCGCCTCTTGTTCCAGCGGCTGTGGGACCTCGGCTTCGACGCGGTCAACTGGCTGTGGCGCTACTTCCTGCTTGGCGCAGTCATCGTGATCCCCGTGTGGTTCCTGTCGCGCCTGTTCGGCGCGCCGCGCGGCCGGTAGGCATGTTTTGAGCATGATCTTGTCGGAAAACCGCTTCACACTTTGCGCTGACGCGGCCCTTCGGGTCCGAAGCATGCTTTAGGGAGCGCGCAGCCGATGCAATTGCGCTTCGTCGGCTGCGGTGACGCGTTCGGCTCGGGCGGCAGGTTGAACACCTGCTTCCACGTCACCGGACGCGAAGCCAATTTCCTGATCGATTGCGGTGCCTCCTCCGTGTCGGCCTTGAAGCGGCTCGAGATCGATCGTGATGCGATCGACCTGATCCTGATCACGCATTTCCACGGCGATCATTTTGCCGGCCTGCCGTTCTTCCTGGTCGACGCACAGTTTTCCAAGAGAACGCGGCCGCTGGTGATCGCCGGCCCGCAAGGGATCGAGATGCGGCTCGCGCAGGTGATGGAAGCGCTGTTCGAGCATTCATCGAAAACCAAGCAGCGCTTCGATCTTTCCATCGTTGCGCTTTCCCCGGAGGAAAGCCGCAGCTTCGGTGGCGTGACGGTGACGCCCTATCCCGTCGTGCATGGCGAGTCCGGTGGGCCGTTCCTCGGCTATCGCATCGCGGCCGAAGGCCGTGTGCTCGCCTATAGCGCCGATACCGAATGGACGGAGACGCTCATTCCGCTGGCGCATGGCGCGGACCTTTTCATCGCCGAGGCCTACATGTACGAGAAGGTGGTCAAGAACCATCTCAGCCTGAAGACTTTGGAACAGCATCTACCCGAGATCGGTGCCAAGCGGCTCGTCCTCACCCATATGAGCGACGACGTGCTGTCGCGCCTTGATGACGTGCCGCATCTGGCGGCGGAGGACGGCATGGTGCTCGTGTTCTGACATGCACGCACCCGTCCATCCCAGGGTCACCACCAGGCAGGTGTTTGCCATCGCGGGCCCCGCGATGGTCGCGAACCTGACCACGCCGCTGATCGGCGTGGTCTCGACCACGGCCATCGGGCGACTGAACGATGCCGCGCTGCTCGGTGGCGTCGCGATGGCCTCGGTGATCTTCGACTGCCTGTTCTGGCTGTTCGCCTTCCTGCGCATGAGCACGCTCGCCTTCACCGCGCAGTCGCTCGGCGCCGGTGAGACGGCGGAGACGAGCGCAATCCTCGTGCGCGGCTTTATCGTGGCCGGCCTGATCGGCGTCGCGCTGATCGCGCTCCAGGTGCCGCTCGGCGCCGTGCTGTTCAGCCTGATGGGCGGCAGCGAGGGCGTCACGCGGGCCGCAAAGGCCTATTTCGCGATCCGCATCTGGTCCTCGCCGCTGGCGTTCGCGAATTATGTCGTGCTCGGCTGGCTGGTGGGGCTCGCCCGCGCCAATCTTGCGCTGCTCCAGCAGATCGTGATTAACCTCATCAACATGGCGGCCACCATACTGCTGGTGCTGGTCTATGACACCGGGATTGCCGGTGCCGCGATCGCCGCCGTCATCGCGGAGGCCGCGGGTTTCCTGCTCAGCGTGGTGGTGGCACGGCGTCTCGCCAAAGGCGACCTCGCCATTCCCCGCGCGCGGTTGTTCGAACGCGCCAAGCTGATCCGGATGCTGTCGGTCAACTCCGACATCATGGTGCGCACTGCGGCGCTGATCACCGTGTTCCTGTTCTTCACCGCCAAGGGCGCGCGGGCCGGCGACGTCACGCTGGCAGCCAATGCGGTGCTCAACAATTTCCTGTTGGTCAGTGCCTTCTTCCTCGACGGCCTTGCCAACGCCGCGCAGCAGCTCTGCGGCCGCACCTTTGGCGCGCGCGACGCACGCGGCTTTGCCGATTCGACGCGGCTGGTGCTGCTCTGGGGCGTCGGTTTCTCCGTCGTCGTCGCGGTGCTGTTCGCCCTGTTCGGTCCGGCGCTGATCAACCTGATGACCGCCAGCGAAGAGGTCCGCCGCAGCGCGCGGGATTTCCTCGTCTTCATCATTCTCGCGCCGCTGCCGGGCGTGTTCGCGTTCGGCTTCGACGGCATCTATGTCGGCGCGACCTGGGCACGCGAGATGCGCAATCTGATGCTGGCCTCGCTCGGGATTTTTCTGGGCACATGGTGGGCGCTGCAAGCGTTCGGCAACGCCGGACTGTGGACCGCGCTGCTCGGCTTCTACGTCGCGCGCGGCGGCTTGCAGGGGTTGCGTTATCCGGCGCTGTTCAGGGCGACGTTTAAGACGTCGTAGCCCCGATGGAGCGAAGCGAAATCCGGGTCTCCAAAGCGCGCGGACACACCCCGGATTACGCTTCGCTCCATCCGGGCTTCGCGGCTACGGCTCACATCCCGGGCCAATCCTCGGCGGTGAGCGTCGCGGCGTCGGCGCCGACGATCTCGGACAGCGAGTCGCGTCCGGTGCGCAGCAGCGTGGAGGTCAGATCGCGCTTGATCTCATCGACGAGGCCGAGGCCCTTGTAGACCAGCGACGAATAGAGCTGGATCAGGCTCGCTCCGGCGCGGATTTTTGTCAGCGCCGCGCCGCCGGAATCCACGCCCCCGACGCCGATCAGCGGGAACGCGCCTTCGACGCGCACATAGGTCTCCGCGACCATGCGCGTCGACAGGCGGAACAGCGGCCGGCCGGACAGACCGCCCTGCTCCTTCGCGCGCATCCGCTCGCGCAGCGTGCTTGGCCGCGCGATCGTCGTGTTCGACACGATCATGCCGTCGACCTTGCGCGCGCGCGCGACCTGCACGACGTCGTCGAGTTGGGCGAGGCTCAAATCCGGCGCGATCTTGAGCAACACCGGGGTGTCACCGGCCTTTTCGCGCACCCGCTCGCGCGCGTCGATCACGTGCGCGAGGAGATCGTCGAGCAGCGCGCCCTCCTGCAAGTTGCGCAGGCCCGGCGTATTCGGCGAGGAGACGTTGACGGTGAAATAGCTCGCGACCGGGGCGAAGGTCTCGATCAGCTTGACGTAATCGGCGACGCGATCGGGCGAGTCCTTGTTGGCTCCGACATTGACGCCGACGATGCCGCCGTTCCCTGCGCGCGCCGCAAGGCGCCGCAGCGCAATAGCCGCGCCGTCATTGTTGAAGCCCATGCGGTTGATGACGGCTTCATCGCGCTCCAGGCGAAACAGCCGCGGCCGCGGATTGCCGCTCTGCGGGCGCGGCGTCACCGAGCCGATCTCGACGAAGCCGAAGCCGAGCCGCAGCAGCGCATCCGGCACTTCCGCGCTCTTGTCGAAGCCCGCAGCCATGCCGATCGGATTGGGAAAATTCAGGCCGAAGGCCCGCACCGCCAGTTTCGGATCATCAGTGCGCGGCTTGGTCGGCGGCAGGAAGCGCAGGCCCTGGATCGCCAGGCGATGCGCATCCTCCGGATCGAGCCAGCGCAGGACCGGCAGCGAGAGGGCGTCGAACGCGCGGATCACGGGGCAAGCTCCGGAATGTCGTGATTGCCGTCGGAGCGCAAGGCGAGATTGATGATCGAGATCACCGCACCGAGATCGAGCTCGCCATAGAGATGCGGAAACAGCTCGTCGTTGCGCGAGCGCTCCCAGCGCAGAGCATCGCCGAGCGCATCGCCGTCGATCTCGACCAGGAACAGCGCACGCTGACCGAAAAAATGCTTCCGCGCGGTCTCGGGAACCTGGGCGGCGGTCGAGAAATGGATGAAGCCGTCGCGCGCATCATCCGTGCTGCCCCGGTACACACCCTCCCGCTCGGCCTCACGCCAGGCCGAAGCGGCACAAATTTTATAGATCTTGACCACCAGTCGCGGTGTCCTGCTTGCGCTTGCTCGTTGAGTCTCTTGGGGTTTTCGCTCCCAAGGGTCCCAAACCCGGGCGCGACCGTAAAGGCCACAACTTTCGAACTCAAGACTTGCCTGCCGCCTCTTGCACCGAAAACGGAAAACCGGTTGATTTAAGGCTAGTTTTCCTAGGCGGGCCGGATCGCGGATGATCAGACAGGCCAAAGCGCAGAGGATGCTGACTCACGAGCAGATCTGGGGCGCCCTGGATCGGCTCGCGGTGCGTGCCGGGCTGTCGCCGTCGGGGCTGGCCAAGCGTGCGGGGCTCGATCCCACAACCTTCAACAAGTCCAAGCGCGTGACTTCCGACGGCCGGGAACGCTGGCCCTCGACTGAATCGATCGCAAAAGCGCTCGCGGCCGCCGGCTCCTCGATCGAGACCTTCGTGCAGCTGATCGGCGATGGCGCGCGCGACGGCCGCTCGGTTCCGCTGCTCGGTTTCGCGCAGGCTGGGACAAGCGGCCATTTCGACGAGCAAGGCCTTCCCGCCGGCAAGGGCTGGAGCGAAGTCGCGCTGCCCTTGGCCGAGGACGATCACAGCTTTGCGCTGGAGATTGCAGGCGATGCGCTCGCACCCTATCGCGACGGCGATGTCATCCTGGTCTCGCCGGGCACACCGATCCGCAAGGGCGACCGCGTGGTGGTGAAGACCCGGGCCGGCGAGATGCTGGTGAAGGCGCTGAAGCGCCGCACGGCGAAGTTGCTGGAATTGCAGTCACTCGATGGCGCGCAGGACGAGCGCACGCTCGCAGTTGCCGATGTCGCGTGGATCGCAAGGATCGTATGGGCGAGCCAGTGAGAGACTCGTGGCGACGCGTAGCGCGGTAGTCGGGGCCACCACAACCTCGATTGTCGTCCCGGCGAAGGCCGGGACCCATAACCACAGGGAGTAGTTTGGCGAAGACTCGGAGTTATCAGCTTCGCGCCAAACCGCTCCCTGTGGTTATGGGTCCCGGATCTGCGCTCCGCTTCGCTACGCTTGTCCGGGACGACAGTTGAGTATGCGCTACGCACTCCTCGCCAGCGCGCCGTCGATCATGTTGACGGCGTTCTGGAGGCCGTAGACTGCGACGAAGGAGCCGAAGCGCGGGCCTTTCTCCTGGCCGAGCAGGACCTGGTAGAGCATGTTGAACCAGTCCAGCGTGACGCCGGGACGGCCGTCCTTGCCCTTCTTGACCTGATCGAGGAACGGCTCGCGGCGGCCGATCTCGTAGACGACGTTCTGGATGTCCTCGGCCGAGGCATCCTGCGGCAATTGCGAGAGCGCATCGCGCAGATCCTGCAACGCCGCGCGCTCCGAGTCCGTGGGCTCGCGGAACTGCTTCGTCGGCGCGACGAAATCGCGATAGTAGTTGATGGCGTAGCCGACCATCGCGTCCAGCTTCGGATGCGTCTGCGGGCTCACACCGGGGCGGTAGCGGCCGATGAAGCCCCACAACGTCTCGGCGTTCTCCGCGTTCGACGAGGACACCAGCGTGAGGAGAAGCTGGAACGTGACGGGCATGTCCGCCTTCGGCGGATGGCCGTTATGGAGGTGCCAGACGGGATTGCCGAGCTGCTGCTTGGCATCCTGCCGGGGAAAGCCGTCGAGGAACTGCTGGTAATCGTCGACATTGCGCGGGATGACATCGAAATAGAGCCGCTTCGCCGCCTTCGGCTCGCGATACATGAACAGCGACAGCGATTCCGGCGGCGCGTAGCGCAGCCATTCGTCGATGGTCAGGCCGTTGCCCTTCGACTTCGATATCTTCTGGCCCTTCTCGTCGAGGAACAGCTCGAAATTGAAGCCCTCCGGCGGCGTGCCGCCGAGCGTCCTCGCAATGGCGCCCGAGAGCTTCACCGAATCGATCAGGTCCTTGCCGGCCATCTCGTAGTCGACGCCGAGCGCGACCCAGCGCATCGCCCAGTCGGCCTTCCACTGACACTTCACATGGCCGCCGGTGACTGTTGTCTCGACCTCCTCGCCGGTATCAGGATCGACGTAAGTGACGGTGCCGGCGGCGACGTCCCGGCGGATCATCGGCACCTGCAAGACCACGCCGGTGGTCTTGCTGATCGGCAGGAATGGCGAATAGGTCGCGCGGCGGTCCGGCCCGAGCGTCGGCAAAATGATCGCCATCACCTTGTCGTAGGCCGCGAGCATCTTCAGCAGCGTGGCGTCGAAACGGCCCGAATTGTAGTAGTCGGTCGCGCTGGCGAATTCGTAGTCGAAGCCAAAGCTGTCGAGGAAGGCGCGCAGCCGCGCGTTGTTGTGGTGCCCGAACGACGGATAATCGTTGGAGAACGGGTCCGGCACGCGCGTCAGCGGCTTGCCGAGATGCGCGGCCAGCATCTCCTTGTTGGGCACGTTGTCGGGGACCTTGCGAAAGCCGTCCATGTCGTCGGAGAAGGCGATCAGCCGCGTCTTGATCTTGTCCTCGGTGAGCACGCGGAAGGCATGACGCACCATGCTTGTGCGCGCAACCTCGCCGAAGGTGCCGATATGCGGCAGGCCGGACGGGCCGTAGCCGGTCTCGAACAGCACCTCGTCCTTGGAGCTCTTCTTCAGCCGCGCGACAAGCGCCTTCGCCTGCTCGAACGGCCAGGCGTTGGATTGTTCGGCGAGCGCACGCAGATCGCTCGGGCTTGCGGCAGGATCAATAACGGACATTCAAGGGGCCTCCGGGCCGCGGAAAATAGCGATTTCCCGGCAGAATGCAAAAGTTGCAGCGCCTTTATCGCGGAATTGTAGGGTGGGCAAAGCGAAGCGTGCCCACCACTTCTAGAAACGGTGGGCACGGCGCTTTGCGCCTTTGCCCACCCTACGGCAGCTCGGTCTATTAGAAAGGGCTCACCGAGAAGTACCGCAGCCATAGGTCGGTGTAGCGGCCTTTTTCCCAGACGCGGAACAGCGCCCAGTTCAGCGCCTGGCGCAACAGGTCGTTGCCCTTGCGCACGGCGATGCCGACGCCTTCGCCGAAGAAGCGGCTCTCGATGAAGGGGCCGCCGGAGAAGGCGCAGCAATCACCGGAATCCGTACCGTTGATCCAGAACGCCAGCGAGATGGCGTCGCCGAAGATGAAGTCGACCTCGCCGCGGCGAAGCGCGCTGCGCAAGGCTTCGTCATTGGGATAGCCGTGCAGCTCGGCGTCGGTGAACATCGCCTTGAGATACGCTTCATGCGCGGAGCCCGCGATGACGCCGACCTTCTTGCCCTCGAGAGACTCGGGACGGATCTCCGGCATCACCGCGTCCTTGCGCGAGGCGAAGCGCGCCGGCACGCGATAGTAGGGATCGGTGAAATCGACACGCGCGCGGAGCTGCGGGCTCACCGCCATGGACGCGATGATGGCGTCGCCCCGGTTCGAGGAGAGCGCATCGATCAGCGTCTCGAAGCGGCGCATCTGCACGGTGCAGGTGACCTTGATCTCCTCGCACAGCGCGCGGGCAAGATCGACGTTGAAGCCGGCGGGATTGCCGTCGGCGCCGGTGTAGTTGAACGGCGGATAGTCGGTCTCGGTCAGGAAGCGGATCACGGTCAGGCGCGACAGGTCCGGCCGCTCGGGCCGGCGCCGGGGGTCCCAGAAACCGGGCACGGCCTGGGGGGCCGCTTGGGGCCCTGCTGGCGCCGGCTTGGCCGGGGCCTGCGCAAGCGCGCCGGGCGCCGCCGATAGCAGGCAGACACCGACCGCCGCCAGCCCGATCAGGAGGCGGCGGACAGTTTTGAGGGATTTCGCCTGTTGCGATGGGGCCATCGGCTTGAGATCAGCGGGATTTTTGGATCGGAGGGCCTTATAGACCATCCCGCGGGGAACGCGAGCGCCGATTGCGGCAGGGTGCAGGTGCGCTCCCTCTCCCGCTTGCGGGAGAGGGTTGGGGAGAGGGTGTCGCCGCGGGCGAGAATCCCAATTTGGAGAGAGCCCTCACCCGGCGCTACGCGCCGACCTCTCCCGCAAGCGGGAGAGGTGTCCCTAGAGATACCGCTTCAGCTCTGTGGCGGCCTCTTCGGGCGGGCGTTTCATGTTGAACGGCGCGACGAACCTGCCGTCGCGGTCCATCAGGTAGATCAGCGCGGTGTGATCCATGGTGTAGTCGCCGTCCTTGGTCGGGACCTTCTTGGCGTAGACGCGGTAGGACGTCAGCACCTTGGCGGTCTCGGCCGGATCGCCGCTGAGGCCTTCCAGATGCGGATCGAAGCTCGACAGGTAGTCCTTCATCGTCGAGGGCGTGTCGCGCTCGGGATCGACCGAGATGAAATAGGCGTTCACCTTGTCGGCGTCCTTGCCCATCGCGCGCAGCACTTCCGAGATCTCGAACAGCGAGGTCGGGCAGACGTCCGGGCAATGAGTATAGCCGAAGAAGATCAGGGTCGGCTTGCCCTTCAGATTCTTGTCGGTGACGGTCTTGCCGTTCTGGTCGGTCAGCGCGAACGGTCCGCCGATCGCGGCCGGCTGCGCCACCTTGCTGACGCCGCCCATGGCCCAGAACATCACGAGCAGCCCGACGACGAGGCTTGCGGCGAAGGCGGTCGCGATCACCAACGGGCGGGCAGTCCGGCTCATCGTGGAGGAAATCCCGTTTTACGGATCAGAAGCAGGCGGACAGGCCGGCCCTGATCATCTCAAAAAACACCTGGGTGCCGTAGTGGAACCACAGCGCCAGCGAGGCCAGTACCGCAAGCCCGCCGAGCCCCGCGCCCGCGAACAGCAGCACAGACGCCGTCCTGCCGGCAGTGGGCGAATTGTCCGATACCCGATGCGCTGATTGCAGTGGTTGAGCCATAACAATGACCGGGGCGAGACGCACCGGTTCCCTGCCCTCAAATAGGCACTGGCCCGCGCCTGGGCAAGCGCCACCGGCGCGCCAGAATAGCTCCCCCCGGTTCAGCTCGTTCGGATGGATATCAGTGAAGCAGCTGACCCCGGGCGGACTCCAGCTCTTCCGCTTGCGGAAGAGCCCGGCGCGACGGGCGGCTGGTGGCAGCCTGCGCATCCATGTAGCAGGGCTTGTACATCGACTGGAGCTGCTTGCCCCTGAGGAAGATCATGTGCGGGGTAAGGCCGCCGCGCTGCGAAATCCAGCGCCGCACCTGCGAGGGATACATCGCATACAGCATCTGGGTCGCTTCGGGATTGGTGACGGCGCGGCCGTTGACGCCGAAATCCCAGGCAGCATGGAAGCCGAGCGTCGCATGCGAGGTCACGCAGATGCGGTCACGCGGAATGGCACCGAGGACGATGGTGCAGGCCGAGGCGCAGAGCCCGTCGATGATGACGGTCTCGCCGGACTGGCGCAGGTCCTGGTATCTGTCGACATAGGTTCCGATGCGGCCGCCACGGTCGTCGGCGATACGAACGACCGCGTGAGAGGCCCCCATGCCCGCGAACAGGAGAACCGCTGCGAGCAACCCCGTCAGAAACTTCATGTCCCCCGCCCCAGTCCCATTCGAATCTGTGTGTCAGGTCGTGATGCGCGGCTAGCGTCCGTCGTAACCGTGGTTTTGTCTAGGCGCGGGGGCTGGCTCAAAACAAATTCAAATCCGGTGTTGCGCCCGCGCTGCACTTGCCGGTCCCTTGGCCGTCCCAATCCCAAAGTGGAACAAGTTAACGGATTCTTGTGGTCCTCCCCTTGATCTCAGCGACGGCGGCTGACTTCAATCCGGATGATTACAGGGGAACTCAATGGCTGAGCAGGCGGACGTCATCATCGTCGGCGCGGGGTTGTCGGGGCTGGTTGCTGCAACCGAGATTGCCGATGCCGGCAAGCGTGTGATCGTCGTCGACCAGGAGGGCAAGCAATCGATCGGCGGTCAGGCGTTCTGGTCGTTCGGCGGTTTGTTTCTGGTCGATTCGCCGGAACAGCGCCGGCTCGGCATCAGGGATTCGTTCGAGCTTGCATTGCAGGACTGGCTCGGCACGGCGGGCTTCGACCGCGACGAGGATCATTGGCCACGGAAATGGGCGGAAGCCTATGTGGCATTCGCGGCCGGCGAGAAGCGCTCGTGGCTGCGTGCGATGGGCCATCGCATCTTCCCGGTGGTCGGCTGGGCCGAGCGCGGCGGCTATGACGCGATGGGGCACGGCAACTCGGTGCCGCGGTTTCACGTCACCTGGGGCACGGGGCCCGGCATCGTCGAGCCGTTCGAGCGCCGCGCGCGCGAGGCCATGAAGGGCGGGCGACTGACCTTCAAGTTCCGCCATCGCGTCGATGCATTGAATGTCACGAACGGCACGGTCGACGGCGTGAGCGGCAAAATCCTCGAGCCTGACCAGGTCGAGCGCGGCAAGAGCTCCTCGCGCAACGTGGTCGGCGACTTCGCGCTGAAGGCACAGGCGGTGATCGTCGCCTCCGGCGGCATCGGCGGCAATCACGATCTGGTGCGGCAGAACTGGCCGAAACGGCTCGGCGAGCCGCCGAGATTCATGATCTCAGGCGTGCCCGAACACGTCGACGGCCGCATGATCGGCATCACGGAAGGCATCGGCGCGCGGCTGATCAACCGCGACCGCATGTGGCATTATGTCGAGGGCATCCAGAACTGGTCACCGATCTGGCCGCGCCATGGCATCCGTATCCTGCCCGGCCCCTCCTCGATGTGGTTCGACGCCACGGGCACGCGGCTGCCGGCGCCGCTCTTTCCAGGCTCGGACACGCTCGGCCAGCTCAAATACATCATGTCGACCGGCCATGATTATTCCTGGTTCGTGCTGACGCAGAGCATCATCAAGAAGGAATTTGCGCTCTCGGGCTCCGAGCAGAATCCGGATCTCACGGGAAAAAGCTGGCGCATGACCTTGCGCCGCGCCACCAACAAGGGCGCGCCGGCACCGGTGGAAGCCTTCAAGAGCCATGGTGTCGACTTCATTGTGCGCGACAAGCTCGAGGAGCTCGTACCTGCCATGAACAAGCTCGCCGGCAACGATCTCCTCAGGCTCGACCACGTCAGGATGCAGATCGAGGCGCGCGACCGTGAGATCGCCAATCCCTTCGTCAAGGACGCTCAGGTGATGAACATCCACAATGCGCGTCGGTATATCGGCGACAAGCTGATCCGCAGCGCCGCCCCCCATCGCATCCTCGATGCCGAGCACGGGCCGCTGATCGCGGTCAAGCTCAACATCCTGACGCGCAAGACGCTCGGCGGCTTCGAGACCGATCTGGACTCGCGCGTGTTCGGACAAGAGGGCCAGGTCATTCCGGGCCTCTACGCCGTGGGCGAGGCCGCCGGTTTCGGTGGCGGCGGCGTGCACGGCTACCGCTCGCTCGAAGGCACGTTCCTCGGCGGCTGCCTGTTCTCCGGCCGCAACGCCGGGCGCGCGGCGGCGAAGGCCGTGGGGTGACATCGTGCTGTGGCGGTGGGGCATTGGAGTTGTGGCTGCAATGCTGCTGTTCGCCGCACCCGCTGGGGCCGACACGATCGACGTCAATGGCGTGACGCGCACGTTCATCATGATGCCGGCGCCGACCAAGCCGGCGCCGCTCGTCATCGTGTTGCACGGCAAGACTCAGCGCGGCGCCGACATGGTAACGCGGACATCCTGGCCGCTGATCGCCAGGCGCGACTCCTTTGCAGTGGTGTTTCCCGATGGACTCAACAACGCCTGGGCCGATGCGCGACCCGACGCACGACGCGCCGGCCGCGGACCGCCCGAAGGCACCGACGACATCGCTTTCATCTCAGCCCTGGTCGACAAGCTCGTGAAAGACGGCACGGCAGACGCGCGCCGCGTCTACATCACCGGCGTCTCCAATGGCGGCGCGATGACCATGACGCTGGCCTGCAACCGCGCCGATCTGTTCGCAGCCGCCGCCAGCGTGATCATGAACCTCACCGACGAATCGGCAGCCGCCTGCCATCCATCACGTCCACTGCCGATGCTGCTCATGAACGGCACGGTCGATCCGCTGATCCCCTATGACGGCGGCCGCGGCGCGAGCTATTTTGCGGCCGACGGGTTCTGGTCGACCACGAAGACGCTGGCATTCTGGCGCAGCATCAATGGCTGCGAAGCTGATGATGCCGCGGCAACCGACCTGCCCGACAGGAACCCTCACGACGAGTCCACCGTGACGCAGATCGCCTCGCGCTGCCCGAAAGGGCGTGACGTCGTGCTCTATCGCGTCAATGGCGGCGGTCACCGCATGCCCGGGCATTTCCCCGACGCGCATTTCCCAAAGCTGGCGAATGGCCTGCTCGGCCCGCAGAACGGCGACATCGACGGCGCCGACACGATCTGGACGTTCTTCAGCCGCTTTCCTTGAAGCCGCGCATGCATCGGCCGACGCATGCGTCACCGGCAACGCATGCGTGCCGGCAACGCATGCGTGCCTAGGGTGGCAGAGCACAGGACGCTGCGCTAGACAGGGCCGCCATTCCAACAGGAGATTTAGATGAGCATTCAACGTTTTGAAGCTGGCCCGCGCATGAGCCAGGCCGTCGTGCACGGCAACACCGTCTATCTCGCCGGTGTCGTCGCCAGCAACGCCGCCGGCGAAAGCGTGACCAAGCAGACCCAGGACATCCTGAAAACCATCGACGGCCATCTCGCCAAGGCCGGCACCGACAAATCGAAACTGCTGTCGGCAACGATCTACATTACCGACATGAAGACGTTCCAGGAAATGAACGCGGTGTGGGACGCCTGGGTGTCGCCCGGCAACACGCCGGCGCGCGCCACCGTGGAAGCCAAGCTCGCTGCCCCGCAATACACCGTCGAGATCATGGTGACCGCGGCGAAGTAATTTTCGCTGCAGGAACCAGGCGTGCGTCTGAAGTGCGATGAAAACATCATCGCGCTTCAGTTTTTTTGGCGCGTGATCCTTTCGCGTGCGGATGACCTCCGAGGTAATCGATTGGCGCGCACAAACCTTCGATAGTCAGCGACAGCCGAACCATCCGGCGCTTTTCGAAGGAGACACCATGACCGACCACATCACCCTCGCCCGTCGCTATATCGATCTCTGGAACGAGCGCGCGCCGGGCAAACGGCGCGAATTGCTCAGCGCGAACTGGACGGCGGATGCGAGCTACGTCGATCCCTTGATGCGCGGTGACGGCCATGACGGCGTCGACGCACTGATCGCCGGCGTGCAGCAGCGCTTTCCCGAATTCAGGTTCAGGCTGATCGGCGAGCCCAATGGCTATGGCGAGCACCTGCGCTTTTCCTGGGGCCTCGGCCCCGACGGCGTCGACAGCCCGATCAAGGGCACCGATTTCGCCGTGCTGAAAGACGGCCGCATCAAGAGCATCACAGGCTTCTTGGATCAGGTGCCTGCCGGCGCGTAAACGGGCGCGGCAGCCACGAGTTCGTCATGCCCGGGCTCGTCCCGGGCATCCACGTCCTCAGCATCGACTATGCGGCGGCGCGTGGATGGCCGGGACAAGCCCGGCCATGTCGATGTGGAGGCATTGGCGCCGAAGACCATCAATGCTGTTGTGTGGCGCCATGAGGCAGCCAATGCTGCAATTGCAAGGCGTCAGGTAACCGACAATCGATACGCCCGCTGCGCATTCGGCCCGAATGCCTTCTCTCGCACCTTTGGACCAAGCTTCGTCAGGCAATCATCGAGCGCGTTCTTGATCTCACCGTAGCTTCCTGCGAGCAGGCACACCGGCCAGTCCGAGCCGAAGATCAGGTGATCCTCGCCGAAGCATTTGGCGACATGATCGACATATGGAAACAGCCGTTTCGCGTCCCAATCGTTCCACTTGGCTTCGGTCGCAAGGCCAGAGATCTTGCACCAGACATTGCCGCAGGCCGCTAGCGCCGCGATGCGGTCGGCCCAGTCGCGGCTGAAACCTTCGGCGATCGGCGGCTTGGCGGCATGGTCGAGCACGAAACGTGCTTGCGGAAAGGCCTGCGCTGTCGCGATCGCGGCCGGGAGCTCGCGGGTGCGGACCAGGAGATCGTAGGTGAGATCGTGTGCGAACACGGCGGTCAGGCCGCGCTGCACGTCCTCGCGCAGCAGCCATTCGGGATCGGCCTCGTCATGGACCTGGTGGCGAATGCCGACCAGCCTGCCGCCCGCCGGCGTGGCACGCAGCCGGTCGAGGGTTGCGCCGACCGCAGCGTCGGTCAGATCGACCCAGCCGACAACGCCGACGACGAAGGGCGTCGCGGCGGCGATACGCAAAAACTCCTCGGTCTCCGCGACAGAAGAGCGGCACTGCACCAAAATGCTCGCGTCGATGCCGTTTTGTTTGAGAAGCGGCGCAAGATCGGTGGGGCCGAAGGCGCGGCGGATCGGTGCGAGGTCGGCCGCCGCCATCCAGGGATAGTCGGCGCGCGCGGGGTCCCAGAAATGCTGATGCCCGTCGATCACCATCATTCATCCTCCACCCATCATCGTCGTAGCCTCTCCCGCCCGCGTGGCCGCGGGCGGGAGAGAAGCGCATGAACGCCGGGGCTGGCGGACGTTCCTACTTCAACATCTGCGCGACGTTGTCCTTCGTCACCAGATCAAGACCGGTGTAGACGATCTCCGGCACCTTCTGGCCCTTCTTGATGGCAAGAAGCGTGTCCATGGACTTCTCGCCCATCTCGAACGGACGCTGGCCGGTGAGGGCGTTGGAATAGCCGTCACGCAGGAGCTCAAGCTGCATCTTGAGCGTATCGGCGACGACCAGCGTCAGCTTGCCGGAATCGATGTCCTTCTTGTTCTTGTTGACGAAAGCCTTGAAGCCTTCCGGCGCGAACATCGGCCAGCCGCCGACCGGCACGATCGCGGCGAGGTCCGGCGTCGCGGTGCGCAGGTCCGCCATCTGCTGGACTGCGAGCGTGGAGTCGTCGTTGCAGAACGTCGGTGAGCCCGCGACCTCGACCCATTTCGAGCCCTTGAGCGCCTCGCGGACGCCATCGACGCGCTCGGCGAGGTTCTTCGCACCCGGACCGCCGGAGACCATGGCATATTTGCCGCCCTCGGGCCGGAGCTGGAGCAATTGCTTGCCGAGCGCGAGGCCGAAGTCCTTGTTGTTGGTGCCAATATAGGCGATGCGCTTGGAGCCCGGCGCATCCGCGTCAAACGTGATGACGGGAATACCGGCCGCGGTCGCCGCCTCGATCGACTTGGTCATCGCCGCGACGTCGGCAACCGAGATCGCCATACCATCCACCTTCTGGGTGATGAAGTCCTGGATGATCTGCGCCTGCGTCGCCGGCTCGTGCTCGATCGGCCCCTTATAGATGCATTCGACGTTGCCGAGCTCCTTGGCGCGCTTCATGCAGCCGTCGCGGGCGACGTCGAAGAACGGATTGTTCATCGCCTTGGGCACGACCGCGAACTTGTAGGTCTGGGCAAACGCCGGGGTCGCCATCATCGCGATGGCCATGCCGGCAAGCAGTAGCTTTCTCATTACGTTCCCTCCACACTTTTAATGCCTATCCTTTTGAAAACTCCGGAAGGCGGATAGACGATGCAGTTGCCCTCCCGGAGTAACTCTCCTCACGCCATGCGCGAGCGGATGCGGTCGACCAGCACGGCCAGGATGATGATCACGCCGACCAGCGTCTGCTGCCAGTAGGAGTTGACCTGCGCGAGCACGAGGCCGTTGCGGATCACCTCGAGCAGCACGCAGCCGACGATGGCCCCTAACGGACCGCCGATGCCGCCGGCGAGATTGGCGCCGCCGATGACCGCAGCCGCGATCACGTTGAGCTCGTAGGACGTCGCCATGTTCGCCGGCGCCGATCCCAGCCAGCCGGAGATGATGATGCCCTGAAGCCCCGCGGCGAGCGCGCAGATCACGTAGACCTCGATTTTCACGCGTACGACCGAGATGCCGGTCAATTCCGCCGCCTTCTCGTTGCCACCGAGCGCGAAGACGTGACGACCGAAGGTGGTGTGGTGCAGCACCACCGCCATAACGAGGGCGAGGATCACGAGGTAAATGAAGGGCGCGGGCACGCCGAACAGGTCGCCCGAGGTGAGCGCGTAGAAATAGTCAGCGTCCGGCCCACCCGGAAAGCTGCCGCGGCCGTTCGAGACGACATAAGCGAGCCCACGCACGATCGAGAGCATGCCGAGGGTCGTGACGAAGGGTGACAGCCCCAGCGTCGCGATGCAGAAGCCGTTGATGAGCCCGACGACCAGTGCGACCGCTAGCCCCGCCAGCACAGAGATCACGAGGATCAACCCAGGCACATTGGCAACGACGGTCTTACCATCAGCCGCCAAATGGACGAACAGCGATCCCGGTGCCGACAGCTCGACCATGACCATGGAAGTGATCATGGCGGAGAAGCACATCATCGAACCGACGGAAAGATCGATGCCGCCGGTGATGATGACGAAGGTAATTCCGAGGGTTGCGATGGCGATGAAGGAAAAGTTCTTCGCCACATTCTGCATATTGCCTTCGGTGAAGAAGTACGGGCTGGCGAAATGCATGATGGCGAGCAGCACCAGGAGCGCGAGCAGGACGTAGCCGGTCTGCGTCGCAAACAGGCCGCGCTGCCACCATCTGGACTTGCCGACATTGGTGAAGGTGATCGGGGATTCGATCTGGATCGCCATTACGCCGCCTCCTTCGCGCCGGTGATGAGGGCGGTAACTTCCTCGGGACTGGTATCGTGGATCGCCTTGTCGGCGCGCTTCTCGCCACGGCGCATGACAACGACGCGATCGCAGACCGCGAACACGTCGGGCATGCGGTGCGAGATCAGCATCACGGCGACGCCCTGCTCTTTCAGGCGGTGGATCAGACCCAGCACCTGCTCGACCTGCCGCACCGAGATCGCGGCGGTCGGCTCGTCCATCATCACGAGCTTGGCGTTCGACAGCCGCGTCCGGGCGATCGCGACCGCCTGGCGCTGGCCGCCCGACATCTGCTTGACGAGATCGTGGGGCCGCGTCTCCGAGCGCAGCTCGCCGAACAAGTCCAGCGCGCGCGCCGCCATCGCCTTGTGGTCGAGCAGGGAGATGGGGCCGAATTTGCGCTTGAGCTCGCGGCCGAGAAAGACGTTCGCCGCCGCGGTCAGATTGTCGGCGAGCGCGAGGTCCTGATAGACCACCTCGATGCCGACGGCGCGGGCGTCGATCGGCCGGTAAAAATGCACTGCATTGCCGTCGAAGCGGATCTCGCCGTGGCTGGGGCGGAAATTGCCGGCAATGATTTTCACCAGCGTCGACTTGCCGGCGCCGTTGTCGCCCATGAGGCCGACCACCTCGCCCGGATAGACCTGCATGTCGACGTCGTGCAGCGCACGGATGGCGCCGAACTCCTTGCCGATCCCGGTCAGTTCGAGGACCGGCTGCCGTGTTGTTTCAACGCTCGTCATCGACAGCCTCGCTCAGACGTACCGGTTGACCAGGGATTCCAGATATTCCTGACGGCCCGACCGCGGCTGCGGATCGAAGCCGGGGGCGAGCGCGCGGTCGGCGAGATCGGCGAGCGAGCGCTGGCCGGCAAGGATGGCGCTGCCCTCAGCTCCCGCCCACCCCTGATAGCGCTCGGCGAGCGGTGCGGTGAGTGCGCTCGCGTCGAGCATGTCGGCCGCCGCAAGGAAGGCACGCGCGCAGGCATCCATCGAGCCGACATGGGCGTGGATCAGATCGTCTGGGTCGATGGATTGCCGCCTGATCTTGGCATCGAAATTGAGACCTCCCGTGGTGAAGCCGCCGCGGTTCAGCATCTCGTGGAACACCAGCGCGAGCTCGCCCACGTTCATCGCGAACTGGTCAGTGTCCCAGCCGAGCAGGTCATCGCCTCGGTTGATGTCGAGCGAGCCGAATACGCCAAGGGCTTCGGCGAGCGCAACCTCGTGCTGGAACGAGTGGCCGGCGAGGATGGCGTGGTTCTGCTCGATGTTGAGCTTGACGTCCTTGAGGAGGTCGTAGCGCTGGAGGAAGCCGTAGCAGGTGGCGACGTCGAAATCATATTGGTGCTTGGTCGGCTCCTTCGGCTTGGGCTCGATCAGGATCGGGCCCTTGAAACCGATCTTGTGCTTGTGCTCGACGACCAGGGAGACGAAGCGGCCGAGCTGGTCGAGCTCGCGCCCGATATCGGTGTTGAGCAGCGTCTCATAGCCCTCGCGCCCGCCCCACAGCACGTAGTTCTGGCCGCCGAGTCGGTGCGTGACCTCGAGCGCGGCGCGCACTTGTCCGGCGGCATAGGTGAAGACCTCGGGATCCGGATTGGTCGCCGCGCCTGCCATGTAGCGGCGGTTCGTGAACAGATTGGCCGTGCCCCAGAGCAGGCGAACCTTGGCGGAGGCCATCTTCTGCTCGAACAGATCCGCGATCGCATTGAGGTTGGAGACGGACTCGGCAAGCGAAGCTCCCTCCGGCGCCGCATCGACATCGTGGAAGGTGAAGAAGGGCACATCCAACAGGCGGAACAGCTCGAAGGCGACATCGGCCTTGGCGCGCGCCATCGCCATCGCATCGCTGCCGTGATGCCAGGGCCGCAAGAACGTCTCGCCGCCGAAGGGATCGCCGCCCGGCCAGCAGAACGAGTGCCAGTAGCAGAGGGCAAAGCGCAAATGATCCTCCAGCCTGCGGCCGTGGACGATGCGGTCCTTGTCGTACCAGCGAAACGCGAGCGGGCTCTTGGCGTTCGTGTCGCCATAGGCGACCGGCGCGGTCGCACCGAAGAAATTTGGGGATGCGTTCACAGGGAGAACTCCTTCAGCGCGGGATACAGTTTTCGCCACTGATGATAGGCGTCGTCATAGGCGGCAGCGGTGGATGTGCGCGGCACAAAGCTCGCGAGGCGCCGCGGACGTGTGCAGACTTGCGCGGGTTCTTCGCCGGTGGCGGCAAGGCGGCCGAGCCGCGCCGCGCCCAGCGCAGCCCCGACCTCGCCTTCCTCAACGCGGTGGACGGGAATGCCGAGCACGTCGGCGCAGATCTGCGCCCACAAGGCCGAGCGCGATCCGCCGCCGACGAGATCGACCTCCGAAATCGCCGAGCTCGCGCTGCCGAGCGCGGCGAGATTGTCGCGCGCGGCGAAGGCGACGCCTTCGAGCACGGCCTGCACGATCTGCTCGCGTCCGTTGGCGCCGCGCAGGCCCACGAAAGCACCGCTCGCCGCAGCGTCGTTGTGCGGCGTGCGCTCGCCATCGAGGTAGGGCAGGAACTTGATCGGGCTCGGCCCGTCGACGCTCTCGCCGAGCGGCGCGAGCAGCTCGGCCGCGGGCGTTGCCATCACGCTCGAAAGCCAGGCGAGCGAAGCTGCGGCCGAGAGCATCACGCCCATCTGGTGCCACAGGCCGGGCAGCGCGTGGCAGAAGGCGTGCACGGCGGAGGCCGGAGCCGGCGCAAACCGGTCGGTGACGCGGAAGATGACGCCGGAGGTGCCGAGCGACAGGAAGGCATCGCCGGGCGCGATCGCACCGAGCCCGATCGCGCTCGCTGCGTTGTCGCCCGCGCCACCGGCCACGACGACATTTTTCGCCATGCCCCAGCGCGTCGCATATTCCGGCGCGAGCACCGCACTGACCTCGCTGCCTTCGACGAGGCGCGGCATGTGTTGCAGATCGAGGCCCGTGGCGTGCAACAGAAGTGCGGACCAACGGCGCTGACCGACGTCAAGCCACAGCGTGCCGGCGGCATCCGACATGTCCTCGACCATCTCGCCGGTCAGGCGGTAGCGCACATAGGCTTTCGGCAGCAGCACTTTTGCGACGCGCCTGAAGATCTCGGGCTCGTGTCCTGCGACCCACAAGAGCTTTGGCGCGGTGAAGCCGGGCATCGCCAGATTGCCTGCGATCGCATGCAGCGAAGGGCAACGCCGCTCCAGCCTGACGCATTCGGCATGCGAGCGGCCGTCGTTCCAGAGAATGGCCGGGCGCAGCGGACGGCCGTCATCGCCGAGCAGCGTCGCCCCATGCATCTGGCCGGAGAGACCGATGCCGCGCACCTGCGCGACCTCGCTCTGGTGGCTGGCGGCGAGATCGTCGACCGCGCCGATCGCGGCCGCGACCCAGGCGTCCGGATCCTGCTCGGACCACAGCGGCGCGGGGTGCGACAGCGCAAGCTCGCGCGAGGCCGTCGCGACGATCGCGCCGGCTTCGCTCATGAGCACCGCCTTCACACCGGACGTGCCGATGTCCATTCCGAGAAACACGTATCGTCCTCCCTTTCCGGCCCGGCTGGCGATCTTTGTCGCCTGTCCCGCACGGGCCGTCCTCACGCATTCGTTCTGCCGGCTAAGGCAGATTGTCCCGCATCACGATGTCGATGCGGATCTTCTCCTGTTCGCTCAAGATCGGCTCGCCGCGCGCCAGCGCCAGCAACACGCGCACGGCGGCACGCGCCTCGTGCCCGGGGTTCTGCGAGATCGCGGCATCCATCACGCCCTGCAGCAGCAGCTTGCGCGTCAAAACCGTGACGTCGTGTCCGACGAACACGATCTGCCTGTCGCGGCCGGATTCCACCAGCGCCCTGGCAACGCCCTGCGTACCCGCGCCGACATTGTAGAGGCCGACGATATCAGGGTGTTTGGCAAGCAGCCGCGCCAAAAGCTGCCAGGAGCGCTCGTCCTCGTCGCGCCCCTCCAGCACCGGCAGCACGCTTAGCTCTACGAACTCCGAGGCCATCACCTGGTTGAAGCCGAAGATGCGCTCGGCGTGGTCGCGCAGGCCCTGCGAGCCGGCGACGATCGCGACCTTGCCGGAGCTTAAATCAGACCTTGGACCCACGAGCCGGCCGACCAGCGCGCCCGCGGTGCGCCCGGCGGCGATGTTGTCGATGCCGACATAATGGTGGCGTCGCGACGACGGCACGTCGGAGACCAGCGTCACCACCTTGGCGCCGCCGTCGACGAGATCGTTGATCGCCGCCCGCACGCCGGGATGATCGAGCGCCACCACCGCGATGCCGTCATAGGTACCGACCAGCGCCTCCAGCGAAGATGCGAGCACGGAAGCATCGAACACGTCGGTCACGACCATCTCGACCGCGAGGCGGCGCGCCGAAAGCCAGGCCGTCATCTCGCCGAGATAGGACTGGATCTGCTGCATGAACAGGTTCGGCCCCGACGGCATGACGAAGGCGAAGCGCCGGGCGCGGCCGCGGGCGAGCTCGGCAGCGGCCACATGCGGCTGGAAGGAATTGCGTTCGATCGCCTCCTTGACGCGCCGGACCGTGTCCGGCCGCACGCCCGGCCGGTTGTGCAGCACGCGGTCGACCGTCGCGAGGCTGACGCCAGCCTGGCGGGCGATGTCCCTCAATGTCAGCGCAGCGGGCGCGTCCTGCTTCATGGCCTGAAGGCTAGCAGAGGTTTTCTGAGGTACGCAACTCATTTTGAGGGACAGACTGAGGACATCCGGTCGCCCGGTTGCTGGCATAAGCCGCAGGCGGGTCTCAGCGCCCGGTCAGGTCGAGCGTCAGGAACAGGCTGTTGGAATCCTCGACATAGCCTTCGAAGGGACCGCAATCGACGAAGCCATGCGCCCGGTAGAGCGCGTGCGCGGGCTTGAAATAATCCCAGGAGCCGGTTTCCAGGCTCAGCCGCGCCATGCCGCGTCCGCGCGCCTCGCCGATGATATGGCTGAGCATGAGCGCGCCAAAGCCGCACCGGCGCGCAGTCTGAATCGTGTGCATCGACTTCACCTCGCCATGATCAGCCAAGAGCGTCTTCAGCGCGCCGGTGGCGACCAGCGTGTCGCCATCCCAGCCGGTCCAGAACGCGACGTCGGGCGCGCGGAGGCCGGCGAGATCGAGGGCATGCGCGCTGCCCGGCGCAGTCTGCGCCCGCGCAGCCGCGACGTGATGGTCAAGCAGTGCGATCACGCGCGGGTCGTAGGTGTCGCCGGTACGGATTTGCATTTTGCCCCTCCTCACGGCGTGATGTCGGTGGCGAGGTGCTTCTGCATGAATACCAGATCGAGCCAGCGGCCGAACTTGCAGCCGACCTCCGGCATGCGCGCGACCTCGACGAAGCCGAGCGAGGCATGCAGCGCGATCGAGCCCGCATTGGCGGCCTCGATGCCTGCAATCATCGTGTGCTTGCGCATGGCGGTGGCGCGCTCGATCAGCGCGGCCATCAGGCTGCGACCGATGCCGCAGCGGTGGTGGCGCTCGTCGACATAGACCGAATTCTCCACGGTGTGGCGATAGCCGGGCCACGGGCGGAAGTCACCGAACGAGGCAAAGCCCACGACATCCGATCCGCGCATTGCGACCAGCACGGGATAGCCGGCCTCGCCGCGGGCGCGGATCCAGTCGCGCCGTGCCTCCAGGTCCGACGGGCCGTCGGTCCACACCGCCGTGGTGTTGAGCGCGGCGAAATTGTAGATCGCCAGAATATCGGCGGCATCTTCCAGCGTGGCATCGCGCACGATCAGAGGCATCAGTTTTTCCCGTAGCTAGTGCCGCGCCGGATGACGATGACGTAGCGCGCATCCTGCCGGCTTTCGTTTTCGAAGGTCACCGCGCGCATGACGTCGAAGTCGAGGCAATCGCCTTCGCGCAGGCGCAGCGTCTTGGCGTCGATATGGACACAGATCGCGCCCTCCAGCATCAGGAGCTGTTGGGTGAAGGCGGTGCGGCCCCATGGGCTGTAGGGCACGCGCGCACCGGCCGGCAGATCGACGACGATGATCTCGATGCCGCTCGCCGCATCGGTCGGCGAGGCATGACGGCGGCGATAGCCGCTCTCGGGATCGCGCCATTGCGGCTGGTCGGCAAGCCGCACCAGACGCTCCGGCGGTTTTTCGGCGAGCGCAACGACGTCGCTGAGCGACACGTCCAGCGCCGCGCAGAGCTTTCCGAGCAGCGCCGCCGTGGCGCTGCTCTGCGCGCGCTCGACCCGCCCGATCATCGCGCGGCTGACGCCCGAGCGCGCCGCGAGTTCGTTCAAGGTCATGCCGGTATGCATCCTCAATGTCTTCAATCGGCGACCGATCGCCCTGTCGAGCTTTTGCTGGTCCATTTTTGCAGGTCCCGGCCCTCATCCGAACATCGGCCGGCGCACGAACCGCATCCGCCAAGGCAAGAGCAAGCTTAGCGCGGCGCGCGGCGTGCGCCGGGATCGAGAAGCTAATATATTAGAATCTTTGCGCGCGGCGAACGCCCGATTAGGATGCATCGACGGCAGGGGGGCAATGCATGAGCGAGGCAATCACACATGAGCCAGCCAACCCAGCGGATGATCAGGACCAACGGCATCAGCCTCAACGTCGCCGAACAGGGTGAAGGGCCGCTCGTGCTGCTCTGCCACGGCTTTCCCGAGAGCTGGTACTCCTGGCGCCACCAGCTCGCGGCCTTGGCCGCGGCCGGCTTCCATGCCGTCGCGCCTGACATGCGCGGCTACGGCAAGAGCGACCGTCCAGAGGCGATCGATCAATATACGATCTTCCATCTCATCGGTGATCTCGTCGGATTGCTCGACGCGCTTGAAGCGCCCACCGCCGTGATCGTCGGGCACGATTGGGGCGCGACGATTGCCTGGCACACCGCGCGCCTGCGGCCGGATCGCTTCCGTGCCGCCGCAATCCTCAGCGTGCCGTTCCGCCCGCGCAGCCCGGCGCCGCCGACGAGCCTGATGCCGCAGACGGCGGAGGCGCAGTTCTATCAATTGTACTTCCAGGCGCCCGGCACAGCCGAAGCGGAGTTCGAAAAGGATCCGCGAAAAACGCTCGGTGCGATGCTCTATGGCGGATCAGGCGAAGGCGCGGCTGCGATCCGCGCCAGGGCAGCGAGCGCCGGCAGAAGCGTCGGCGTCGGCATGGTGTCGCGGACCGGCGGCATGCTGCCGAGCGTGCCGGTGCCGCTGCCGTCATGGCTCAGCGCGAGCGATCTGGATTTCTATGCCGCCGAGTTCGCCCGCAGCGGGTTTCGCGGTCCTCTCAACTACTATCGCAACGTCGATCGCAACTGGGATCTGATGGCCGCCTTCGAAGGCGCGAAGGTCACGGTACCCGCACTCTTCATCGCCGGCGACCACGACATGGTCATCGCCTTCCCCGGCGCGGCCGAGCATCTCGCCAACATGAAACAATCGGTGCCACAGCTCCGCGACATTCAGATGCTCCCCGGCTGCGGCCACTGGACCCAGCAGGAACGTCCGAACGAGGTGAATGCGGCGCTGATCGAGTTTTTGCGCAGCCTGCCGAATTGAGGCGCGGCGGAAAATCACTTGCAAGTCTGCCGTCCTAACAGGAGCCCAGTTTATCGACGCGCCTTTGATGGCGACCGCCGTCGAATTTCGTGCTCAAGAACACTTCGACGCATTCTTTCGCCACCGCTTCGCCGGTCATCCGTCCGCCCAGCGCCAAAACATTCGCGTCATTATGCTGGCGGCACAGCCGCGCGCCCGTGACATCATGCGCAAGCGCGCAACGGATATGCGGATGGCGGTTGGCGGCGATCGAAATGCCGATACCCGATCCGCAGATCAGAATGCCACGTCCGGCCTTGCCAGCCTTGATGGCGTCGGCCAGCTTGCCGGCGAAATCGGGGTAGTCGACGGAATCGGCACTATTCGTGCCTAAATCCAGCCACGTCACATCGGGCAAAGCGCCTTTCAGGGCTTCTTTGAGAGCAAAGCCCCCGTGATCACAGGCAATGGCTACTACGCGTCCCAAACAAGCCGTCTCGTCTGCGTCGGCTATTCGTTGCTTCATCAATTGATCGCCAGTCATATCTATCTCATAGCAAGCGTAGCGCCGATGAAGCGCAGCTCAATCCCGGACCGGCGTCCGACAGATCCCGCATTCCGCTTCGCTGCATGCGGGCTACGGCAGATGAGCAAGGCTTGGAGCGGGCGAAGGGAATCGAACCCTCGTATGCAGCTTGGGAAGCTGCCGTTCTACCATTGAACTACGCCCGCGAGACGCGTGGTCCGCGTCCCCCTTGATTAGCCGAGACGGCGCCTCGCGCCAAGCGCTTTGGCGCGTTCGCCCTCACGCTTCTTAACCTGTTGGCAAGATTTCGGGGTGTGCCCGATTGTGGCGGTGTTATGATCTTTATCCGGGCTAAGGACGTGCATGAGTGGGGCGTGCACATGATGGGGCGGTCTTACGCGATATTCGGCACGGCGATCGGCCGCTGCGGCATCGTCTGGCGCGGTGCCGGGATCGTGGCCGTGCAATTGCCGGAGGCGCGGGAGCTCGACACAAGGCGCCGGATCTTTCGGGTTCATCCCGAGGCGCGTGAGCAACGGCCGTCTGGCAATACCGAGCTTGCGATCGAGGCCATCGCGGCGTTCCTGCATGGCGACGCCGCCGATCTCCCCGACATCAGCCTCGACATGAGCGGCGTGCCAGGCTTCAACCGGCGGGTCTATGATTTTACCCGCGCCATCCCGCGCGGGGAGACCCGGACCTATGGCGAGATCGCGAAGGCGCTTGGCGCCTCCGGCGCTTCGCATTCGGTGGCGCAAGCGATCAGCAAGAATCCCTTCATGATCATAGTGCCCTGCCACCGCGTGCTCGAAGTCGGGAACTACGCCGACCGGATCTCGCCTTACGGCGGGGTGATCTCAAAACGCCGGCTGCTCTCGCTCGAGGGCGCCCGTCCAACCGCCAGCAAGACGCTGTTCGAAGTGCTGCTGCCCGTTGCTCCGCCGCGCGCACCTACCTAGATAGGTAGCATGGAAGCGATCACGCTGAAGACGACGCCTGCGATGACGGTGTCGCGGTTTCGCTGCGATGCGGGACCGGACGACAAGCCGTTTGCCGAATATCGCACCGGCCATTCGCTCGCCTATGTCCGCGAAGGCAGCTTTGGCTGCCATTGCCGGGCCGGCTTCTTCGAGCTGGTAGCCGGCTCCGTGCTGGTCGGCCGTCCCGGCGAGGAATACACCTGCACGCATGAGCATGTCAGCGGCGACGAGTGCCTGTCGTTCTTCATCGGCAACGATCTCGTTGCAGCGCTGGGCGGACGGCGCGAGGTCTGGCAGGTCGGCGCCACGCCACCGCTGCCTGAGCTGATGGTGCTGGGCGAGCTGGCCCAGACGGCGGCAGTTGGCAACAGCGACTTAGGGATCGACGAGATCGGCCAGATCTTTGCGAGCCGTTTCATCGAGGTGGTCTCGGGCAAGGCGCGCAGGCCAGTGTCGCCGACGACCCGCGACCGCCGCCGCGCGGTGGAGAGTGCGCTGTGGATCGACGAGAATTCCGGCGAGGATATCGATCTCGACGATGCCGCGCGGCAGGCGGGCCTCAGCCCGTTCCACTTCCTGCGGCTGTTCAGAAGCGTACTCGGCGTTACCCCGCATCAATTTCTCGTGCGTTCGCGGCTGCGGCACGCGGCGCGGCTCTTGAGCGATCATGACATCCCGGTCACCGACATCGCCTATGACGTCGGCTTCGGCGATCTCTCAAACTTCGTCCGCACCTTCCATCGCGCAGCCGGCGTATCACCGACAAAGTTTCGCCAGGCCTCGCGCGGGATGCGCAAGATTTTCCAAGAGCGGCTCGCCCTCAACTGACTAGGGTCGTCTCCGACAGCGCCGACACGCGTGCGCTTTTCGAACGGAGACGATCATGTATGACCATATCGGGTTGCGCGTTGCCGACCTCGACGCCAGCACGCAATTCTATACCGCGGTGCTCAGTCCCCTCGGCTATGTCCTGTGCTCGAGCGGCGACGGTTACGCCGGCTTCGGGCCGAAGGGCGAGCCGGCGCTCTGGCTGCATCTGAACAAAGGGCGGAAGGCCGACGGCGCTCATATCGCGTTCCGGGCCAAGGACCACGACGCCGTGAAGACATTCCACAGTGAAGGCCTGAAATCAGGCGGCCGCGACAACGGCGGCGCCGGCCCGCGAAAAGACTACAGCCCGACCTACTACGCGGCGTTCTTGATCGACCCCGACGGCAACAATGTCGAGGCGGTGTGCACGTGAGGCGGTGACGTACGCGCGCTCCACATACCCCGTCATTCCGGGGCGGTGCGCAGCACCGAACCCAGAATCTCGAGATTCCGGGTTCGCGCTTCGCGCGCCCCGGAATGACTCCCTCATAGGACACACCCATGGCCTCCATCCACAACGACATTCCTCTCAACGCTCCCGCACGCGCCGTGTGGGACGCGGTGCGCGATTTCGGTGCCCTGCACGAACGTCTCGTGCCGGGCTTCGTCACGGCGTGCCGGCTCGATGGCGATGCGCGCATCGTCACCTTCTCCAATGGCTCGGTGGCGCGCGAGGTGCTGGTCGATTGCGACGAGGCGCGGCAGCGGCTGGTCTATGCAATCAACAACGAGCGGCTGAAGCATTACAGCGCCTCGGTTCAGGTGATCGCTGAGAGCGAGGCGAAATGCCGGCTGGTCTGGACCATCGACATGTTGCCGAATGAGCTCGCGCCCTACGTGCAGGGCCAGACCAGGGAAGCGGTGTATGCGATGCACAGGGCGTTCCCGGGATAAGCGGTTCCTCTGTGATGATTTTCACAGAGCCCTCCCCGCGCCGGACCTAACAGTGGCCCCGTGCGTCCGTTTGGCTCCGCTCTCCTGGCGGCGCCACGCATGCAGGGAGCTAGCTATGAAAGGTGCTGACAAGGTGGTTTGCCAGGCAGCCGCCGTGCTGCTGCTGTTTTCCATCACGAGCATGCCGGCCAGCGCGCAGTTCGCAGGTCTCGGTGGCGGCGGAGGCGCCGGCGGTCAGGACATGATGACCCAGATGGCGCCGATGCTGGAGATGATGAAGGCGAAGATGGGCAAGCGCCGCTTCGCCATGCTGATGCAGACCATGGGCCCGATGATGAGCCGCATGATGGAGAATGGCGGCGGCTTTGGCGGCATGATGGGCGGAAGCGGTCTTGGCGGCGGCAGCTTCGGCGGCTACGCACCGATGGGCGGCATGGGCATGGGCGGTGGCGACATCATGGGGATGCTCGGCGGTTCGGGCGGCGGCGACATGATGGCAATGATCCCGCAATTGATGCGGCTCGCGAATATCGGCGGCGGTGGCCACCGCCGCCACAAGCACCGCTAAAGCACCCCGGCGAACCGCCGCCGCGTGGCAACCTTAGCAACGAAGCAACCACCCGTCCGTGGGCGAAGGATGGTTGCGCCGAGCCAGGCATCTGATGCGTCGCTGTGATCAGATCCGGTCGTTGATGAGGACGCCGGAAAGCGAAGGGTCGCTTGATTGCGTCGCGCTATAGGTCGAATCCGCGAGCGAGCTCTTCAGCGACTGAAGAAATTGTTCAAGCAGGTCCGCTGCCGACTTGCCGCTTGACGAACTATCCGTGGCATTGGCCGAGGAAGATCCGCTTGCATTCGTCGTGTCGCTTGATCCCGTCGCGGTGGAAGAGGTCGAATCCGTGAGCAGGCTTTTCAGCGAGTCGAGGAATTGTTGAAGCAGGTCCACCGTCGAATTCCCGCTTGACGAACCATCCGTGCTGTTGGCCGGAGGAGGGCCGTCGGGCGGCGGCGGTCCACCTGCTCCACCTGGTCCAGCTGCCCCATCCGGTCCATGGGAAAACGCCGCCTTGAAGATACCTTGCAGCTCGGTAGCCTGCTGGTCGGTCAGCTTGCCGGCCGAAACTTCCTGCTGGATGAGACCATCGATCTTTGACTTGAAAGCATCAGGCGACGATCCGCTCCCGCTGGATTGATCGCTCGCGCTGCTTGATTGCAAGGAGGAATCGATATCGCTGAGCGCGGACGACAGCGCCGACTGATCGGACGAATCGATCGCGCCGGAACTGACTTCCGCTTGCAGCTCATCTTGTAGTCGCTGCAACGGCGATGAGTGGTGGTGGCGGGAGGAGAGCGCCGAAATCGAGGTCATGGTGGCTTCCCGTGCTTTTGCTGGACTCGAGGTGACGTTGCCCTCGAGAGCTTGCGCGGGGCCTTCGGCAAGGAGCTGGGCCGGTTACTCGATGTTGCCAACTAGCGATAAGAAACATTTAGAAACAAAAGTCTAGCAGGCTGGTCCTAGTCCGCCGCGGCCGAAGGAGCCGGCCTGATCGCAGGCTTGCTCGCGCGCGGTCCCCAGCGCGTCAGCACGACGCTGGAACACGAGAGCGTTCCAAGCACGACCATCGAGCTTGCCGCGAGCCAGAAGAAGCTTTGTGCGGTCGCTTCGTGCGTCGACAGCCACCAGCCGCTGACCGCGATGAAGACGAGTCGCGCAGTCTGGGCCAGCACCGGCCCCAGCACCTTGGCCGCGCCCTGCGATGAAAAATACATCGCCGTGGCAAGGCCCATGAAGGCGTAGAACGGCGCGACGGTGGAGAGATATTGATGGCTCGTGGCGCGCACGGTCGCACTGTCGGTGAAGATATTGACCCAGAGATCGGGGAAGATCGCAACCAGGCTCGCGGGCGTGCCCACCGCGAAGAATGCGGCCACGCCGGCCGTCCAGGCAATACGGCGTGCGCGTGCGATCTTGCCGGCACCGATCGCCATGCCGACCATCGGCACCGAGGCGATGCCGAACGCGAACGCGATCGAGATCAGCAGAAATTCGAGCCGCGCACCGACGCCGTAACCGGCGAGGATCGCCGTGCCGAATTTTGCCAGCAGGTGGGTGAAGATCGAGATCGTCAGCACCGATTGCAGCGGCGAGAAGCAGGCGATGGCGCCCACTTTCAGGATGTCGAAGAACATCGCCCACTGGATCTTCAAGCCGGCCAGCTTCGGAACGACGCGGGCGCGGCCGGAAAACAGGTACCAGCTCATCACGCTGATATTGATCGTATAGGCGATAAGCGCGCCGGCGGCGACGCCGCGCATGCCGAATTGCGGGATCGGCCCAAGCCCGAGACCCAGCGTGCCGCCCAGGATGATCTGACACACCGCCGAATTGAGCATTAACAGGGAAGGCAGCTTCATGTTGCCGGTACCGCGCAGCACGCCGGCCAAGGTATTGAGCAGCCAGGCCAGCACCGCGCCGCCGAAGAACACCTGCGTGTAGGCGATCGCCTGCGCCAGCACGTTGCCGCGGCCGCCAAGCAGCTCGAGCAGATGCGGCCCGAAGATCAGCATGCCCAGCATGAAGACGAGGCCAAAGGCGATGCCAATCAGGAGCGCGTGCGCGGCAAGCGTGCCGGCGCGATCGCGATCGCCGGCACCGAGCGCACGCGCGATCGCGGAGGCCACCGCGCCGCCCATCGCACCGCCGGACATCGTCATCATCAGGATCACGCAAGGAAACACCAGCGCCATCGCGGCGAGCGATTCCACGCCGAGGCGGCCGATATAGGAGGTCTCCGCGATCACTACGCAGGTGCCCGCGGACAGCCCGATCACATTCGGCCAGGCGAGGCTGAGCAGCGTGCGCAGGATCGGTCCATCGACCAGCGCGCTGCGTGGCGCAGCAGGCCTCTCCGGCCGCGATGGCGGCGGCTCGGGACGCTCCTCCTCGACGGGAAGCTCGGCGACGCCGACGTCGGACATTTCCTCTCCGAAAAGCCTTCTGAACTGCTACGGCGAATTGGCCGCGGCGTCTGTGAGCGCGATCACGTTCACCGTCAATTGACCGGATTCAACCCCTGCACGAACGAGATGAATGACCAGTGTTAGCACGCCAGAGGCTGATTCCACCTGCGTCCCGCGCACAGGCCCCCATGCGGTGGCGCATTTCGGCACGCGGAAGGTGCTTCACTATCCCCGCAAGCGCGGCGAGATGGAGTGCACGGATCGAGGGTTGCCTAGCCGATGCTCCACACCAGTGGAGGCTTGCCGCCTGTGCCAGCTTTCAAACTGACATCGATATGACGCCCGCACCCGGCCGCAAGGCCTTCGAACAGGCCTTCCAGCACCTTCGCGCAAGCGCGATGGTAATCCGCCACGTCGTCCATCAGCTTCCAGCTCTGCTGGCGGATTTCGAATGTGCCTCCCGACGCAGCAAGATCGGCCGCATCGTCCTGCGCGGCGAGCAGCACGTTCAAGAAAGATGCAAACTCCTTCGCGCCGCCGCGGCGCGTGCCCAGCGCCGCCGCGGCCTCGTCAAAACTCTGCATGCCGATCAGCTTGCCCGTCAGATGCAGCAAATATCCGGCATCCTCGGGACCAAACAACTGCACCATCACGGGCGCGGCCGTACGGACATATTCCATCGCGTAATTACGATAGGCTTTTTCCAGCCGCGGCTTTGGCCAGCTCGCGACCGGCAGTGCCGGCGCGCTGTTCGCATCGAAGAGTGGTGCTTCGAGATGGCGCGCGAATACCAGGCGCTGGGCGAGTTCGAGGGGATCATCATATTCGTAGTAGTAACCTTCGAGCCCATCCTGGCCATCGACGCTTTGCTTGGTGCAGACGAAGCCGAGCCTGAGGTCGCCGAGCACGACGCCATTGTTGGCGTGCCAGCCACGCAGCATCGCGCGTGACACTTCGCCGGGAATGCCGCAGATCGCGGGGCCCTTCCAGATCCAGCGCGGTGGCGGATAGCGGATCCAGGCCTTGCGATCGCTCTCATACATGTATTCGACATGCACGCCGCCGATCCAGTTGGAGAGATAGTGATATTGCGCGGCCGCGACCGCCGGCGGCAGATGGCGCAGCCCGAGCTTGTCGAGCCCTGGCAGGAAACGCTCCTGCTGCTGGCGGCGAAACACACGGAAGACGAACTCGGCAGCATCCGCCGTGCCGCGCCGCGTCACCACGGTGAGGATGAGGCCGGTGAAATAAGCGTGGTAGAGATCGGCGATGGCACGCCAGCGTTTCCACTGGGCTTCCTGCGCGGAGTCCAAAGCGGTGGCCATGCTCGCTCCCGATCATTGTTTTGATCGAGTGTGTCACCGCCCCCGGTGACAGGCAACCGGACGCTCATGCAGGGCGCCTCAGCTCCTTCGTCCAATTCCGCATCACGAAGTTTGCGGCGGCGATGCGGCCTTGGCCGCGCGCTCGCGCTCGACCCTCTCGGTCGCGTCGCGCGCCATAGCCACGGCGCCAAGCACGGCACCAGCAACATCGCGGACCAGCGCAAAGGTCATCTCGATATAGAGCTTGCGCCCGCTCTTGTGCAGCGCGCGGGTCAGCGTGGGCCGGCCGGCAAGCTTCATCGTGCCGCTCGACGTCGCACTCTCAAAGCCCTTCCAATGCGCGGCGCGCAAATGCTCGGGTACGATCAGGTCGAGGTTCTGGCCGAGCGCTTCTTGTGCCGAGAAGCCGAACAGAGCGCTCGATGCGCGATTCCATCGAACGATCGTGCCCGCCCGATCCGAATAGATCAGCGCATCCGCGGCATCATCAAGGATTCTTGCGTCGAGTTCGGATTGATCTGTCATTTCGCCCTCCTTCACCGAGGAGCAGTCCGGATGGAGCGAAGCGTAATCCCGGACCCTGCTTGGCGAAAGCCCCGGATTTCGCTGCGTTCCATCCGGGCTACGAAATACGGCTACACCCGAAAGTGCTTGGAGAGCTTCAGGCCCTGCGCCTGGTAGTTCGAGCCGATGCGCTGGCCGTACATGGCGTCGGGGCGCGCCAACATTTTTTCGTAGACGAGACGGCCGACGATCTGGCCGTGCTCGAGGATGAAGGGCACCTCGCGCGAGCGCACCTCGAGCACCGCGCGCGCCCCCTGCCCGCCCGCACCGGCGTAGCCGAAGCCGGGATCGAAGAACCCGGCATAGTGCACGCGGAATTCGCCGACCAGCGGATCGAACGGCACCATCTCCGCGGCATAGTCCGGCGGAACCTGCACCGCTTCCTTGGAGGCGAGGATGTAGAACTCGCCAGGATCGAGGATGAGGCTGCCGTCGGGACGCGCCGAGATCGGCTCCCAGAAATCCTCGACCGCGTAGCCGGCACGGCGATCGACATCGACGACGCCGGTGTGGCGCTTGGCGCGATAACCGACGAAGCCGCCGCCCTTTTCGCCGGAGAGATCGACGGAGACGGCGACACCACCGGTGAGATCGGCCTCGTCAATGTCGACGAGGCGCTCGGTCGCATGAAGCGCCTCGAGCTGATCGATGTTGAGGATGGCATCGCCGGTGCGGAAGCGCACCTGCGAGAGCCGCGAGCCCTCGCTCACCAGTACCGGAAACGTTTTTGGGCTGATCTCGGCATAGAGCGGGCCGTGATAGCCCGCACCGATCATGTCGAAACGGCGGGTGCCGTCGGCGATCACGCGGGTGAAGACGTCGAGCCGCCCGGTCGAGCTTTTCGGATTGGCGGCCGCGACGATCTCCGGCGGCAGCGCGAGGCTCTCGAGCAGCGGCACGATGTAGACGCAATTGGTCTCCAGCACCGCGCCGTCGGTGAGGCTGAACTCATGCAGCTTCAGCTCGTCGATGCGTTCGGCGACAGTGGCGCCGGGCCCGGGCAGGAAGCTCGCGCGGACACGGTAAGCGATATCACCGAGGCGCAGATCGAGGCTCGCCGGCTGGATCTGGCTTTCGACGAAGTCGTAAGCAGGCAGGATGAGCCCGTCATCTGCCATCGCCGCGATCATGCGGTCGGGCAGGATACCATTGGCGTCGGCGGCGACCGTGAACGTCAACCGGTGGTCCTCATCTCGGGTCAAAACGCATCCAAAAATGCGTAAAACGAACCTTTTACCGCTATCCGATGCATGCCTTGACGAAAAGGCCATGGCGGAATATGAGCATGACTTATCCCGTGGTGATTTGAGCCGGCCGGCTTGCAGCCACGTTAAATAAATCGCTAAACAGGCCGGGGACCTCTGTGATCCCGGCCAGTGGAGATATCCAGGCCGGTTTTTTTGTGACCATTTTCGCATCAATGGTCATGTCGGAGGTACCTATGTCGAAGTCGCCCGCTACTTACCGTCCCGAAACCCGGCTGGTTCATTCCGGCACCCTGCGCTCGCAATATGGCGAGACGTCCGAGGCGCTGTTCCTCACACAGGGTTACGTCTACGCAAGCGCCGAGGAATGCGAGGCGCGGTTCAAGGGCGAGGATCCCGGCTTCATCTATTCGCGCTATTCCAACCCGACGATCGCGATGTTCGAGCAGCGCATGATCGAGCTCGAAGGCGCCGAAGCCGCCCGCTCGGCAGCAACCGGCATGGCCGCGGTGACGACCGCGATCCTCGCGCCCTTGAAGGCCGGCGATCACTTGGTGGCATCAAAGGCGCTGTTCGGCTCGTGTCTCTACGTGGTGCAGGATCTGTTGCCGCGCTACGGCATCGAGACCACGCTGGTCGATGGCCTCGATCTCGACCAGTGGCAGCGCGCGGTCAAGCCGAACACCAAGACGTTCTTCCTGGAGAGCCCGACCAATCCGACGCTCGACGTGCTCGACATTCCCGCCATTGCCGAGATCGCCCACAAGGGCGGCGCGCGACTCGTCGTCGACAATGTGTTCGCGACGCCGATCTGGCAGAGCCCGCTGGCACTCGGTGCCGACGTCGTCGTCTACTCCGCGACCAAGCACATCGACGGCCAGGGCCGGTGCCTCGGCGGCGTCATCCTGTCTTCGGAAGCGTTCATCGCCGAGCACGTCCATAACTTCATGCGCCAGACCGGGCCGTCGATCTCGCCATTCAACGCCTGGGTCCTGCTCAAGGGACTGGAGACGCTCGGCGTGCGCGTGCGTGCGCAGACCGACACCGCGGCCCGCGTTGCCGAAGTGCTCGCGAGCCATCCGAAGATTTCGCGGCTGGTCTATCCCGGCCGCGCCGATCATCCACAAGCGGCCCTCGTGAAGAAGCAGATGCGCGGCGGCTCGACGCTGGTCGGCTTCGAGGTCAAGGGCGGCAAGCAGGCCGCCTTCCGCGTGCTCAATGCCTTGAAGCTCGCCAAGATTTCCAACAATCTCGGCGATGCCAAGAGCCTGGTGACGCATCCGGCGACCACGACGCACCAGCGCCTGAAGCCGGAAGACCGCGCCGCGCTCGGCATCAGCGAAGGTTTTATCCGCTTCTCCGCAGGGCTCGAGCATGCCGACGATCTGATCGAGGATCTCACCGCGGCGCTGGAGAAGGCGTAACCACGTTCTCGAAATCGTAGGGTGGGTTAGCCGAAGGCGTAACCCACCTCTTTAGTTCTCCACTCGTCGAAAGAAGTGGTGGGTTACGCTTCGCTAACCCACCCTACGGCAATGGAGCTACATCGGCCGGTAGGTCCGCACGTCCGCAGGCACGTTGACACCGAGCTTGATCTGGCCGACGGAACGGATGATGTCGTCGCCGAGGAGCTGCGCGAAGCACGCGTAGCCCCAATCATTCATGTGCAGGCCGTCGGAGATCACGAAACTCTCGACCGGAATGGCCTGCTTCTCGTGCCAGTCGCGCATCACCTCGAAGCGCGGGAAGATACCAACGTGGCGGAGTTCCGCGACGCGGCCGAGCAGCTTCACCATCTTGCCGGCGCTCTCGGGGCGCTCGGTGACGCGCGGCGAATACTGCGGATCGACCAGCACGATGTCGGCATCGCCCGCCGCCTGGATGCGCGTGATGCCGTCCTCGACGAGCTTGGCGGTGTCGCCCGGATCGAGGTTGCGCAGCACCGCATTGGTGCCGACCTGCCAGATCACGAGGTCCGGATGCACGTCGATCACCTCTTTCTGGAGGCGCTTCATCATCTCGGGCGCGTCCTCGCCGCCGACGCCGGCGTTGATGACGGTGATGTCGGCGGTCGGATATTGCCGGCGGAGCTGCGCGGCAAGCCGGTTCGGATAGTTGAAATCAGGCGAGCTCGCACCGAAGCCTGCCGTCGACGACGAACCGAACGCGACGATGACGACCGGCTTGCCCGCGACCAGCTTGCCCGCGACATGCGGCAGCGAGCCCATCGATTTCGCGCTGCCCCTCGGCGGCAGGCATGGCACACGGCCAAAGATGTCGCCGGCAGATTTGGCGACCTGCTTGACCTTGTCGATGGCCCGCGCGGTGAACCCGCGCTGTCCGGGAGATTCTTGCTGGCTGGTCGCGGTGGTCGTGGCCTGCGGCGCGGGGGCCGGACCAGCGGCCTGCGGGTCCGTCGGTGCGGCAGCCACGGCCTGCGCGTGGGCGGGTGACAACGCAATAGGCATCAGCAGCGCGGCCGCTATGGGCGCAGCCAGCCATGCCGTCAGGCCAAAAGGGCGGAAAGAACTCATTTACGCTAAACCTCAGTTTTGCTGCTGGGCCGGACCGAGATGGGCTGCATCGACGACGAACTGCGCCAGCGCCCGGCCAAGGCAATCATGGACCTGTTTCGCCAACTCCGGCCCGCGCGACGGATTGAACAGGTCAAACTGACCCTGATCATTCCATTGACGCATGATCGCGAAACGGTCGAACAGCGGGATGTCATGCTCCTGCGCCACCACGCGCATATTATCGAGATAGGGCGGCACCGAGATCATGGTTTCGGTCCGCGGGCTGTACTGCAAGTTCATCAATATAACGTCGGCCCCAGCGTTTTGCAGCGCAGTAACGCCATCCGTGACGGCACCGCGGAACTCATCGGGATCGATGGATCGAATAGCATCCACGGTCCCGGTCTGCCAGATGACCAAAGTAGGCCTTTTCGCCTCCATGAGCTTAACGAAGCCGGATGCGGCCTCTTCTGCCGTCTTCTTGCTCTGTAGTTCTACGGAGACATGCACCGGTTCCGACGGCAGCTTCTCCTTCAGGACCGCCTGAAGCCGGGCCGGGTAAGAACTTTCTTCCGACGACGGGATGGTGGTCGACCGGCTGCCGATGACCAGGATTTCGAGGGGTTTTTCGCTGCTTACGGCCTCGGCGACCTTCGGCAGCTTGCTTTCGGTGGCGAGCAGGTAGGACGGCACCTCGCACGCCGCAGGTCCTGCGGGCGCTTGAGGCGCAGCATTATCCTCGGCGCGCGCGGAAGGCGCGGCAAGTGCACCGCATAGCAGGATCAGGCTCAGGAGAACCTTCGCCTTCATCAGCCCCCTCCCGCCAGATCGGCGTTGCCGGCGGCGTTTTTGGTTTTGGAACCGCTCTTGTCGGCCACCAGCTTGTACCACGAAATCACCCAGGCCATGGCCCACATGATCAGGATTCCGCAGAGACTAATCAGCGCATGCATGCCCGGACTGCCGGACACCTCGGCCAGGATGAAATGGCCGGCAAAGGCCAGGAACACGCCGAGACAGAAAATCTCCAGCGAGTGCTGGCCGCAGAGGATCAGCGGCCTCAGGAGGGGCGATTTCAGGCCCGGCCAGTCCCGCGGCAGGAAGCGCACGGTGAGCGCGGCCAGCGCCAGGAAATGCGTGAAGCGCAGTACGTCCAGATCGGTCTTGTCGATCGGATACATCCACTGCTCGATCCGCTTCGGCATGAAGTGGGAGAGCTGCGGCAGGTACCAGGTCAGCGTCACGTAGAACGCAGCCGCCAGATAGGCGATCGAAATCCACATCGTCACGGGTGATGCCAGGATCCGCGACATGCGCCGCGCACCTCCGAGCGCACACCAGGCCCCGAACACGAACAGCAATTGCCAGGCGAGCGGGTTGAAGGCCCAGAAGCCATTCGGATAGGCCGAAAGATAGAGATCGAACTCCCAGGTCACCACGTAGAGCACGACCGAGAGGCCGAGCGTGAGATCCGGCTTCCATTTCATCAGCCAGAGGATCAGCGGCAGCGCCAGCATCAGCACGATATAGAGCGGCAGCACGTCCATGTTGACGGGCCGGAAGCGCAGCAGCAGCGCCTGCACGATGGTGACGTCGGGCTGCTTGAGGAAATCCATGATGCCCATCTCTTCCGTGTAGAGCGGGTTCTCGAAGCTGGTCGCGACGTAGGAGATTTCCGCGAGGAAGATCGTGAACAGGAAGACGTGGGCGACATAGATCTGCCAGACCCGGCGCAGGATCCGCGCAGTGGCGATGACGAATCCGTTTTCCAGCATCGCGCGGCCGTAGACGAAGGCCGCGGTGTAGCCGGAGATGAAGATGAAGATCTCGGTGGCGTCGCTGAAGCCGTAGTTGCGGATGGTGAACCAGGTCAGCAGGTTTGGCGGCAAGTGGTCGATGAAGATCAGCCACAACGCAAGCCCGCGAAAGAGATCGAGCCGAAGCTCACGCTCGCCGATGACGGGCAGCGTGATGGCAGGCGCCGCCGCGCGCGGCTTCGCATCCACGGCCTTCGCATCCAAGGACTTGGCATCCAAGGACTTAGCATCTAAGGCCTTGGCATCCGCGGTTCCGGCGATCGGCGATCCCGTCACTTGGTCGGCAATGGTCATCGGGCCAAAACCCTTGCGCAAATCGCAGCGTTTGAGGAGTGTACCGGGCCGGTGGCCTGCTCGCAAAGCGATCGGATCACATTGGGGTGTAACTACCGTGCCGATTCGGGCGGCACGATGTCGCTGACGCTGCGGGCCGCGATTGGTTCCCGGTGAGGTTTTCGTTATGATGGCAACCATGTACCGTGCCGTGACCCGCCAGATCGAAGTGACCGTCGAGCCGAACTTTGTCCCGGAGCAGTCGTCAGCCGAGCGCTCTCGCTACTTCTGGTCCTACACCATCGTGATCACCAACTCCGGCGACGAGACCGTGCAGCTCAAGACGCGGCACTGGATCATCACCGACGCGACAGGGCGGCAGCAGGAGGTCAAGGGCGAAGGCGTGATCGGCGAGCAGCCGATCCTCGCGCCCGGCGAGCGCTACGAATACACCTCGGGCGTCCCGCTCTCGACCGCCTCGGGCTTCATGACCGGCCGCTACCAGATGGTCAACGAAAGCGGCGAGCGTTTCGAGATCGACGTGCCGACGTTTTCGCTCGATAGCCCGGATGGCGGCAAGCGGGTGTTGAACTGAGGGGCGGCATGCTGCGGTAGGGTGGGCAAAAGCGCGAAGCACCGTGCCCAACACCTCTCCAATCATGTGATAGCAGTGGTGCGCACGCTTCGCTTTGCCCACCCTACGACTTCTGACCGCTTGGCTAGGCGTTCTCCACCCCCGCCTCGTGCGGCGTGAATTGATACACCGAGCTACAGAACTCGCAGGTCACGACGACCTTGTCGTCCTTGACCATCGCGGCGCGATCATCGGGCGAAAAGCTCTTCAGCATCGCCGCCACCGCATCGCGCGAGCAGGAGCATTCCGCTTTCAGACCCAGCGGATTGAACACGCGCACGCCGCGCTCGTGAAAAAGCCGGTACAACAGCCGCTCACCCGAGAGATCGGGATCGATCAGCTCGACGTCCTCGACCGTACCGATCAGCGAGCGCGCTTCGACCCAGGCATCGTCCTCGGCGACGGTATGCGGCGAGGTGCCTTCGGGCGCGTCGCCGGGATGCATGTCGGCCTGTCGCGCGCGCTCCGGCGCCTTCGGCAAGAACTGCATCAACAGACCACCGGCGCGCCAGCGGTGCTTGCCGCCGTCGCTCGAGCGCCATTCCTCGCCGACGGCGAGGCGCACCTTGGTCGGGATCTGCTCGGAGCGCAGGAAGTATTCATGCGCCGCATCTTCCAGGCTGCCGCCGTCAAGTGCGACGAGGCCCTGGTAGCGGCTCATATCCGGGCCCTGATCGATCGTCATGGCGAGATGACCGCGACCAAGCAGCGAGCCGGAGTCCTTTGCCCCGCCGAGCCGCGAGGCATCGTAGCGGGCATAGGCGCGCAGGCGGTTGGGCGCCTTGAAGTCGACCACCAGGAATGACACCGGGCCGTCAGTCTGCGCCTGAAGGATGAAGCGGCCTTCGAATTTCAGCGCCGAGCCGAGCAGCGTCGTCAGCACGATGGCCTCGCCGAGCAGCTTGCCGACCGGCGCGGGGTAATCGTGCTTGGTGAGGATATCGTCGAGCGCAGGCCCGAGCCGGGTCAAGCGCCCGCGCACGTCGAGCGCATCGACCTCGAAGGGCAGCACGGCGTCGTCGACGGGAACGGAAGACGGCGCGCGAACCGGACTTTCGGGCCCGGCTTTGATGTCAGGGGATTGGGGGACCATGGCGCTCTATCTGGGGTCGGAGTGAACGAAATGAAAGGGGCGGCAAGGCGCTCCGTTTTTGATGCAGAATGGATCGTACACAGCACACCATATTCGGTGTCGTCCCGGGGCGCGCAAAGCGCGAGCCCGGGACCCATAACCACAGGATTGCGTTGTGGCGGAGATGACAACCCCGAGTCTTCGCCAAACTCCACCCTGTGGTTATGGGTCCCGGATCTGCGCTCCGCTTCGCTGCACTTGTCCGGGACGACGACCGAAGATAGGGCAACGCCACGCTGCCATCATCACGGTTCTCTCATTGTCGTCCGCCAGGACGGCGATCCAAACCTATTTCACCGCGTCAAAGCACCAGGCCAAAATACCCTTCTGCGCGTGCAGACGGTTTTCAGCCTCGTCGAACACGACGGATTGCGGACCATCTATCACCTCGTCGGTGACCTCCTCGCCGCGATGGGCGGGCAGGCAGTGCATGAACAGCGCATCGGGCTTGGCGAGCGACATTAGCTGGGCATTGACCTGATAGGGCTTGAGCACGTTGTGGCGGCGCTCGCCCTCCTTGTCGCCCATCGAGACCCAAGTGTCGGTGACGACGCAATCGGCGCCGCGCACCGCAGCTTCCGGATCGGTGCCCAGCATGATCGGAGCGCCCGTCGCCTTGACCCAGTCGCGCATCGCCTTTTTCGGCGCGAGCTCCGGCGGGGTCGCGACATTGAGGTTGAACTTGAAGCGCTCGGCGGCATGCGCCCAGGAGGCGAGAACGTTGTTGTCGTCGCCGGTCCATGCCACTGTCTTGCCCTCGATCGGCCCGCGATGCTCCTCATAGGTCATGAGATCGGCCATTACCTGGCACGGATGCGAGCGCCGCGTCAGTCCGTTGATGACCGGCACTGTCGCGTTCGCCGCGAGCTCGAGCAGCGCATCGTGATTGAGGATGCGGATCATGATGGCATCGACATAGCGCGACAGCACGCGCGCGGTGTCGGCGATGGTCTCGCCGCGGCCGAGCTGCATCTCGGCGCCGGTGAGCATGATGGGCTCGCCTCCGAGCTGGCGCATGGCGACATCGAACGACACCCGCGTCCGCGTCGACGGGCGCTCGAAGATCATCGCCAGCGTCTTGCCTTCGAGCGGCTTGACCGGCTGATGCGCCTTCTGCTTTGCCTTCATGGCCGAGGAGGCGGCGAGCATGCTCTTGAGCTCCGACAGCGGCAGCTCGTTGATATCCAGGAAGTGCTTGGGCGTCTTGCTCATCAGCTTGCCGCCGGCGTCTTGAGAGTGGATTCAATCGCGGTGCAGGCGCGCTCGAGCCGCGCGATGCCCTCCTCGATTTCCGCCTCGGTGACGATCAAGGGCGGCAGGAAGCGCACCACATTGTCGCCGGCGCCGACGGTGAGCAGCTTTTCGTTGCGCAGCGCCGTGGCAAGATCGCCCGAAGGCACCACGGCCTTGAGGCCGATCAACAGCCCCTCGCCGCGCACTTCGCTGACGACATCCGGATGGCGGTCGATCACGGAGGCGAGCTTCTGCTTGAGCAGCAGCGACATCTTCTGCACGTGATCGAAGAAGCCGGGCTTGAGCATGACGTCGAGCACGGCGTTCGCCGCGGACACGGCGAGCGGATTGCCGCCGAAAGTCGAGCCGTGCGAGCCGGGCGTCATGCCGGAGGCCGCCTCGGCGGTCGCAAGGCACGCGCCGATCGGAAAGCCGCCGCCGAGTGCTTTCGCAAGCGACATCACGTCGGGGGTTACGCCGAGGCGGCGATGTGCAAAGAGTTCGCCGGTGCGGCCCATGCCGGTCTGCACCTCGTCGAAGGCGAGCAACAGCCCATGCTCGTCACAGAGCTGGCGCAGCGCGCGATAGAATGCGGGAGGAGCAGAGCGCACGCCGCCCTCGCCCTGGATCGGCTCGATCAGGATGCCCGCAGTCTGTGGGCCGATCGCCTTCTTGACGGCTTCCAGATCGCCATGCGGCACCTGGTCGAACCCGTCCATCGGCGGACCAAAGCCTTCGAGATATTTTGCAGACCCCGTGGCAGCGAGCGTTGCCAGCGTGCGGCCGTGGAACGCGCCCTCGAAAGTGATCATGCGGTAGCGCTCGGGATGGCCCTTGGTGGCGTGATAGCGGCGCACCACCTTGATCACGCATTCCATCGCCTCAGCGCCGGAATTGCAGAAGAACACGAAGTCCGCAAAGCTCTCGTTGCAGAGCCTGACCGCGAGCTTCTCGCCATCCGGGCTCTGGAACAGGTTCGACATGTGCCAGAGCTTTGTCGCCTGCTCCTGCAGGGCCTTGACCAGATGCGGATGTGCGTGACCGAGCGCATTCACGGCGACACCCGATGTGAAATCGAGATAGCGCTCGCCACTGGTTGCGACCAGCCAGCAGCCTTCGCCGCGCTCGAAGCCGAGCTCGGCCCTGGCGAAAACGGGAAGCAGATGCGTCGCGGCGCTCTTGGTCATGGCGGTCACTTGGATGTTGGGGCCGGCTGAGGCTGCGTTGCGCAGCGCATCATTGACCTGCCCGGAAAACGAAACGTGCCGCCTTTTAAGGGCGGCACGTGTCACCATTTTATGCTTGGAAAAACCGCTGTCAATGCCGCCAGAAGGCCGTGCGAGGCGCGCGGCCCGTAGTCTTGCGGTGGCGATTTTGAGAGTTTTTTAAGACGGAACATGTGGACGCGGAGCCGCAGACTCTTGCGCGGGAGTCACGCCATATTGTAGCGTTTCTCCTGTCAGATACGACATCTCGTGCAGCAGTTCTGATCCTCTAAGTCCTCATGTACCGGCGTAACGTTCAGGTGCGTTTTTCGCGCCCGGCGAGCCTTAAGGGATTCTGACGGCACGGGTTTTTCGAGGCTTAGACATCGCCACGTGGCCCCAAGGATTGGCTGGCGCGCGGCGAGGGGAAGGGTGCAATGACGGTTTTGACCTGGTCCGACGATCGCGTCGAGCAATTGAAAAAGCTCTGGGAAGCCGGGCTTTCGGCCAGCCAGATCGCTGCCGAACTCGGGAATGTGACGCGCAACGCCGTAATCGGCAAGGTGCACCGGCTGGGCCTGTCCGGTCGCGCCAAGACCCCGTCCTCGGCGGCTCCCCGGCCGCGCAAGGCACGCCCCGCGCAGCACATGATGCGGGTGAGCCGGCCGATCTCGCGCGGCAACACCGCCCTCGCCCAAGCCTTCGAGGTCGAGGTGGAGCCCGATCCCATCACCTATGACAATGTCGTACCGATGAGCCAGCGCCTGTCGCTGCTCGAGCTCAACGAAGCGACCTGCCACTGGCCGGTCGGCGATCCCTCGAGCCCGGATTTCTTCTTCTGCGGCGGCAAGTCGCTCTCGGGCCTGCCCTATTGCGCGCAGCACTCGCGCGTCGCCTACCAGCCGGCGGCGGATCGTCGGCGCGCACCGGCTAAGCCGGGAACGCGCTGAGTTCAGCCACAAACGACAACGTCCCGGCGCAGGGCCGGGACGCCTGATCGAGAAACGTCAGCGCGCCATTTGGCGCGCTTTTTTTACGTTTGCTCAGCCTTCGCGAAACGATCATCCAGCGCGTAGCCGGCGCCACGGACCGTGCGGATCGGATCCTGCTCGCGGCCGAGATTGAGCAGCTTGCGCAGACGGCCGATATGGACGTCGACGGTGCGCTCATCGATATAGATGTCACGGCCCCAGACGCTGTCGAGCAGCTGCTCGCGCGAGAACACCCGGCCGGGATGCTCCAGGAAGAACTCCAGGAGGCGATATTCGGTCGGGCCGAGGTCGATCGGCCGGCCGGAGCGGGCGACGCGGCGCTTCTCGCGGTCGAGCTCGATGTCGCCGTAGGCGAGTATGGTCGCAAGCCGCTCGGGGCTTGCACGCCGCAGGAGGCCCTTCACGCGTGCGAGCAACTCGGGCACCGAGAACGGCTTGACGATGTAGTCGTCGGCGCCTGTCGCAAGCCCGCGCACCCGCTCGCTCTCCTCACCGCGCGCCGTGAGCATGATGATCGGCAGCTGCTTGGTCTCGGGCCTGGCGCGAAGCCTGCGGCACAGCTCGATGCCGGACAGGCCCGGCAGCATCCAGTCGAGCACGATCAGGTCGGGGATGTGCTCCTTGAGGCGGGTGTCGGCGTCGTCGCCGCGCATCACCGTCTCGACATCGTAGCCGTCGCCTTCGAGGTTATAGCGCAATAGCTCGGTCAGCGCTTCCTCGTCCTCAACAACCAGAATGCGTGCGCCCATGGCGTCGTCGCTCCTTAAGTGTTCGGCACGGTCGTGGCGAAGGTGGTCATGTCGCCCTTCGGACGCTTGTCCGCGATGGCCTGACCTTCGATCATATAGAAGACGGTCTCGGCGATGTTGGTCGCATGGTCGCCGATCCGCTCGATATTCTTGGCGCAGAACATCAAATGGATGCAGAACGAAATGTTGCGCGGATCCTCCATCATGTAGGTCAGGAGCTCGCGGAACAGCGAAGTGCAGATCGCGTCGACCTCCTCGTCGCCCTTCCACACCATCATCGCCGCTGGCAGATCATGCGCGGCATAGGCGTCCAGCACCGACTTGACCTGCTGCTGCACGAGGTCGGTCATGTGCTCCAGGCCGCGGAACAGCTTTAGCGGATGGAAATCGGTCTCGAGCGCGGCGACGCGCTTGCCCATGTTCTTGGCGAGGTCGCCGATGCGCTCCAGATCGGTCGCAACGCGCATGGCGCCGACGATCTCGCGCAGGTCGACCGCCATCGGCTGGCGGCGCGCGATCGTGAGCACGGCGCGCTCCTCGATCTTCTTCTGGAGCGCGTCGATCTCGGCGTCGGTTGCTACCACGCGCTGGCCGAGCGCGACGTCACGGCGGATCAGCGCATCGACGGAATCGACGATCATGCGCTCGGCAAGGCCACCCATCTCCGCAACGAGCCGCGTAAGCTCCTGGAGGTCGGTGTCGAAGGCCTTTGCGGTATGTTCAGAAGCCATTTCCTGTCTCCTCAGCCGAAGCGGCCGGTGATGTAGTCCTGGGTACGCCGGTCGCTGGGCGACGTGAAGATCTTGCTGGTCTCGTCGAACTCGATGAGCTCGCCGAGATACATGAAGGCGGTCTTGTCGGAGACGCGCGCCGCCTGCTGCATGTTGTGGGTGACGATCGCGATCGTGTAGTTCTCGGCGAGCTCCTGGATCAGCTCCTCGACCTTGGCGGTCGAGATCGGATCGAGCGCCGAGCAGGGCTCGTCGAACAGGATCACCTCGGGGCGCACCGCCACGGTGCGGGCGATGCAGAGACGCTGCTGCTGGCCACCGGAGAGCGACAGGCCGGAGGCGTTGAGCTTGTCCTTGACTTCGTTCCACAGCGCACCACCGCGCAGCGCCTTCTCGACCCGGTCGTCCATCTCGGACTTGGAGATCTTCTCATAGAGGCGGATGCCGAAGGCGATGTTCTCATAGATCGTCATCGGGAACGGCGTCGGCTTCTGGAACACCATGCCGACCCGGGCACGCAGCAGGTTGAGGTCGAGCTTGGGGTCGAGGATGTTGGTCTGGTCCAGCATCAGCTGACCGGTGGCGCGCTGCCCCGGATAGAGATCGTACATCCGGTTGAAGATGCGCAGCAGGGTCGACTTGCCGCAGCCGGACGGGCCGATGAACGCCGTGACGCGGTTGGTGCCGAGCGTCATGTTGATGTTCTTCAGCGCGTGGTGTTCGCCGTAATAGAAGTTGAGGTTGCGCACCGTCACCTTGGCCGGAGCCTCAGGCAGCGTCGGCGAGGCCTGACGCCCGGTGGAACCTACGGAAACGGACAGATCGCTCATTTTGCAGTCCTCTCGGCGCCAAGAATGCGCGCGCCAATGTTCAGGGCAAGCACGGTCAGGGTGATCAGAAGCGCCCCGCTCCAGGCCAGTTGCTTCCAATAGGCGTAGGGGCTCTGAACGAAGTTGTTGATGGTGACCGGCAGGTTCGCCATCGTCTTGTTCAGGCTCAGGCTGAAGAACTGGTTCGACAGCGCGGTGAACAGTAGCGGCGCGGTCTCGCCGGCGACGCGGGCGGTCGCGAGCAGCACGCCGGTGATGAGGCCGGAGCGCGCCGCGCGGTAGGCGATCCGCTTGATCACCAGCGAGCGCGGCAGACCGAGGGCGGAAGCCGCCTCACGCAACGCGTTCGGCACCAGCAACAGCATGTCCTCGGTGGTGCGCAGCACGACCGGGATCACGATGACGGCGAGCGCCAGCGCGCCGGCGATCGCGGAGAAGCCACGCATCGGCACCACCACCGCGCCATAGATGAACAGGCCGATGATGATCGAGGGCGCCGACAAGAGGATGTCGTTGATGAAGCGGATCACCGAGGTCAGCTTGTTGTTGCGGCCGTATTCGGCGAGATAGGTGCCGGCGAACATGCCGAGCGGTGCGCCGATGCCGACGCCGATCACGGTCATGATGATCGAACCGATGATGGCGTTGCGCAGGCCGCCTTCGGTCGAGCCCGGGGGCGGAGTGTCCGCGATGAAGATCTGAAGGTTCAGACCGGTGATGCCGTTGTAGAGCAGCGTGATCAGGATCAGCGCGAGCCAGGTGACGCCAAAGGCGGCGGCACCGATGCAGAGACCGCGGACGACGATGTCCTTGCGGCGGCGACGTGCGTAAATCGGGTTCATGTTACTTCCCCGCCTTCTTTTCGAGACGCAGCAGCATCAGCCGCGCGCCTGCGAGCACGAAGAACGTCAGCACGAACAGCAGGAGGCCGAGCAGGATCAGGCCTGACTGGTGCAGGCCGTCGCTCTCGGCGAACTCGCTCGCGATCGCCGCCGAGATCGTGGTGCCCGGCGCGAAGATCGAGGACGATATACGGAAGGAATTGCCGATGATGAAGGTCACCGCCATGGTCTCGCCCAGCGCGCGGCCGAGGGCGAGCATGACGCCGCCGATGATGCCGACGCGCGTATAGGGGATCACCACGCTGCGCACGACCTCCCAGGTGGTGCAGCCGACGCCGTAGGCGGCCTCTTTGAGGACCGGCGGCACAGTCTTGAACACGTCGACCGAGATCGAGGTGATGAAGGGCAGCACCATGATCGCGAGGATCAGCGCGGCGTTGAACAGGCTGAGATAGGACGGCGGGCCAGCGAAGATCGCGCCCAGCACGGGAACGCCGTCGAACAGCTTGATCATGAAGGGCTGGAAGGTGTTGGCCAGGAACGGGCCCAGCACGAAGAAGCCCCACATGCCGTAGATGATCGAGGGAATGCCGGCGAGCAGTTCGACGGCCATGCCGATCGGGCGGCGCAGCCATTGCGGGCAGAGCTCGGTGAGGAAGATCGCAATGCCAAGCCCCACGGGAATGGCGATCAGCATCGCAATGAACGAAGTGACGAGCGTGCCGTACATCGGCCCGAGCGCGCCGAGGACCGGCGGATCGGCGGACGGCGCCCAGCGCTGCGTCCACAGGAACGCGAGGCCGTACTCCTTCATCGCCGGGAAGGCGCCGACGATCAGCGACACGATGATGCCGCCGAGGATCAAAAGCACCGAGATCGCGCTGAGCCGCGTGATCCAGTAGAAGGTCAGGTCGCCGAGCTTGAACGCGCTCAAGGCCTTGGCGCGATCATATGGTCCGGCGTCGTCGACGATATCGCTCTGAACGGCCATCTCTGCCACGCCGATCCCCTATTGTACCTTTTACGTCATCTGCACGCCGCCGATGGAGGCGGTCTTGTCGACGATTTGTCCCGCGTCGTTCGGGATGGTCCGAAGACCAGGCCCGGAATCCTCCAGGGAGTTCCGGGTCGATTTTGCCACTCGCGCTCCGCGTGTGACGGAGCGCGAGTTTCGCTACGCTGCGATCAGCTCTTGATCTCGGCAGCCCAGGTCTTCTCGATCAGCTGAACGACGCTGTCGGGCATCGGGATGTAGTCGAGCTCCTCGGCCGCCTTGTCGCCGTTCTTGAAGGCCCAGCGGAAGAACTTGATGGCTTCCTGCGAGGCCGCCTTGTCGGTGGCATCCTTGTGCATCAGGATGAAGGTCGCCGCGGTGATCGGCCAGGACTTGTCGCCGGGCTGGTCGGTCAGGATGACGTAGTAGCCCGGAGCCTTGGCCCAGTCGGCGTTGGACGCGGCCGCCTGGAACGCCTCGACGGTCGGCTGCACCGGCTTGCCGGCCTTGTTGACGAGACCGGCGTAGGTCAGCTTGTTCTGCTTGGCATAGGCGTACTCGACATAACCGATCGAGTTCTTGGTCTGGCTGATGTTGCCCGACACGCCTTCGTTGCCCTTGGCGCCGACGCCGACCGGCCATTCGACGGCCGTACCCTCACCGACCTTGCTCTTCCAGTCCGCGCTGGCCTTGGAGAGGTAGTTGGTGAAGTTGAAAGTGGTGCCCGAACCGTCCGAGCGGCGAACGACGGTGATCGCGTCCGACGGCAGCTTCACGTTCGGATTGAGCTTCTTGATGGCGGCGTCATCCCACTTGGTGATCTTGCCGAGGTAGATGTTGGCGAGGGTCTCGCCGTCGAAAGTCAGCTCGCCGGGCTTCACGCCCTCGATGTTGACCACGGGGACGATGGCGCCCATGACCATCGGCCACTGAACGAGGCCGTCCTTTTCGAGCTGCTCGGCCTTGAGCGGCGCATCGCTGGCACCGAAGGTCACGGTCTTGGCCTGGATCTGCTTGATGCCGCCGCCGGAGCCGATCGACTGATAGTTCAGACCGTTGCCGGTCTCCTTCTTGTAGGCGTCAGCCCACTTCGAATAGATCGGGAACGGGAAGGTCGCGCCGGCGCCGGTGATATCGGCAGCGAAGGCCGACGTCGATGCGGCGACCAAGCCAGCAGCGACGATAGTTTTGATGAAATTCATGCTGGTCTCCATAGTGGGGAGCGAAGCGCCACGCGCGCCCGATCGCGCTCCCGCGCCGCTCGTTTAGGAGCGGTCGGTAGTGCTTTTACGAAGGTTTCGTGACAGTGGGATGACGGACTTAAGCAACTGAAATAGTTTGCATTTCAGGTTGAAGCCGGAGGCTTCGCCTGGGGAAAACAGGCGGTGAAAGTGGCACCCTGTCTGAGCACGCTTTCGATCAAAAGCCGGCCGCGATGCCGGTTAACAATATGTTTCACCAGCGACAAACCGAGGCCCGTCCCGCCCTGCGAGCGGCTGTCGCCGACGTCAACCCGGTAGAAGCGCTCCGTCAGCCGCGGAAGGTGTTCCGGCGCAATGCCGGGGCCGAAGTCGCGCACCATGACCCGAATTTCCGGCGAGCCATCGGCCGCCGTGACCATGGAGAGCGAGACGATCACCCGCCCGCCTGAGGCGCCGTATTTCAGCGCGTTCTCGATCAGGTTCTCGAACAGCCGCAACAGCTCCTCGCGGTCGCCCGCGATCATCACCGCCGTCTCCGGCAGATCGATCTGGACGTCTACCTGGCGCTCGCGCGCCAGCGGTTCGAGCCCGTCGGCGACCTGGCGGATGATCGGCACGACATCGACGAGCGTGTCGGGTCGCACATGTGCCGACAATTCCACCCGCGACAGCGACAACAGATCGTCGATCAGCCGCGCCATGCGGGTCGCCTGGGTGTGCATGATGCCGAGGAAGCGCTCGCGCGCTTTCGGATCGTCCTTGGCCTGGCCCTGAAGGGTATCGATGAAGCCGGAGAGTGCGGCCAGCGGCGTGCGCAGCTCGTGGCTGGCATTGGCGACGAAATCGGCGCGCATCTCCTCGACCCGACGCAACGGGGTCTGGTCGTGGAAGGTCATCAGCATGCATTTGTCGGCGCCGCCGAACGTGGTCGGCACCGGGACCGGCGTGATGATCAGCTCCATCCAGCGGTCGACTGGCACGTGATCGAGATAGTCGGCGCGGCGTGGCTCGCTGGTCGCGATCGCCTCGCGCAGCGCGGTGATGATCTCGGGCGAGCGTAGCGCGAACTGGGCGAGCTCGTTCTTGCGCAGCGCCGGCGCGAGCCGGGCTGCGGCGGCATTGAGATGGATGACGCGTCCGGCACGGTCGAGCAGAACGGCCGGGTCCGGCATGCCCGAGACCACCGCGGCCACCGCCGCGTTTTCGACCGGGTTGACACGGCGAACATCGTCGCGCGAGGCGGCAGTATCGTGCAGACGCCAAGGGATCAGCGCCGCCGCCGCGATGCAGAGAAACACCGCCAGCGCTCGCATCGCCGACAATTCCCCGAGCGAGACCACCACCGACAGCGCCAGCGCCGCCGCAATCAGGATGATCGCGGCGTGCCGCAGCCGGTCGGACCAGGGCTGGACCGAGGGAGAAGGGTGGGCATCGATCGCCATCGGGGCAGGCTTCTCCTTAAGAATTGTCGGCCGGTCAGGCGCTCTTGTCGCTGCGCTCTCTCACATAAGCGGCTTCGCGCGCAGGACCCGGATCGAGCTTGAGGGCCGCCTGCTGCAGGCGTTTCGATCGGGCGCCGATAATAACCTCTCGAAACGTCAGCAAGATTACAGATATGACAAAGGGCGAAAGATAATAGAGGACGCGGAACAGCAGCATTCCTCCGAGAAGCTCCTCGCGGTCCATCTGCCACAGCCCGACCAGCATGGCGGCGTCGAATACGCCGAGGCCGCCGGGGGAGTGACTGGCGAAGCCGAGCAGCGTGGCGGAGACGAAGATCACCGCGACCACGACGAAGCCGAGATTGGGCTCGTCCGGAACCAGCACGTACATCGCGAGCGCGCAGAAGCCGAGATCGACGATGCCGATCGCGATCTGGAGCAACGTCAGCGGGCCGCCCGGCAGCACCACCGTCCAGGGACCACGACCGACCACGCGCGGCTGGGTCCAGACCCAGACGACATAGGCGACCAGTGCGACGATGATGCCCATGGCGACGAGCCGGTTGAGCCAGGGCGGGAGCTGGTCGATCGCGGCTGCAGCTTCGGGGTGATAGGTAATCCCGAGGCCGAGCACCGCGGCATTGCCGAGCCAGAACGTGAGGCCGGCGAGGAAACAGATCTTGGCGACGTCGATCGCATTGAGGCCCCAGGCCGAGTAGATGCGATAGCGCACCGCGCCGCCGGTGAAGACGCTGGCGCCGACATTGTGGCCGATCGAGTAGCTGGTGAAGGCGGCGAGCGCATTGATGCGGTAGGGCACATGGGCGTGGCCGATCGCGCGCGTCGCAAACAGATCGTAGAAGGTCAGGGTGAAATAGCCGGCGGCCACGAACAGCGCCGCCATCGCGATCTGGCTCGGCTCGGTGCTCTTGATCGCCTCGACCACCTCGTGGAAGTCGATGCCGCGCAGCATGTGGTAGAGCACGTAGCAAGCGATGCCGATGACCGTCACGCTGATCACGACGCCAAGCTTATGCAGGATTTGCTTCTGGCGCAGAAACGTCATGGCCCTGCGTATGGCTTCCAGCATCTAGACCTCGAACTACGCTTCCGCGGCCGTGGCGGCCGGCGAAGTGGCGGACGTGCAGGTACCCGGCAACCCCTCGGCGCCGGCTCCAGCTTCGCGCATGCCCCCCGCCCCTCCAGTAGCGCGTTTTGGCCTGGAGTGGAATTCGCCAATAAGCACAAAAACGCGTTTCTTCAATATTTTAGGCAGGTGCCCGTATTTGCCTTGCACCGTTTGGCTCTTTTTCGCGACGGCCTTTGCCGAATCTGTATCGCGATCCTGCGTACGGGCCATGAAGTTTTGATGATTTCACCCGTGCAATGTTCCAACGCGGCTTAAGCCGACGTCAATTCTTTGGGTCCGCGATCGACGGTGGAAGGGCAGGCCGGAATACGGTTATGGCATGCGCCGAAGCGCCGCGGCCCTGCGCGGCGCCCAAGGCGCAGTCACCAGGGCAGTCAGTGCGCCTTGCGCATGGGCATGTGCAAGGCTCAGGCCGCGGGCGCGCTGCGCGAGACGACCCAGTTGCGCAGGCATGCACCAATGGTGCAGCCGACGAGATAGCAGCCGAACATGGTAAGGCCGAGGTCGAGCCAGTAGCCGAAACGGCCGGGGACCACGCGGGCAAGCGAGGCTGCGACGAGGGCAGCCACGAGGACCGCAAGCCAGCGCGCCAGCACCTTCGATGTGCCGTTGCCGCGCTGGACCACCGAGATCCATCCCATCGCCAGTCCGAGCAGCAACGATCCGACCAGCCAACCCCAATGGAACGACAACAGAAATAACATGTCATCTCACCAGAAATTCGATGCGGCGGTTTTGTGCCTTGCCTTCGTCGGTATCGTTGCCGGCAACCGGCTGCGTGCTGCCATAGCCGACCGCCGTGAAGCGATCGGCCGGAAGGCCCGCCTTGACGAGATAGTCGATCACGGCCTGGGCGCGCTTCTCCGACAGTGCCTGGTTGAAGGCGTCCTCGCCGTCGGCGTCGGTGTGGCCTGCGACCTCGATCGTGGCGTTCGGACAGCGCAGCGCCGTTTCGATGAGGTGATCGAGGAGACCCGCGGAATCCGGGTCGATCGTGGCGCGCTTCGGTTCGAAGCGGATTTTGCCCTTGGTCAGGAGTTCGGAGAACAGCTGTTGACAAACCGTGCCATCGACCGGACCGGCAGCAGGCTTCACGGTGATTTCCGGCTTGTACTGCCAGGTCTTGGGAAAATCCTTGCCGAGGCCCGCGCGGATATCGGCTGCCGCGCCCTCGTAGAGTGCATCACCCGACAGCTTCACCTCGCGATCCGACACCACCAGCGTGCCGGTCGACAGCCGTGACAGAGCCCCAAGCGCGGCGACCACCGAACTGCCGAACGAAGCAGGCGCGCCGACGCTGGCCTTGAGATTGTCGACGACCTTCTCGCCGAAGAATTTTCGCCCCGCCGCTGTGGCGATGGCCGCGTGGATATTGTTGTCGGGAACGTAGCCGGTCAGCGTCACGGTCGCCGCGACCGGATCCTTGTAGGCCTGGAAGATGTAAGGCGGCGCCTTGACGTCGTTGGTCGCGACCGAAAAACCCTCGGGCAAATTCTTCAGCGCCGCCGCAATGGCTTCGCGGCCGCCGAGCTCGCGCGCCATGCCGGACAGGCTGACGCTGGTGTCGGAGATCGTGATCTTGCCGTCCTTGAGCTTGCCGACCTGGTCGAGCAGGAGCATTGCGGCATTCTCGAAGCGCGGCGGTGCGCCGCGCGCCAATCCCATCTGATCGGCGACCTCGATGCCGCCGAGATCCTTGCGGGCGGCCTCCACCAGCCGGCCCTTGACCCCCGGCAGCGGCGCGCTGCCGGACAGGGTGACCCGGACGACGTCCCGTTCCGCGTTCCAGACGAAGGGCTTGGCCTCGGGAACCAGCCGGGTCTGGTCGTCGACCAGGCGCACGCCCGGCACGGTTTCGACCGCCACGACGGCGTCGCGACGGCCCTCCTCCGAGAACGCTTCGGCGGCAAAAGTGACGTCGCGGCCGACCACCTCGATCCGGGTCTTGTCCAGAACGGTATTCTTGAGCGCTGCGGCGGAGCGGGCGGACAGGTCGGCTTCCAGCGGCAACGTGTTATTCCAGGCCGCAATTCCCCACATGACGGCCAACGGGATCAACCCCGGCCACCATTTGCTGGCCCACCTGAAAAGCTTCTGCATTCGACGACCCGAACTCTGGAACCGGAGACAAAACAAACCCTTGGCGGGCTGTCAAACCGGAAATGGCGGCCATGTGAAGGCTCTTGGTGAGCAACCGGACTAACTTTTTCTTCAAGGGTTCTCCCCTAGGTTGACCATGGAATGACGGGGTCAACCAGCCTTCGATGAAACAACTGCGCAACAACGTCATCCGCGTCGGGCTGGAAGCACTCTATTTCAGCGGGGCGCACCACCTGCTGCGGCCGCTGCTCGCCGGCGTCGGCGCTATTTTCATGCTGCACCATGTGCGGCCGCCGCGAGAGGATGCGTTCCAGCCCAACCGGCACCTCGAGGTCACGCCGGACTTCCTGCGCGCCACGCTGCGCCATCTCCGCTCGCACGACATCGACATCGTCTCGATGGACGAATTGCATGATCGGCTCGCGCAAGGCCGGTTCACCCGCCGCTTCGCTGCCTTCACGCTCGACGACGGCTACCGCGACAACCGCGATTTTGCGGTCCCCGTACTGCGCGAGTTCGCCGCACCTTCGACCATCTATGTCGCGAGCGATTTCGCCGAGGGCACCGGACGCCTCTGGTGGATCGCGCTCGAGGCTGTCATCGCCAAGACGAGCGATATCGAGGTGCAGATCGGCAACGCTGCATGGCGGCTCGATGCCACGACCACGCCTGCGAAGCAGGCGGCGTTCGACCGGATCCATGACTGGCTGCGCGCACTGCCGGGCGAGCACGACCTTCAGCGCGAGATCACGGCGCTCTGTACGAAGTACGATGTCGACTTGCCTGCTCTCTGCCGCGACCTCTGCCTGTCCTGGGACGAGCTGAAAGCCCTGGCTGCGGATCCGCAGGTCGCGATCGGTGCCCATACCATCACGCATTGCAATCTCGCCAAGCAGAACGAGGAGATCGTTGCGCAGGAGATGGCGGTGAGCCGCGTGCGGATCGAGCACGCGCTCGGACGCCCGGTACAGCACTTCGCCTATCCCTATGGCGACCGTCATGCTGCGGGCGAACGCGAATTCGCGCTGGCCGCAGCGAGCGGTTTCAAGACCGCGGTGACGACGCGACCGGGCATGCTGTTCGCCGAGAATGCCATCCACCCGACCGCACTGCCGCGCGTCTCGCTCAACGGCAACTACCAGGACGCCCGCATCCTGCCGGTGCTGACCTCGGGCGCCGCCACCGCAATGTGGAACGGCTTTCGCCGGTTTGCTGCGGCCTGACTTCATCCGAATACACCGACCTCATCCTGAGCAGCGCTCCGGAGGAGCGCGTCTCGAAGGATGGGTCGCCCGCATCCTTCGAGACGCGCTGACGCGCTCCCCAGGATGAGGCGGGTCGGCAGTTGCACATTCTTGACTCCCCCCACCACCGCGCTCACAACGAGCGGCAACCAAGGGAGGCGTCATGTTCACGGATCTGTTCTCGCTCAAGGACCGAGTTGCGCTCGTCACCGGCGGGTCGCGCGGTATCGGCAAGATGATCGCGGCAGGCTTCCTCAGCCAGGGCGCGGCAAGGGTCTACATCACGGCGCGGAAGGCGACGGCTTGCGAAGCGACTGCGAACGAGCTGTCCGCGCAATATGACGGCGAATGCATCGCGTTGCCGATCGACATCTCCAACCTTGCCGGCGTCGAGATGTTGGCGAACGAGATCAAGAAGCGTGAGCCCAAGCTCGATATCCTCGTCAACAATGCCGGCGCAGCCTGGGGCTCGGAGTTCGACGAATTCCCGGAGAGCGGCTGGGACAAGGTGATGAACCTCAACGTCAAGTCGCCGTTCTTCCTGACCAAGGCGCTCGCCGCCCCCTTGCGCGCCGCGGCGTCCGCGCAGCGGCCGGCGAAGGTGATCAACATCGCCTCGATCGACGGCATCTTCGTCAATCCGATGGAGACGTATTCCTATGCGGCGAGCAAGGCCGGGCTAATCCACCTGACGCGGCGGATGGCGGTGAAGCTGATCCCCGATCACATCGTGGTCACCGCGATCGCGCCTGGCCCGTTCAAATCGGACATGAACCGCGCTGCGCGCGACCACGGCGACGAGGTCGCAACCCGCGTGCCCGCCGGCCGTATCGGCACCGACGAGGACATGGCAGGTACGGCGATCTATCTCGCCTCGCGCGCCGGCGACTACGTGGTCGGCGCAACCATCGCTGTGGATGGCGGCATCGTCTACGCGAATGCGGGGATCAAAGGGGACGGGTGGGATAGCTGAGGCAGGCAACATGCTGCGCCTCACACTCCACTGTCGTCCCGGACAAGCGTAGCGTAGCGAAGCGAAGCGCTGATCCGGGACCCATAACCCCAGGGAGTAGTTTGGCAAAGATTTGTGGTTACCAACCTCGTGCCACAACATCTCCCGGTGGTTATGGGTCCCGGCCTTCGCCGGGACGACACTGAAGGGTGTGGCGCGCTATCGCGCCCAACAAGCCTCTACGACTCGATCTTCACGTACTCGAAGTCGCCGGGCTTGTTGTCGATGCCGACTTTCGGCGGCGAGATCCAGGAGGCGAACTGGCCGATCTCGGTGACGGGCTTCATCAGGGATGCGATGAAGTCGCCGTCGTTCGTCGACGGCAGCCAGTCGTCCTTGCGCTTGGCCCAGGTGGCGTCGTCGATCAGGATACCCTCGGGCGTGGCGTGCACGTCCTTGAACTCGCCGATGTGGCGGTGGAAGGTGACGTGCGGCACCGTCAACCTGAAATCGTAGCCCGCCGTCGAGATCACCTTGTTCCAACGCAGCATGCCCTTGACGCAGTCCTGGGTGTAGTCGTCGCGCAGCCGCATGTTGAGCGCGGTCAGCGCGGGCTCGTCGACCATCTTGATCTGGCCGTCGACGAACTTCATGACCGGGTAGGTCGCGGTCTTGAGCTGGTGATCGTCCTCGATCGAAGTTTCCTTGTAGCGACCCTTGATGCCGGCGTTGAACGCGTTCGCAGCGTTGGTCGACACTTCCGAGCCGAACAGATCGAGCGACAGCGAGTAGTGGAGGTTCAGCTTCTTCTGGATGGTCGGCAGGTCGATGACGCCGAGCGCACGCACCTTGGCGATGTCGGTGGGATCGGAAATACCCGCCTCGCTCATCGCCTCGCAGGTCCGCTGCACCACGCGGGTGATGCCGGTCTCGCCGACGAACATGTGATGCGCCTCTTCGGTCAGCATGAAGCGGCAGGTGCGAGACAACGGATCGAAGCCCGACTGCGCGAGACTGTGCAGCTGCATCTTGCCGTCGCGGTCAGTGAAATAGGTGAACATGAAGAAGGACAGCCAGTCCGGCGTCGCCTCATTGAAGGCGCCCAGCATGCGCGGCGCGTCCGCGTCACCGGAGCGGCGGCGCAACAATTCGTCCGCCTCCTCGCGGCCGTCGCGCCCGAAATATTTCTGCAGCAGATATACCATCGCCCAGAGGTGACGGCCTTCCTCGACATTGACCTGGAACAGGTTGCGCATGTCGTAGAGCGAGGGCGCGGTCTTGCCGAGGTGACGCTGCTGCTCGACGGAGGCAGGCTCGGTGTCGCCCTGGATCACGATCAGGCGGCGCAGCATCGCGCGATGCTCGCCTGGGACCTCCTGCCAGGCAGGCTCGCCATAGTGTTCGCCGAAGGGCACGACGCGATTTTCCTCCTGGGGCGCAAGCAGGATGCCCCAGCGATAGTCGGGCATGCGCACATAGTCGAACTTGGCCCAGCCGCGCGGGTCGACGGAGTAAGCGGTGCGCAAGTAGACCAGCGATTCCTGGAAGCCTTCCGGGCCCATGTCGCTCCACCAGTCCATGTAGCCCGGATGCCAGCCTTCCAGCGCCTTCAGCACCTGGCGGTCTTCGGCGAGATTCACGTTGTTGGGAATCTTGGTCGAGTAGTCGACGTTCATGATGTTCATATTCATGGCCGTGCGTCTCCTTAAACTCGTGTCATATCGAATTTCGGCTTCTGGCCGCTGCCGTAACGGCGCAGCGCGCCCTCCTCGCCGACCGCGTTCGGGCGCTGGAAGATCCAGTTCTGCCAGGCGGTCAGGCGCGCGAAGATTTTCGACTCCATCGTCTCCGGACCAACGAAGCGCAGGCTGGCTTCCATGCCGGTGAGGCTGTCGGGCGAGAAGCTCGCACGCTCCTCGAGGAACACGCGGACCTCGTCGTCCCAGTCGATGTCGTCGAGCGCGAAGGTGACGAGGCCGAGCTCCTCGGCCTCCTCGGCATCGAGACTGGTTCCGACGGTGGCCTCCGCGCGGTCCACGTCGGACGGATCGGCCTGGAATCGCGATTGCAGGCGGGTCAGCCCGTGACTCATCGGATAGGGGCCGAAATTCATCGCGGAGAGCTCGATCGAGGGCGGCGGGCGGTTGTCGCCCTGGCGCGTACCGATCAGCATGTACGAGCGGTCGGCAGCGAAGACGAGCTCGGCGAGCGTGCCGGCAAAGCACGAGCCGGGTTCGACCAGCGTCACCAGCGTGCGCGAGGTGACGTCGATGCGCTTGAGCACGCGCTTCCAGTAATGACGGATCTCGTTGACCAGCCAGTGTGCCTTGTTGGCTTCGAGGAAGGCATCGGACGCAAGCACATGGCCGCGCTCGCCATGGCTCTTGAACACGAGCATCGCGATCTCGAGCTCGTTGATGCGCAGGTGCAGGATCGCATCATCGAGCTCGCGCGCCACCTGGAGCGGCCAGAAGGATGCGCCCTGCGCCAGCAGGCCGTCGATATCGGCGGGAGGCGCGGCCTCCGGCGCCTTGATCGAGACGGTGGCGATGCGCGCGGCGCGATCGATATCGACGCTGACGAAACCATAGCGGATGCTGGTCTCGTCGACGATGCGCTCGAGCGGGGTGAGGGCAATGCCCTGGCCGCCGCCACCCCTACGCTTGGATGACGCGGCAAACTCTCTCGCGCGCTCGGTGATCTTCGCCTCGAGCTTCGAGTTCGGCGCGATCTCGTCGACCAGCCGCCAGGCGACGGCGCGCTTGCCCTTCACGCCTTCCTCGATGGTGCAGAAGAAGTCGGCGTGGTCGCGGCGCACCTTGCGCTTGTCGACGACGCGCGTGAGCCCGCCGGTGCCCGGCAACACCGCGAGCAGCGGCACTTCGGGCAGCGCTACGGCGGAGGAGCCGTCATCGGCAAGGATGATGTGGTCGGTTGCGAGCGCGAGCTCATAGCCACCACCGGCGGCCGAGCCGTTCACGACAGTGATGAAGCGCTGGCCGGAATTCTCCGAGGAGTCCTCCATGCCGTTGCGGGTCTCGTTGGTGAACTTGCAGAAGTTGACCTTGTGGGCGTGGGTCGAGCCGGCGAGCATGCGGATGTTGGCGCCGGCGCAGAACACGCGGTTCTTGGCCGAGCGCATCAGCACGACCTTCACTTCGGGGTGCTCGAAGCGCAGCCGCTGGATCGCATCGGCAAGCTCGATGTCGACGCCGAGGTCGTAGGAATTGAGCTTGAGCAGATAGCCCTCGAACAGGCCGCCATTCTCGTCGACATCCATGGTCAGCGTCGCGACGTCGCCGTCGATCGCGAGCTTCCAGTGCCGGTAGCGCGACGGATCGGTCTGGAAATCGATGAACTTCGCACCGCCTGCGAGGCGACGATCTTCCCCGGCCATGGGCCACCCTTGAGCTTGATTATGCGCGTTTGGTTTTAATCGTTAACATGCACAATAATGCATATTTTGGATCGCGTCTAGTCCTTCGCGAACCATATATGCATTTTGCTTCATGATTGCTCAGGGGTGCGGGATCGTCCCAAGCGGGACCCAATCGGCCTTGGACAGCTGCGGACGATCGAGCTTGGCGCTGAGAAGAGCGACCAGCGACTCCGTCGGAAAGCGGTCGACAAAGCCGTCACCACCTGCGGACGCCTTGCGTGTCCGGAGCTCGCGCAGCTCCTCGAGTGCCTCGCCGAACAGGCGCGAGGCCGAATGCGGCCTGACGATGCGCAGCCGCAGGTTCGCGTTGGCAACATAGATGCAGGCGCGGAGCAGGATGCGCTCGCGGCCGCGCTGGGGAGCCGCCGCCCACACCGCTTCCAGGATCTCCTGCGACTCCCAGAAATAGCCGCGATCATTCAGCGCGAGCCCGTAGCGCAGCGCCGGATGCCGAGCCGGCACATGGCCGCGGAAGGCCGGAGGCACGAGCGCCTTGGCCACGTCGAGCGTCTCACAATCGGCGTCGATCTCGGTTTCGCCGGGCACATAGGCCCATTGCGGCCATGGCAGGCTATCGCTCACGGATAGTCGCGCGATCATCGGAGCGGAGCCTCCGATGATTCATGCGGCATGTCCCTCAAGACCCTGGTCGGCGCGCAACGCCGCCTGGGCAAATTCTGCAATAGCGTCAAGCGTCGCCCCCGGCGCTTCACGATGCGGGGCGTGCCCCGCCTCTGAAATGACTTTCAAATCTACCGGACAATAGCACTCTTCCTGGGCAATCTCGACCTGTCGCATGGTCCCGTATTGGTCATCCACACCTTGAACGATCAGGACGGGTACGCGGACATAGGCGAGGTACTCGGAAATATCCCAGTTGCGGAATTTTGGGTCGAGCCAGGCGCCGTTCCAGCCCTGGAAGGCATTGTCGACATCCTTGTGCCAGCGCGCCAGTTTCGCCTTGAGGTCCGTGGTCTCGTACGTCGTCTTGATCTCGGCAATCGACTTCACCGAGATATCCTCGACGATGAAATGCGGCGCGATCAGCGCGACGCCTTGCAGGCGATGATCCTGATGTGAACCGGCGTAAACAGTCGCGATCGAGGCGCCGTCGGAATGGCCGAGCAACAGGCCACGCTTGAAGCCAATCGCGTCGAGCAGCCTCGGCAGCACGTCGAGCGCCTCGCGATGCATGTAGTCGAGCGGCCGCGGCAGCGTCACGGGGCTCGACTGACCGTAGCCCGCCCGCGAATAGACGAAGATGCCGGCGCCGGTCGCCGCTTGCAGTTTTTCCGGGAAGTCGCCCCACAGGCCGACCGAACCGAGCCCCTCATGCAGCATGACGATGGTGGGCGCATCGGCGGATTTCGGCGCGAGCCATTTATACTCGAGGCTCGCGCCGTCGATGGTGAGGAAGCCTGTTGGGGTGAGGTGGGTCATGCTGTCACTCTTATCGTTTCGCGCAATGAGGATGAGACGCGTCCGCTCGCTCCGTCGTTCCCTCCCCCTCTGCGGGGGAGGGAGCGCAGCGGGGCTCGCGACGATGGCGAGAGTCATCTCGTCCTTTCTCGCATCCGGAATGTTGAGGACCGATCAGTTCGCGCCTTCCCGCAGCTTGAAGCGCTGGATCTTGCCGGTTGCCGTCTTCGGCAGCGACTCCACGACGTCGATCCAGCGCGGATATTTCCAGGGGCCGATCTTCTGCTTGACGTGCTCCTTCAGCATCTCCTGCAAGTCGCTGGCCTTGGCGCCGGGACGCAGCACGACGAAGGCTTTCGGCTTCAACAGGCCTTCGGGATCGGCTTCGGGCACGACGGCGGCTTCCAGCACGGCCGGGTGCGTGATCAGCGCGCTCTCGACCTCGAAGGGCGAGACCCAGATGCCGGAGACCTTGAACATGTCGTCGGAGCGTCCGCAGAAGGTGTAGCGGCCCTCGGCGTCGCGGACATATTTGTCACCCGTGCGCGTCCACGGGCCTTCGAATGTGCGACGACTCTTGTGGCGCTGGTTCCAATAGCCTTCGCCGGCCGAGGGTGCATCGACCAGGAGCTCGCCGACCTCGCCGTCAGGCACGTCCTGGCCAGCCTCGTTCACCAGCCGCACCGCATAGCCCGGCACCGGCTTGCCGGATGAGCCGTATTTGATGTCGCCGGGCGCGTTCGACAGGAAGATGTGCAACAGCTCGGTCGAGCCGACGCCGTCGAGGATGTCGACGCTGAAGCGCGCTTTCCAGGCGTTGCCGACCGACTCGGGCAGAGCCTCGCCCGCGGAGGTGCAGATACGAAGCTTTTTGCCGCCACGCTCCTGCTTGCCGGCTTCGTCGTTGAGCATCGAGGCGAACAGCGTCGGCACGCCGTAGAAGATGGTCGGGTTGTATCGGTTCATCAGCTCGAACATGCGCGCCGGTGTCGGCCGCTCGGTGTTCAGCACCGTGGTGGCGCCGACCGACATCGGGAAGGTCAGCGCATTGCCGAGGCCATAGGCGAAGAACAGCTTTGCGGCGGACAGACAGACGTCGTCCTCGCGAATGCCGAGCACCTGCTTGGCATAGGTGTCGGCGGTCGCCTGCAAGTTCGCGTGCAGATGACGCACGCCCTTGGGCATGCCGGTCGAGCCGGACGAATAGAGCCAGAACGCCGGCTCGTCCGGATGCGTCGCCACGGTTGCGAAATCATCGGTCTCTTGTACGAGTTCTTCCGCTAGCTGCTTGTGGCCGTTCTGCTTCTGGCCCGACACGACCACATGCTCGAGATCCGGCATGCGGCCGACGATGTCCTTGATGACGGGATAGAGCGCCTCGGATACGAACAGCACGCGCGCGCGGCAATCGGCGAGGATGTAGGCGTATTGCTCCGCGGTCAGCAGCGTGTTGAGCGGCACCGGCACGATGCCGGCGCGGATCGCGCCGAGAAACACGATGGGGAAATCGATCGTGTCGAGCATGATCAACGCCACGCGCTCCTCGCGGCGCACGCCGAGACGGCGCAGCATGTTGGCCGCGCGGCACGTCTGCTGCTGCAGCTCGCCGTAGGTCAGGCGGGAGACGGTGTCGTCGAAGGCGAGCTTGTTACCCCTGCCCTCCGCGACGTTGCGGTCGAGCAGCCAGGTCACCGCGTTGTAGGATGCCTCGCTCACGGACTTCTCCCCCGAATTTTGAATTATAATTCATAGAAAGACACTGTGTTGGCTTGCTGTCAATGCCATCAGGCATTATGTTTCCGATAATTGCGCCGCCGGACATCCGCTAAAGAATGCAAATGACCGAAAGTCCCGACGCCGAATCCCAATTCCTCGAACAGCTTGGCCAGCGCGTGCGCACCATGCGCGCGCTGCGCGGCATGTCGCGCAAGGTGCTCGCCAAGGTGTCCGGCATTTCCGAACGCTACATCGCCCAGCTCGAGAGCGGCAAAGGCAATGTCTCGATCGTGCTGCTCAGGCGCGTCTCGAACGCGATGGGCGCGCATCTGGAAGACCTGCTGCCGTCGATCGAGACTGCGCCGGACTGGCAGATGTTCCGCGACCTCCTGCGCAAGGCGACGCCTGGCCAGATCGCGCAGGCCAAAGACCTCCTCGCTGGCGGCAGCGCGTCGGCTCCGCGGCGCGCGCCATTCTGCGGTATCGCGCTGATCGGCCTGCGCGGTGCGGGCAAGTCCACGCTCGGCAAGATCTTGGCGAAAAAAATCGGCTGGAGCTTCGTCGAGCTCAACAAGGCAATCGAGGAGCAGAACGGGCTTTCGATTGCCGAGATCATCGCGCTCTACGGCCAGGAGGGCTTTCGCCGCATGGAGCAGGCGGCGCTGCAACAGCTCCTCGCACGCCACGAGCTGATGGTGCTCGCCACCGGCGGCGGCATCGTCTCGGAGCCTCTGACCTTCGACCAGATCTTGTCGTCCTTCTACACGATCTGGCTGAAAGCCGAGCCCGAAGAGCACATGGCCCGCGTACGCCGCCAGGGCGACTTGCGTCCGATGGCCGACGACCGCTCCGCGATGACGGAGCTGCGCAACATCCTGCTCAGCCGCGAGCCGCTCTATTCACGAGCGACTGCGGTGGTGGATACGGCGGGGCTGTCAGTGGATGCAGCCGCCGCGCGGCTGATCGATGCGGTGCGGCCTGTATTGCAGAACGAAGCGCGCAGTTTTGGGCTGCGCAGTGTGGCGCTGTAACTAGTCCACCTCGAGATAGTCCACACCCGGCAATTCCGGGAACGGCGCCGTCGGCAGCGTCTGGTACCAGAACGCGACTGATGCGACGTCGTCCTGCAACGGCAGATATTTCGGCTCCTTGACGCCGGAGCGCCAGCCGAGCACCTGCATCGTCACGCGCAGATCGCTCTGGAAGCGCACGGGATCGGGGATGTGCCAGCGGTACATGCCAAAGCGCTGCTGCGACTTGTAGACGCCGTCCGGGCGGATCACCTGCGGCAGGCCGGCATAGGGCGTGGTGAATTCGAGATAACGCGAGGCCGGCCCGCCACTCGCGCCGGGATTGGCGAGTTGCCACGGCACGCGCGGATCGAAATTATAGGCGCCGCCAAAATAATCCTCGGTGCCGGTGCCGCAGATGGTGGGAAACTCACCGTCGCCGTCGATGAAGAATTTGATCTCGCCCTCGCCCCACCAGCCGTTGTTGTTCGAGCCCCATGCCATGTAGGTGCCGATATAGTGGCCGTGGCCGGTGACGCCGTCGAGCAGCGTGTGGACCTCCTTGTACGGCACCGGATTGGTGCGGCGAAACTGCGCATGAAAATATGCGCAATCTTCCGGCACGTCCGTCAGCGTGTAGTTGATCTGGTAGTAGATGGTCTGCGCCTCCTCGTTGCGGTTCTCCAGCGTGACGCGCGCACGCTTGCGGAACGGCATCTCCCAATAGCAATTGAAGCCGCGGCCCGGATTGACGCAGACTGCAAGCGAGGACACCTGCGCAAATTCCTCCCAGCCACAGATGAAGAAGTCGCCGACGGGACATTCGATGCTGGGGTGCGTTTGGTCATCCCAATAGATGCGCAGGATGGAGCGGCGCAGACGGCCGCGCGAAATCGTCATCCAGATCTGCTGGATCGCGCCCGCGCCTTCGATGTCGGCAAGCGTAAAGGTCGCGCCGGGCTCGATGACGACGTAAGGTGAGATCTTCCAGCCTCGCCCAAGATCGCGCGCCTGGCGCGCCGCCGGGCCATCGGCGGCCATGCCGCCCTTGCCTTTCTCACCAGTGAAGTTTTCCGGACTGATCGAGCGCGACTGCGCGTTCGACAGCCGCGAGAGGTTGCCGAGATGAAGGCCTAGTCCAGAGAATGTCATTGCGTCTCGCCCTGCAGTCACGATTCGAAAGTACCGTACCCCGGATGAGCAAAGCGACATCCGGGATTCTGCGGCGCCTTCCCCGGGTATCGCTACGCTCACCCGGGCTACAAGGCTAGGTAACCTGAGCAGGGATTGCAGGCTGGGTTAGCGAAGCGTAACCCACCTCTTTGCTTTCCGCGTGGTGCGTAAGTGGTGGGTTACGCTTCGCTAACCCACGCTACAGCCTTCGCTACACCGACCAGTAGTTCGGATGCTGGTAGCTTCGCGAGCGGTCGCCCCAGTCGAACTCATCGCCGTCGAACTCGCACGGACCGCTGCTCAGCTCGTCCAGCGTCACCTCGACCTGGAAGGCCTGGCGGTGCGGATCGTATTTCAGCGCGCTCCACTGGAGGGGATAATGGTGATGCGTGCCGAGCAGCCTGCCGGTCTTGATCACCGCATAGGCGACCATTCCGCTCAGCTTGTCGAGCATCAGCCGCTCGATCGTGCCGAGCTTCGTGCCGTCGCGCCCGAAGACAGCGACATGCTCCACGCGATCACTGGGAACCATGGTGTGCATGGCGTGCTCCCTGGGTTCTTGTGTCGCCCGCATTATAGCACAGGCGATCAGGCAGCTACAGCAATTGCGCGCGCACCGAGTCCGCGCCCTCGCGGAGCAGCGGCAGGAAGCGGTCGATCAGCTCCTGCGTCGGCACGCGGTCGACATGGGCGCCCATGTTGATGGCGGCAACGATGGTGTCGTCGTAGCGGCGGACAGGAACGGAGATCGAGCGGAAATGCGGCTCGGCTTCGCGATCGACCAGCGAAAAACCCTGCGCCCGATCAGCGGCGATCTTCGCAAGGAGCAGCTTCGGATCGGTCACGGTCTGCGCCGTCAGCGCCTCGCGCTTCGACCTCTTGAGGCGGACAGCGAGCGCGGCATCGTCGAACTGGCCGAGCATCGCGCGGCCGACCGAAGTGCAAAAGGCCGGCAGCCGGTAGCCGATCTCGAGCCCGCCGGAGAACACCCGCATGGGACTGCCGCGCGCGATGAACACGACATCGTCGCCGTCGAGCACGGCGAGCGAGGAGATCTCCTGCGCCGCGGTCGCGACGCGGTCGAGCACTGGCTGCAGCACGGCAACGAGCTGGTTGGAACGCAAATACGACGCTGCGAGCGTCAGCACGTGCGGCGTCAGCGAAAACAGCTTGCCATCGCTGGCGACGAAACCGCCGCGCTGCAGCGTGAACAGGATGCGCCGCGCGGTCGCGCGCGGCAGGTCAGCGGCGCGGGCAAGATCGCTCAGCGTCATCGGACCGGCGGTCGCGCCGAACGTCTGCAGCAGTCGCAAGCCGCGATCGAGGCTCTCGACGAAATCCGTCGCGCGCTCCTCCGTCTCGTTCCGCTTCAGCTTGGGCATCCGCTCCGCGCCTGCAAAATATTGCTTGCCGCCAAATCAAGGCATGTCATAATTCGCCCATTCGTTCAATAGGCGAACAACGCCACTCCGAGCAAAAAGGGACGCGAACGCCATGATGAGCCAGGAGCAGAACGACCTGATCACCCGCACCGGGCCGACGGACCCCTGCGGCAGACTGATGCGGAGCTACTGGCAGCCGGCGGCGCTGGTGGACGAGCTGGAGGGCGCGCGGCCGATCCGCCCCGTCAAACTGCTCGGCGAAAACCTCGTGCTGTTTCGCGACGAGAGCGGCCAGTACGGCCTGATCGACCGCCACTGCGCGCATCGTGGCGCTGACCTTGCCTTCGGCAGGCTCGAACATGGCGGCCTGCGCTGCGCCTTCCACGGCTGGCTGTTTGATGCGACCGGCCGGTGCATCGAGACGCCGGCCGAGCCCAAGGATTCAAAGCTCTGCCAGAACATCCGGCAGCGCTCTTATCCCGTGGTGGAGCGAAGCGGCATCCTCTGGGCCTTTCTCGGCGAGGGCGCCCCGCCCGCCTTTCCCGAGATCGACTGCTTCGTCGCACCCGGCACACACACTTTTGCGTTCAAGGGCCATATGGCCTGCAACTGGCTGCAGGCGCTGGAAGTCGGCATCGATCCCGCGCACGCCTCCTACCTGCACCGCTTCTTCGAGGACGAGGACACCTCCACCGCTTACGGCAAGCAGTTCCGCGGCGCCTCCGCGGGCTCCGACCTGCCGATGACCAAAATCTTGCGCGAATACGACCGCCCGATCATCAATGTCGAGCACACCGAATATGGTCTGCGGCTGATTGCGCTGCGCGAAATCGACGACGAGCGCACGCATGTGCGGGTGACAAATCAGCTCTTTCCGCACGGCTTCGTCATCCCGATGAGCACGGAGATGACGATCACGCAGTGGCACGTGCCCGTCGATGACGAGAACTGCTACTGGTACGCAATCTTCACCAGCTACACGAGCCCGGTCGACAAGCAGAAGATGCGCGACCAGCGGCTCGAGCTCTACGAGCTGCCCGACTACAAATCGCGGAAGAACAAGGCCAACGACTACGGGTTCGATCCGCACGAGCAGGCGACCGCGACCTATACCGGTATGGGCACCGACATCAACGTCCACGACCAGTGGGCGGTGGAATCGATGGGCGCGATCCAGGACCGCACCAAGGAGCATCTCGGCCAGAGCGACAAGGCGATCGTGCAATATCGCCGGTTGCTGCGGCAGGAGATCGAGAAGGTTGCGGGCGGCGAGAAGCCGATGCTGCATCTGGACGAGGCCAACGCACGCAGCATCCAGGGACCGGCGACCATGGACGGCATCGGCCCGACCCAGGGCTGGGAAACCTACTGGATGGAAGTCGACGTAAAGCGAAGGCGCGGCGCGCCCTGGATGGCGCCGGTGCCGAAGGACATTGAAGGCAAGGTGCACCGGCTGACGGCGGCGGAGTGAATCGTATGGCACCGTCATTCCGGGGCGATGCGTTAGCATCGAACCCGGAATGACGGGCAGCAAGGAGCAGCAGAGTGAGTTTCGTCGCGCGTCACGGGCTTTGGTCGGCCGAGCAGAAGGACGCGGCGCTGCGCGTGCGGCGGATGGTCGAGGAGAAGAACCTCGAAGTCGTCCGTCTCGCCTTCCCCGACCAGCACGGCATTTTGCGCGGCAAGACCATCATCGCGGCCGAGGCGATCGCGTCCCTGGAGAGCGGCTGCTCCATCACTACGACCATGCTCGCCAAGGACACCTCGCATCGCACGGTGTTTCCGGTGTTCACATCAGGCGGCGGCTTCGGCATGAAGGAGATGGAGGGCGCGGCTGACGTGCTGATGGTCGCCGACCCCACCACTTTCCGCATACTGCCCTGGGCGCCGACCACGGGCTGGCTGCTGTGCGATCTCTACTTCAACGACGGACGGCCTGTGCCATTCGCGACGCGCGGGCTTTACAAGCGCGTCCTCGACGAGCTCGGCACGCGTGGCCATGATTTCGTCGCCGGCCTCGAAGTGGAATTCCACATCTTCAGGCTCGAGGACGCGCATATGCGCGCCGAAGATGCCGGCCAACCCGGCACGCCGCCCTCCGTCAGCCTGCTCAGCCACGGCTATCAATACCTCACCGAGCAGCGCTTCGATCAGATGGAGCCGGTGCTGGAGATCCTGCGCCGCGACATCGTCGCGCTTGGGCTTCCCTTGCGCTCCGTCGAGGTCGAGTTCGGACCGAGCCAGTGCGAGTTCACCTTCCAGCCGCGGAAGGGAATCGAGCCCGCCGACAACATGGTGTTGTTCCGCTCTGCCGTGAAGCAGATCGCGCGCCGTCACGGCTATCACGCCACCTTCATGTGTCGGCCAAAATTGGCGAGCGTGTTCGCTAGCGGCTGGCATCTGCACCAGTCGATCGTCTCGCGCGCCACGGCCGAGAATCAGTTCATGGCGAAAGAGGCCGGCCAGCCCCTCAGCGAGTTCGGCCGCGCCTGGCTCGCAGGCCTGCTCGACCACGCCCGCGCCTCGGCCGTGTTCACGACACCGACCATCAACGGCTACAAGCGCTACCGCTCCTACTCGCTGGCGCCGGACCGCGCGATCTGGGGTCGCGACAATCGCGGCGTGATGATCCGCGTGCTCGGCGGTGCCGACGATCCGGCGACGCGGCTTGAGAACCGCATCGGCGAGCCTGCCGCCAATCCCTATCTCTACATGGCCTCGCAAATCCTCTCGGGGCTTGACGGCGTCGACCGCAAGCTCGATCCCGGCCCGTCGGCGGACGCGCCCTATGAGACCAAGGCGCCGTTGTTGCCAAAATCCTTGCGCGATGCCGTCGGCGCACTGAAGGACGACCCGTTCTTCCGCGAAAAGCTGGGGGCGGAATTCGTCGACTACTACACCCACATCAAGAATGCCGAAATCGACCGCTTCCTGGCCGAGGTGACCGACTGGGAGCATCGCGAATATTTCGAGATGTTCTGAGACCGGCTGGCGACGGCAAAACCGTACCGCGCCCGATGCACACATCTCACGCCATTGTGAGGCGACTTCGTCCCACCTGTTCCGACGACATCAGGTCGCCCCCGGACGAAGCCATTTTCCGCATCCCTCGAAAACCGCCGGAAAGACTGCGGCGCTATGGTGCGAGCATGTGATCAGACAATGGAGTTCGGTCATGTGGGGTCAATTGTTCAGCCTGATTTACCGCCTGTCCTGTCGTACCACCCTGATCGAGATCGGCGTGCATCGCCTGTCGCGCTGAGCGCGACCGGTGCGTTTAGGTAAGACGGATTGACTAAATGATGGGGTTTCCCATGCGCAAGCTGATCCTGATTGCCGCGATGTCGTTGCTCGCCAGCCAGGCTCATGCCGGTGGTTCGCGGAGCCTGAGCCTCGCCGCCGCCAGCGCGAGCGAGCAGGCGACCACGCCACAGCCGACTGTGACGGCAACGACCACCACGCCGGCGGCAACGCCGCCAGCGCAAACTACCGCTCCCGCCGCGACGACCGAGCCGGCCAAGACGAGTGTCGCGACCAAGCCGAAGCGCCGCGAGCCCACGCTCGAAGCCCGCGTCATCCGCGAACTCCATCGCCACGGGATCTATTGGTAATCTGGATCGACTACCTCCCCAATGTCGTCCTGGCGCAAGCGAGGACCCCCGCGCGAGCGCCTGCGCTCGTCGCGATTGTCCCAGTTTGGCGAAGAGTGGTTGCCGGGACTGATACGAGCTGCACTCGATAGATTCCGCGGTATGGGTCCTGGCGTTCGCCAGGACGACACCGAGTGAACGGCACGAGGGTGCCGCCACAGACTCAGTCCCTCAAATCCCCAAATACCGGTGCTGCAGCTCCGGCTCGGCGGTCAGCTCACCCGAGGTGCCGCTCCACACCGTCTTGCCGCGCTCGATAATGTAGTGGCGATCGCAGATGCGGGCGAGGTGGTCGACATTCTTGTCGACGACGAGGATGGACTGGCCGCGCTTCTTGAGCAGCGACAGGCAATTCCAGATCTCCTCGCGGATCAGCGGCGCGAGGCCTTCGGTCGCTTCGTCCAGGATCAGGAGCTTTGGATTGGTCATCAACGCTCGGCCGATGGCGAGCATCTGCTGCTCACCGCCGGAGAGCTGGTTGCCCATGTTGGATGCGCGCTCGGCGAGGCGTGGAAACAGGACGTAAATCGCGGCCAGCGTCCAGGGATTGTCACTGCCGAAGCGATCGGCGGCGGCCGCGACGAGATTTTCGCGCACGGTGAGATTGGGAAATATCTGGCGCCCCTCTGGCACGAGACCCACGCCGAGCTTTGCGATCCTGTAGGACGGAAGCTGCCGCACCTCCGAGCCTGCAAAGCGGATCGCACCCGCGCGCGCCGGCGTCAGGCCCATGATGGAGCGGATGGTGGTGGTCTTGCCCATGCCGTTGCGGCCCATCAGCGAGACCATCTCGCCCGCCTTGATGGACAGCGACAGACCGAACAGCACCTGCGAAAGGCCGTAACAGGTCTCGATACCGTCGACGTCGAGCAGGGTGTCAGCCATCCGGTCAGTCATGGCGCGTCACTACGTGCTGATCGCCGAGATAGGCGCGCTTGACCTCATCATTCCCGCGAATCGCGGCCGGATCGCCGGAGGCGATCACGCGGCCATAGACCAGCACCGAGATGCGGTCGGCGAGCGCGAACACCGCCGGCATGTCATGCTCGACCAGCACGATCGAGACTTCTTTCCGCAGATCCTGAAGCAGCTTCACCATGCGCTGGGATTCGATGACGCCAAGGCCCGCCATCGGCTCGTCCAGCAGCAGGATCTTCGGCTTGCTCGCCAGCGCCACGGCAAGCTCGAGCTCGCGCCGCTCGCCATGGCTGAGCCTGCTCACCACGACATCGGCGCGATGCGCCAGGCCGACGCGGTCGAGCGCGGCATGCGCTGCATCGCGCAAGGATCGCTCCTTCCGCGCATTGGCAAAGAAGCGGAACGACGTGCCGGCATGCGCCTGCGCCGCCAGCGCGACATTGTCGGCGGCGGTGAAGTCGAGCAGCAGCGAGGTAATCTGGAACGAACGCGCGAGCCCCAGCGCGCAGCGGCGATAGGCCGGCAAGTAGGTGATATCGCGCCCGCCAAGCGAGACGCTGCCCGCATGCGGCGAGAGATGCCCGGTGAGCTGGCTGATCAGCGTGGTCTTGCCAGCGCCGTTCGGGCCGATGATGGCGTGCAGCTCACCGGCCGCGACATCGAGCGAGACGTGATCGGTCGCGGTGATGCCGCCGAAGCGTCGCACCAGTTTTTCGACGCGGAGTAGCGGTTCAGCCACGACCGGTCCTCCCGATCATGCCCATGATGCCGCCGCGCCCGAACAGCACGATCAGCAGCAGGAGCGGGCCCATGATCAGCGCCCAATATTCGGTGATCTGCGACAAGAATTCTTCCAGCAGCAGGTACACCACCGCACCCATGACCGGGCCGAACAGCGTACCCATGCCGCCAAGTATCACCATCACCATGAGGTCGCCGGAGCGGGTCCAGTACATCACGGCCGGGCTGACGAAGTCGGTGTTGTTGGCGAGCAGCGCGCCGGCGAGCCCACACATGGTCCCTGATATGACGAAGCAGACGAGCTGGTAGCGCTTTGCCGGAAAGCCGATCGCCTGCATGCGCTGCTCGTTCGAGCGCAGCCCCTGCACGACGAGACCGAAGCGCGAATTGACGATACGCCAGATCAGGAAGATGACACCAAGGAGGCAGGCGAGGCAGAGATAGTAGAACTGCACGCGGCTGGAGAGATCGATCAGCCCGGAAAAATCGCTGCGCTTGTAGACGGTGAGACCGTCGTCGCCGCCATAACGCGCGAGGCCAGAGGCAACGTAGTAGGCCATCTGCGCGAAGGCGAGCGTGATCATGATGAAATAGACGCCGCGCGTGCGCAAGGACAGCGCCCCGATCACGAGCGCATACAGCGCGGACGCCGCAAGCGCGACCGGAAACTGGATGAAGCCGCTTCCAACGCCTTCCTGCGCCAGAATGCCCACGGCATAGCCGCCGATGCCGAGATAAGCGGCGTGGCCAAAGCTCATCATGCCGCCATAGCCCATGATGAGGTTGAGGCTCGCGGCCGCGAGCGCCAGGATGACGATGCGGGTGAACAGCGTCAGGATGAAGATGTTGCCGGACAGCTGCGAATAGAGCGGCAGCAGCACGAGGCCTGCCAGCACCAGGGCCGTGACGGCCTTGCTCACGCTCAAAGCCTTCATCGACGATTGGCCGGAAACAGCCCCTCCGGCCGCACCACCAGCACGATCGCCATCACGAGATAGATCAGCATCGAGGACAGCGCGGGTGCGGCGGTGGACGCTGCGGTTGAACTCAGGACCTGGCGCAGCAGGTTCGGCAGGAAGGCGCGGCCGAGCGTGTCGATCATGCCGACGAAGATCGCCGCGAGGAAAGCGCCGCGGATCGAGCCGATGCCACCGATCACGATGATGACGAAGGCAAGGATCAGGATGTTCTCGCCCATGCCGATCTGCACGGTGAGGATCGGCGCCTGCATCAGTCCGGCTAGGCCGGCGAGCGCCGCGCCAAGACCGAACACCAGCGTGTAGAGCAGTTTGATGTTGATGCCGAGCGCGCCGATCATCTCGCGGTTGGAGGCGCCGGCGCGGATCAGCATGCCGATGCGCGTGCGCATCACACCGAGATAAAGGAGCAGCGCGACCAGAAGCGCGACCACGATGATGGCCAACCGATAAGCCGGATAATAGATGCCGGGCAGGATTGGCACCGGCACGGTGAGCCAGGGCGGCAGCGGCAGCGCCAGGCCCGCCGGGCCCCAGATCAGCCGCACTGCCTCATTGAAGAACAGGATGAGGCCGAAGGTCGCGAGCACGTGGTCGAGATGGTCCCGGCCATAGAGATGCCTGAGGGCCACCACTTCGAGCACGATGCCGAGCACGAGCGTCGCGCCGAGCGCGAGCAGCGCGCCCAGCAGGAAATTGCCGGTCCAGGCCACGAAGGTCGCAGCGAAATAGGCGCCCATCATGTAGAGCGAGCCGTGCGCGAGATTGACGAGATCCATGATCCCGAACACAAGCGTCAGGCCGGCGGCCAGCAGGAAGAGAAGCAGCCCGAACTGCAATCCGTTGAGGAATTGTTCGACGACGAGCAGCATCGACGCTCTTTCAGCCACGCATCATGTTGCGCCGATGTTCGAACACGGCCGCCATCAGTGAAAGAGCTCCCCTGCCTCTTCAAGGCCAAAATCGGTAACGGCAGTATCGTTCCGACGCAAGAGCGATTCTGCGCCAGACATGCACTTTGTTGCATCTCATCGAACAGGCGATGAGCTTGCAGCGAGATCGTCGCGAGGATGGGTCAACCTGCCGCACCCGTCGTCAATTCGGACGACGCGCGGGGCCAATGTTGAACGGAGAGGTTGCTGTCGCGGCTCGCGCACAACTCATGTGCATGCGCGCGACGACTATGCCGAAGGGAATCGTTGCATCGCGACCAGTGGAAGCAATCGGGCCCGCTTCGGAGAGAGGGGAGACGACTCCTTCTCCCCGTAAGAGCCGGGGAGAAGGAAAGGCAAGGTCATCGCCGCAGCTAATGCGACGTCATTTGGTGAGGAAGATCATCGGCGGCGAAGGAACCTGCGGTCGAGGCCTCCAGCGCCGCCATTCGGAAAAGGTAGGCCAGCGTAGCGTGGCCGCAATCGTCCGCCATCTGCGCCAGCTCGAGCGCCATGTCGGACATGTAGCCGAGATTCTTTTCCTTCATCTTCATCTTGAGTTTCGCAAGGGCTTGGCTGTCTCGCGTCATGTTCGACATTTCAGGCAGTCTTTCGTTGCGCGGCGGTGAGGCCGCAGGTGTTGGCACGGGCGATGGCATCAAGGCGTGGACCGTCCTGGCGCACGACGCCCGCCATGCCGATCCGCTCGCGCACGATAGCGAGCGACTCCCGGCAAACGTCGATCGTGGCAGCCATGGTCCAGGAACCGTCGATGAGCGCGGGCAATCCCAGAGGCGTGACGACGAATCCGATGTCGTGGAAGCGCGGCAACCACCAGGTCTCCATGACGAGGCAGAGACGCTCGATGCCCTGGTCGAGACAGAACTCCTGCGCCGAAGCCATCAATTGCAGGTTGATGGTTCCGTCGCGGCGGTCACGCGCAACGAAGAAGCGCGACCACTCCCAGACCAGCGCGCCGGCCGGACAGCCGCGCACCGCAGCGAGATGCGGAAAGACCTCGCTCATCATCGTCGGCTTGGTGGTCGGATACAGCCGGTAGCCGCCGATCACGCGGCGGCCTTCCAGCGCGAGCATGTAGATCGCATCCTCGTCGTCGTAGACGTCGATCTCGCGGCCGTCGGGCTTGCGCAGCGCTTCCCACTTGCGCTCGTCGACGAAGATCTCGTGCCGCAAGCGGAAGTGTTGCTCGACGACGTCCTCATACAGATGACGGTTCGCTGATGAAATTGCGTGGATCATGAAATCCCCCGTTCCTCAAAACGGGGGAAGCCTCGTTGAAACGAGGCGAATTCGATATTGGGAAATTTCCCAGTGAGAGCTTATGGATTGATGATTTTGTGCCTGATCGCGATCGCGACTGCATGCGTACGGTTGACGGCACCGAGCTTGCGCGCAGCGGTTGCAAGATGCTCTTCGGCGGTCCGCTGCGTGATGTGAAGGATCTCGCCGATCTCCCAGGCCGACTTGCCTTGCGAAGCCCAGGCGATCACCTCCCGCTCGCGCGGCGTGAGCAGCGCCGGCGGCGTCGGACGCGGATCGAGCAGGCGGCGAATGCGGTCGAAGCCGTACATCGCCATCAGGTGCAGCGCCGGCTTGCTCCGCGCGTTGAGATCGAGATGCACCCCGCCGAGCGAAACGCCAGCCTCATAACCGGTCAGCCCGTGGATCGGCACGACGAAACCACGCGACATGCGGAAATCGGTGGCGCGGTTCATCACCTCCACCGCACCAGGCTCCCGCTCGGCATCGTAAGGTGCTTCCGACCATTCGAAGGGATTCACCGACTGCCGGCACATCCGGATCACCGGATCGAAGCGGACGTAGTTCCTTTCGGTGTACATCCTGAACCATTCCGCCGGCCAGCGCTTGGCGAGCACCATCTGCTCGAAGTGCTGCTCTGGATTCGGCAGGCCCGTGACGATGATGTGCTCGAAGCCGAAGCGGCCAAATGCCGCCTCAAGCGCGTTCATCGCATCCGGAACCCTGCTGTAGGCTTCCAGGCCTTCGATGAAGTCGAGCGCTTCCCGGCCATAGTCCACGGCGGACATCGGTTCGTTCCAGCCCCTTGCCTGCCTTCGTAGATTGCTTTGTAGCCCGACTCGGGCGTCGCCTCAATGCGTCGCCTCCGTAGTTTCACGGTGCGACACGCTCTGAAGATTTAATCTACTTGTGGAGGAAGGGGGGTCAAGATACACCTCCATCGTCTGGAGCGGGAGAGCCACGATGGAAGACGAGAACATCGCCCTCAACAGCGTGCTCGGTCTGGAACTCAACCGCGTGTTCTTCGCTGTCCGGGAGACCACGAACAAGCAGAAGATCATCGAGTTCGCACGAGAGGTACTGCAAAGCGAACGCACCGCACTGCCCGATAGCGCTTCGCCCGACGGGCCGGCACGCTAGAACGCAGTTGCAGCAACCGCGCGGATGAAACGCCCGCGCAACCTGCGTCCGCTTTTCAATTCGAGCGCGCTGATTTCAGCCGAAGCAATCTCACCGCGAGCTCCGTTTTTCCTTCTCCCTTGTGGGAGGGAGCCAACCATCCCGAGCTTACGCGCGTTGACAGGCATTTACGGCTGGTTGACATGACGCCTGTCGTGAAATGATCGTCACTCACGATCGTTCGTCGGGGATTGTCCTAGAGCATGATGACGCTACGCCAGGTTGAAGTAATCCGCGCCGTGATGGTGACGGGAACCATTGGCGGCGCGGCAAAGCTGTTGAACGTCTCCGCGCCCGGCATCAGCCGCCTCGTCAAATACACCGAGCGCTCGCTCGGTATCCGCTTCTTCCAGCGACAGAACGGACGCTACTTCCCGACGCCCGAAGCCGAGAACATTTTCGAGCAGATCAACGGCGTCTACAAGAAGGTCGACGACCTCTCCGAGATCATCTCCAAGATCGGTCGCGGCGGATTGTCGGAGCTTCGCATCGGCTCGGTACCGAGCATCTCGCAGGTGATGGTGCCGCGTGCGATCGAGCGCGTCCGGCGGCGCTATCCGGATCTCGGTATCGACATCAACATCCTGAAGCTCGAGGAAGCAATCGACTATCTCATGCTCGGCCGCGGCGAGTGCGTCGCGATGAGCTATCGTCTCGAACATTCCGGCCTCGACTTCATGCCGCTCGCTTCCGGCGAGCTCTATTGCATCGTGCCGCCCGGCCATGAGCTCGCTGGCCGCAAGCAGGTCTCGGCGGCCGAAATCACACGCTATCCGCTGATCGGCATCGACCCGAACGATCCGTACGGGCGGATCATGGCCGAGATCTTTGCCCGTCACAGGCTCGACTACAACATCACCATCCGCGCCCGCTTCGGCACCACGGTGTGCGCGCTGGTGAAGGCGGGCCTCGGGATCGCGATCATCGATCAGTTCACGGTCGCCCATGGCGGCTATCCCGGCATCGAGCTGTTGAAGATCACCGAGCCGACACGGTTCGACACCTATATCGCGGTGAAACGCGGCGCGCCGCTCTCCCTCCACGTCGAATATTTCATCGAGCAGCTCCGCGCCGAGATGCGCGCGGTCGAGCCCTCGCGCAGCGGCCAGAAGGTCGCCGTGGCACGCGGTCGCAAGAAATAACATTATGTTAGGTTTGTAGGATAAATGAGTAATTGTGTTAGGCAGGAGACAGGCTATCGTCGGGCTTGAGCTTTGCGAATTTCCGCGCAACACCGCGTGGCGAAACACACACCCAGACCAATCCGGATCATGTCAACGCGCCGACCTGCCGCACCCCAGAAACTCCTCACCGGCCTGATCGGCGCGCCGATTAAGCATTCCGCCTCCCCCGCCATGCACGAGCGCGCCGCCGAAGCGCTGGGGCTGCGCGGCCACTACCAGCTCATCGAGGTCGCCGGCGCGGATTCTGCCGGGCTCAGCATGATGCTCGAGGGGGTGCGGCGCCTCGGCTTTGCCGGCGTCAACGTCACCTATCCCTACAAGGAAGCGGTGGTGCCGCTGCTCGACGAGCTTGCGCCGGGCGCAGCCGCCATGGGCGCAGTCAACACCGTCGTCGTTCGCGACGGCCGGCTGATCGGCCACAACACCGACACCACGGGATTTGCCCGTGCGGTGGCGCCCCTGCTTGCGCCCGCGGGCAATGCGGTCGCCGTGATCGGCGCCGGCGGCGTCGGCAAGGCGATTGCCTTTGCGCTGGCGAGCCAGAATGTCTCCGATATCCGTATCGTCGACAGCGAACCGGCGCGGGCGGAGAAGCTCGCATCGCTCCTGACCGCGAAGGTCGCCGCGAGCGTCGAGGACGCGCTCGAGGGCGCAACCGGCCTGATCAACGGCACGCCGGTCGGCATGCTGCCGAATCGGGACACGCCGGTGCCGACGGCGCTGCTGCGTGCAGACCTTTGGGTCGCCGACGCCGTCTATTCGCCGCTGATCACTCCGCTGCTCGCGGCCGCGCAGGCCAAGGGCGCGCGGATCATGACCGGGCGCGAGCTCGCGATCTACCAGGCCGCGGACGCGTTCGAACTGTTCACCGGCCTTGCCCCATCGACCGAGGTCATGGGAGAGGCTTTCGACGCCGTGATGGCAGCGCGCAGTGCTGCCTATCCGGCAGCTTGACGGAAAGCGGCTGGAAACAAGGCCGCTTGCATAACTGAAGAGAAACGGGAGGAGTGAGATGAAATCGACATTACTGGGCGCCCTGTTTGCGGTTGCCGTGGCAACGAGCGCTTTCGCGCAGCCGATCAAGCTGGCCGACGTTGCCGAGCTGTCGGGCGGCGGCGCCACCGTCGGCACCAACTGGAAGAATGGCATCGACCTCGCGATCGAGGAAATCAACGCCAAGGGCGGCGTGCTCGGCCGCAAGCTCGATGTCACCCATGCCGACTCGCAGTCCAACCCCGGCGTGGCGCGCGCGCAGGTGCAGAAGGCGCTCGACGCCGAGCCCTACGTGCTGCTCGGGCCCGGCTATTCCGGCTCGGTGAAGGTCACCGCCCCGCTCGCCGCCGAAGCCGGCATCGCGCAGATCATGGGCGGCGAGGCCGCCGAGCTGACGCAGGCAGGCAACAAGTTCTTGTTCCGCACCTCCTTTGGCCAGCAATCCTCGATGCCGAAGGTCGCAAAGTACATCCACGACGACATGAAGGCGAAGACGGTTGCGGTCGTCTGGGTCAACAATGATTTCGGCCGCGGCGGTCGCGACGTCATCGTCAAGGAGCTCGACCGCCTCGGCTCCAAGGTCGTCGCGGATCTCTCGACCGAAGCGGGCCAAGCCGATTTCGCCGCCGACGTCGGCAAGATCAAGGCCGCCAATCCCGACGCGGTGTTCGTCTATCTGAATGAAGAAGAGAGCGCGCGCATCCTCAAGGAGCTGAAGCGCCAAGGCGTCACCGCGCCGCTGATGGGCGAGACCACGCTGATCGGCCAGAAAGTGATCGAGCTTGCAGGCGACGCCGCCAATGGCGCGCGCGGCCATGTCGGCCTCACCACCGACGCGCCGGTCGACCTGATCAAGGGCTTCCGCGATCGGTTCTCCAAAAAGTACAACTACGTGCCCGACCACAACGGCCTCAAGGGCTACCTCGCCGTCTACATGGTCAAGGCGACCACCGAGAAGATGGGCAAAGTTGATTCGAAGGCGTTTGCCGACACACTGCACGGCCTGACCATCAAGGCCGCGGACGAGCCGGGCATCCTGATGGACGTCACCTTCGACCAGAACGGCGACATCGACCGCCAGAGTTTTCTGGTCGAGGTCGTGGAAGGCAAGCAGGTGGTGAAGCAGGTGCTGCCGAAGCTGAAGTGAGGCTCTTCGCCTCTCTCCGTCTGCGGGGAGAGGCCGGAATTTGCGCAGCAAATTCCGGGTGAGGGGAGCTTCCGCGAGTCGTCTGATACCGAGCTTGCGGAGAAAGCCTCTCACCCCACCCTTTAAGAACGGGAGACCGGGTAGAGCGCCGTGCGGGGAGAGGGGAAATGTCCAATCTGTTCGATCTTCTGGTCGCAGGACTTGCAACAGGCGCCATCTATGCGCTGGTCGCGGTCGGCTTCACGCTGCTCTGGCAAACCTCGCAGACCATCAATTTCGCGCAGGGCGAGTTCGTGATGCTGCCGGCCTTCCTCATGCTGGCAGCGATGCATGTGGGGGCGCCGTTCTGGCTCGCGATCATCCTCGGCATCCTGCTCTCGATGATCCTGCTTGGCCTTGCCTTCAAGATGCTGCTGGTCGATCCGATGATGCGCCATGGCGTGCTGCCGCTCGCGATCGCCACCATGGCGCTGGCGATCGGCATCAAGGAAGCCGTGAAGCAGTTCTTCAGCGCCGAAGCCTCGCCCTTCCCCTCGATCGTGCCGACCGGCGATGTCTCGATCCTCGGGCACGCCGTCTCGCTGCAGAGCATCGGCGTTCTCACTGTTGCCATCCTCGCGGTGGTCGGCCTGACCGCGCTTCTGAACCGCACCTCGCTCGGCCACCAGATGCAGGCGGCGGCGCAGAACCCGACGGTCGCGCGCATCATCGGCGTGCCGGTCGAGCGCATGATCCTCCTGACCTTCCTGATCAACGCGTTCCTGGTCGCGCTGGCTTCGCTCCTGATCACGCCGATCTATCTGGCGAAATTCTCCTCCGGCGAGGTACTGGGCCAGGCCGCCTTCATCGCCGCGATCGTCGGCGGCTTCAACCAGGTGCGCGGCGCGATTGCAGGCGGCCTCCTGATCGGGGTGCTCGATAATCTCGCGGCCTCCTACGTCTCGACGCAATATCGCGCCGCAGTGCCGATGCTCGTTCTGATCATCGTCATCCTGTTCCGTCCCCAGGGCCTGCTCGGCCGCGCCGAGGAGCGCACGGTATGACTGGATTTGCCAAACCGCTGAAGATTGCGCTTGGCCTCGCGGTCATCGCCGCGCTGATCGTCGTTCCCATGAACTTCAATCGCTACGGCCTGTTCATCCTGAGCCAGTGGGCCGTGATGACCATCGCCGCGATGGGGCTCAATCTCACGCTCGGCTATGCCGGCCAGGTCTCACTGGCACAGGGCGCCTTCGTCGGCATCGGCGCTTACGCCGCGGCGATCGTGACGACCCATGGCTGGCCGCTGCCGGCCGCGATCGTCGTCGCGATCGTGCTTAGCTTTGCGGTCGGCTGGGTGCTCGGCTATCCGGCGCTGCGCGTGCAGCACCACTATCTCGCCTTCGTCACGCTCGCCTTCTCCACCCTCGCCTTCCTGGTCTTCCGCAACGAGAGCTGGCTCACGGGCGGCATCTATGGCATCTCCAATATTCCGCGGCCCCATATTTTCGGCATCGCGACCAACAAGCCGCTGCCGTTCTACTACGTCTGCCTGGGCTCGCTTGCTATCGTCTCGCTCGCGGTTTGGTGGCTGATCCGCTCGCCCTGGGGCCGCGCCTTCATCGCGCTGCGCGAGAATCCGCTGCGCGCGCAGTCGCTCGGCGTCGACACCCGCCGCTACACGTTGATGGCGTTCGCGATCGGCTCGGCGCTCGGCGGCGTCGCCGGCGCGCTCTATGCGCCGCTGACGCAATATATCGATCCGGTACCGTTCAACCTGTCGCTCTCGCTGGATCTCTTGATGATGGTGATCGTCGGCGGCGCCGGCTTCTACTTCGGTCCCTTCCTCGGTGCGATGATCGCGGTGCTGCTGCCGGAATGGCTGCGCTTCACCGAGGGCTATTACCTGATGCTCTACGCGATCGCAGTGATGCTGCTGCTGATCTGGTCGCCGACCGGCATCTTGGGAATCCTCGATCGCTACATGGCGGCGCGGCGCACCAAGGCTGCGTCTGCGCTGCGGGCCGTCGCAAAATCCCGCCTGGAGACGGCACAATGAGTGCGGTGCTCGAAGTCACGGACATCAAGAAGAATTTTGGCGGCATCAACGCGGTCGATGGCGTCAGCTTCGACGTCCGCGAAGGCGAGATCCTCGGCCTGATCGGGCCGAACGGCTGCGGCAAATCGACGCTGTTCAACTGCATCCTCGGCCAGCTCACACCGAGCGGCGGCGAGGTCAAGCTGGACGGCAGGACCGTCACGGGCCTCCGCCCCTCGGAGCTCAACAAGCTCGGGGTCAGCCGTACCTTTCAGCTCCTGCAGGTATTTCCAAAGCTCTCGGTGCGCGAGAACCTGATCCTCGCCGGGCAGGAGCACCAGGGTAACATGGCCTCGCGCCTGGTCGGCCGCTCCGATGCCGGGCTGACCGACGCCGCCAATCAGATGATCGGTTTCTTCAAGCTCGACCATCTCGCCGCCGAGCCGGCCGGCGGCCTGTCCTATGGCCAGCAGAAGCTGCTCGACGCCGCAATGGCCTTCATGGGCGGACCGCGCCTGGTGCTGCTCGACGAGCCCGCGGGTGGCGTCAACCCGACGATGCTGTCGGACCTGAAGGAGCGCCTGATCGCGATCAACCGCGAGAAGAATGCAACTTTCGTGGTGATCGAGCACAACATGGAATTCGTGATGTCGCTGTGCTCGCGCGTGATGGTGATGGCGGAAGGCAAGGTGCTGGCGATGGGGCGGCCGGACGAGGTGCGCAAGAACCCCGCCGTGATCGAAGCCTATCTTGGACATTGAGGAGCCGGCCATGAGCGACACGATCCTCTCGGTTCACAATCTCGTCGGCGGCTACGGCAAGATGACCATCCTGAACGGCACGACCTTCGCCGTGCCGCAGGCCACCATCACCACCATCATCGGTCCGAACGGCGCCGGCAAATCGACGGTGTTCAAGGCGATCTTCGGCCTGTTGAAGCTGCGCGAAGGCAGGATCACCTTCGCCGACCGCGATGTCACGAATTTGAGCCAGCGCGCGTTGCTCAATGCCGGCATCTGCTACGTCCCGCAGGGCCGCAACATTTTTCCGGAGCTGTCGGTGCGCCACAATATCGAGCTCGGCGGCGTCGCGGCGGCGAAGGACATCGATCTACAGAGGCGCATCGAGGTCGCGCTCGACCTGTTCCCGGCGCTGCGGCGCAAGTCGGCGCAGCAGGCTTCCACGCTGTCGGGTGGCGAGCAGAAACAGCTCGAGATCGCCCGCTCGCTCCTGCTCGAGCCGAAGCTCGTGCTGATCGACGAGCCGTCGATCGGCCTGTCGCCGCTGATGGTGCAGCAAACCTTCGATATCCTCAAATCCCTGCGCAACCGCGGCGTGACGATCCTGATGATCGAGCAGAACGCGCGCTCGGCGCTGGAGATCTCCGATTTCGGCATCGTGCTCGAGCTCGGCCAGACCCGCATGGTCGACAGGGCCGAGCGTATCCTGAATGACCCGCGCATCGGCCAGCTATTCCTCGGCGGCGCCATGGAGGAGAGCGCGGCATGAGCGCGAAAATGCGCATCGCCGTTGCCGGCGCCGGCCTGATCGGCCGCCGCCATATCGAGCTGATCGATGCCTCGCCGCATTGCCTGCTTGCCGGCATCGCCGATCCCTCGCCTGCCGCGAAAGACTATGCGCTGGCGCGCGGTACGCCTTGCTACGCGGATCATCGCGCGCTGCTGGAGCAGGAAAAGCCCGACGGCCTGATCATCGCCTCGCCGAACGCGCTGCATCTCCAGATGGCGCTCGATTGCGTCGCGGCAAAGACCCCGGCGCTGATTGAGAAGCCAGTGACCGACACGGTCGCCGCCGCGCAGCGTCTCTGTGCAGCGGTCAGGCAGACCGGTGTGCCAATGCTGGTCGGCCATCACCGCCGGCACAATCCGATCATCAAGGCCGCGCGTAAGACGGTGTCGACCGGCAAGCTTGGCCAGCTTACTGCCGTGGTCGGGCTCTGGCTGCTCAAGAAGCCCGATGATTACTTCGAGACCGCCTGGCGTCGCGAACAAGGCGGCGGACCGCTGCTGATCAATCTCATTCACGACATCGACAATCTGCGCTTCGTGTGCGGCGAGATCGTCGAGGTGCAGGCGCTGACATCGAACAAGGTGCGTGGTTTCGCGGTCGAGGACACCGCCGCGCTGCTGCTGCGTTTCGCCAACGGCGCGCTCGGCACGGTGACGGTCTCCGATGCGACGCCCGCGCCGTGGAGCTGGGAGCTCACCGCAGGCGAGAACGTGGTCTATCCCAAACAGGATCAGCCTTGTTACGTCTTCGCAGGGACGAACGGTTCGCTGTCGGTTCCGACCATGGAGCTGTGGTCCTATCCACAAAATCCCGGCTGGCATGCACCGCTCCTTCGCGAGCCCGTCGCACTCTCTGCTTACGATCCGCTCGCCGAGCAGCTCCGACATTTTCAGGCCGTGATCGCGGGCCGAGAGCCGCCGCTGATTACTGTCGACGATGCGATGGGCACGCTCGCGGTCGTCGAGGCCGTCAGCGAAGCCGCCCGCACGGGAAACAAGATATCGCCGAGCCGGATCATGGAGCAGGCAGCATGAACAAACGCTCGATCGCAACGGTCTCTCTCTCTGGCGCGCTGGACGAAAAGCTCCGCGCCATCGCATCGGCCGGCTTCGATGCCGTCGAGATCTTCGAGAACGACCTGTTGTCGTTCGGCGCGAGCCCGCGCGAGGTGGCGCGCCTCTGCAAGGATCTCAACCTCGAGATCTGCGCCTTCCAGCCGTTCCGCGATTTCGAGGGCATGCCCGAGCCGCAGCGCACGCGCAACTTTGCCCGCGCCGAGCGCAAGTTCGATTTGATGCAGGAGCTTGGCACCGACCTTCTCCTGATCTGCAGCAACGTCTCCCCGGTTTCACTCGGCGGCATCGACCGCGCCGCGGACGATTTCCGCGAGCTTGGCGACCGCGCGGCCAGGCGCTCTCTGCGCGTCGGCTACGAAGCGCTGGCCTGGGGACGTCACGTCAACGACTACCGCGATGCCTGGGAGATCGTGCGCCGCGCCGACCATCCCGCGATCGGCGTCATCCTCGACAGCTTTCACGCGCTGGCGCCGAGTTTCCCGACACGCGCGATGGCCTCGATCCCCGGCGACAAGATCTTTCTGGTACAGCTTGCCGATGCGCCAAAGCTCGAGCTCGACATTCTCTCCTGGAGCCGGCACTTCCGCTCCTTCCCCGGCCAGGGCGACCTGCCGGTCGGCGAATTCATGGAGGCGATCGCGGCGACCGGCTATGCCGGGCCGCTGTCGCTGGAAATCTTCAACGACCAGTTCCGCGCCGGCTCCGCTGCGCAGACGGCGACCGACGGCCTGCGCTCGCTGATCCTGTTGCAGGACCAGCTCGCGGCAAAATGGCCGAAGCTCGCCGGCAAGCAGCTCGCACCGAAGGCGAAGACCCGAGGCACCGGCTTCGTCGAGTTCGCCGTCAACGAGACCAAGGCGGCGGAGCTTGCCGGACTGTTCTCGCAGCTTGGCTTCCGCAAGACCGGCAAGCACCGCAGCAAGGCGGTGGAGCGCTGGACGCAAGGCAAGGTGGAGCTCGTGATCAACTGCGAGACCGACGGCTTCGCGCATTCGCACTACGTCACCCATGGTCCCGGCGTCTGCGCCATCGCGCTCGACGTCGACGATTCCGGCCGCGCCATGGCGCGCGCGGAAGCCCTGAAGGCGCGCACCTTCTATTCTCCGGTCGGTCCAGGCGAGCTGGAGATCCCTGCGATCCACGGCGTCGGCGGCAGCCTGCTCTATTTCCTCGACCAGGCCGGTAAGAACTGGGACACCGATTTCGAGCCGGTCGCAAGCAACGCCGGCGCCGATCAGCTTATCGCGGTCGACCACGTCGCGCAGTCGATGCCCTATGACGAGATGCTGTCCTGGCTCTTGTTCTACACCGGCATCCTCGATCTGACCCGACTGCCGCAGATGGAGATCGCGGATCCTCGCGGCCTGGTGCAGAGCCAGGCGATCATCAATGACGACCAGAGCCTGCGCTTCGTGCTCAACGGCTCCTCGGCCAACCGCACGTTGCCGGCGCGCTTCATCTCGGAATTTTTTGGCTCAGGCGTGCAGCATATCGCCTTCGCCTGCAAGGATATCTTCGCGACGGTGGCCGCCATGCGCAAGCGCGGCGCAGAGTTTCTCGAAATCCCCGATAATTACTACGACGATATCGAAGCCAAATACGATCTCGCGCCCGAGGTGATGGCGCAGCTTCGCGAGAACCAGATCCTCTACGACCGCGAGGGCGACGGCGAGTTCTTCCAGGTCTACACCCACATTTTCGATGAGCGCTTCTTCTTCGAGATCGTCGAGCGGCGCAGCTACCAGGGCTTTGGCGCAGCGAATGCCGCGATCAGGCTTGCAGCGCAATCGCGTGAAGTGCGCCCCTCGAGCATGCCGCGGATCTGAGTGGATGCAGCGCGTTTGGCGCTGCATCTGATGGCGGCGGCAATCGAGCTCTGACTATGTGCCTGGCTTGCGACGATCCTCAGCAGGCGTCAGCGCGGCATCCCACTCTCGATCAGACAGGTTTCCGACGAGGTTCGATAGCTCGATCGCAAGCGCGCGCAGCCGCGCATTCTCCTCAAGCAGCATCAGAACTTCATCCGACGGCGATTCATCGTCGTCGAACTCTTCCAGAAGCTGTGGTGACAAGCGCCCGAACGCACCAGTGGACGCGGCATCGTCCGCAGCTGAAATGACGTCCTGTTTCTCGCTGTACGGCAAATATTCGTTACTCATGGGCAAATCCTCGGAACACACCCCCAAGCCGTGTTCGCTGGAATTCACTGAGTCGCCGGCGGATTTGAGTCTGAAATCGGACCAGCGCAAGGTCTCGCGACCCGCCGGCTGAATCAATCTTCGCGCGATCTATCCGATGATGCGCAACCTCTGGTCTGGGAAACGCTTAATGAGCGCTTAATTCTTTTGCGCAACTAATGGGTCACCAGCGCGAAAGTACCTCTTAGTCATAGATGCAAACCGAGCCCCGCCCCCGAGGAGGCGAATCGGATGGGATTGCTTTTCATTGGCGTGCTGGCCGGAATTTTGATCGGCTTTGGCTTCTTTGCCCCCTCCCAGGGTTACTTCCTGGGCTGCGGCCCGCAACCCTGTTTTGACAGAGTTGCAATGGTGCACCAGCCGGTAGCGAAGCCTTCTGCCCTCGCGCCGGATCCCTCGATTTCAAAAGCGAGTCCTGCGACCGCGGCGAGATCGAGCAAAACACCTTCGGAGAACAAAACACCTTCGGAGAAGAAGCGCGGCAACATCAATGTGACCAGGGCAGCGCCTCCGGTGACATGGAACCGCGTCTCGCCATCCAATTCAGCCGAGGGAGCTCCTGATTCCGTGCTGAACAAGGCAAAGGTTTCGATCGCAGCAAAGATGGAAGATCCGAACTCTGCCGAATTCAGCGATATGAAGCGGGCCATCAGGAAGAATACATTGGGGCGCTCCGTGGACACCATTTGCGGGCGCGTCAAAGGGAAAAATGCGTCAGGCGAGGAGACCGGAGAAAGGCCCTTTCTCTATCTCGTGAAGGAGAACGATGCCTACGTCGTCGACGGACCGGCAAACTCGGCGGCGGCGATCGCTTATCGCAACATCTGTAACTAGAGCGTGAGGTGCAAGCGAACCGAAGGTCGCTGAGGTTTGCGCTCGATCGAAGAGTGGAGTGCGATCGCGAGGCGCGCGACCGTGCGATGAATTACGTGGAAGGAATTGCGTGGAAAGAACTTCCTGGCAACTGAACTGACGGCTGCGCCCCGGCCCAAGGGTGCGCAGGCAGGACCGCAAGATGAAATTGAAGCATCGGCTCGCCGATGCACAATGCGTTGCGGTCGCGGAATTGGTGAGGTGAGCTTACAGAGTTCTTTACATTCGAGGACATTATGCACGATCAGGTTCATTCCGCTGAACGGCTCAACGAATTGCAATTGCCCGTCTTGGTGCTCGTCGAGCCGCTTACGCTCACGCGCACCAGCATCTTGAGTATTCTCAGGCGCGAACTCGCGTCGCTCGAGATCGTCGACATGGCGACCACCCAGGGACTGGATTGCCTGCCCGGGCAGGACGTACGTCTGGTCGCGCTGAGCATCGGGGACAAGCCGCCGGACGATCGCACCGTCGAGGACGATCTTGCGCTGGTCGCGGAGTGCTGCCCGAACGCCTCCATCGCCCTCATCTCCAATCGTGACGACGAGGCCACCGCGCTGGCCGCAATGCAGCGGGGTGTACGCGGTTTCTTTTCCACCTCGCTTCCCATCGAAGTCGCTGTTGCCGGCCTGCGCCTTGTTCTGGCCGGTGGAGTCTACAGGCCACTGCCGGTCATCGAGTTGAGCAAGGCACCCGGGCTCGACCAGGCATATCCTCGCGCACTTGGATCAACGTACTTGAATGGTGAGAAAAGCACGACCGACAGGAATACGACCGATTTCACACCTCGCGAGCAGCAAGTGCTGACGGAGCTGGAGCTCGGTCTGCCCAACAAATTGATTGCCGCCAAGCTGAACCTTTCCGAAAACACCGTCAAAATGCATATTCAGCACATCATGCGAAAATGCGCTGCCCGCAACCGCACCGAAGCGGTTCTCCGCTGGAGCGGTCGATTGTCGGCACACGGTCGCGACACCGAGACGAACGCGTCTTCGATTCCCGAGGCTTAGCTAGCACCCAACGAAACTCAATCCTCGTGGAACGCACCATGGAAACTGTCGAGCAGGGGCCTCAGGGCGTAAAGCGCGACGGTACCGCGCCCCGTCGTGATGAAGACCTGAACCGGCATCCCCGGGATGATCTGGATATTGCTTGCGGCGAGTTGCGTGTCGTCGACGCGAATTTTCGTCGCGTAGTATGGCTGGTCGGTGCGCTTGTCGAGAAGCCGGTCGGCCGACACATGTGTCACTGTCCCCTTCAGCCGCGGCACACGACGCTGATTATACGGCAGGAGATGCACTTCCGCATTCAGGCCCGGATGAACCACATCGATGTCCTCGGGCCTCAGGCGCGCGGTGACGATCAGGCGATCCTGCCGGGGCACCAGATCCATGAGGGGAGCACCCGCTGCGATCACGCCACCCGGCGTATGAACCCGCAGGTCAGTCACTACGCCGTCCTCAGGCGCTTTGATCTCTGTCCGCGACAATTGGTCCTGGGCTGCCGGCAGCCGTTCGCGCAGCTGGAATATCTGGTTTTGTGCCTCACGCAAGGCTTGTGCGATCTCGTTTTGCCTGTCGCTCTCGAGCTTGATCAGGTTTGCCTGCGATTCGCCGATCACTTGCCCGGCACGTGAGATCTGCGCGGCGATTTCGCCGCGACGCCCTTCGATGTCAGCCAGTTCCCGTTGCAGGTTCAAAAGGCGCGGTCGCCGCTCGAGACCCTTGCTGACCAGGGTGGCGACCATGTCGAGTTCCTCCCGGGCGATGTCGATTCGCTGCGCGACGGCGGCCTGCTGGGCCTTGAGGCCCTCGATTTCCTTCTCGACCTGGCCTCGCCTCTCCCGAAGCACCGTCACCTGCGATTGAAACACCTTCCACCGCGACAGAAAGACGGTCTGCTGCGTCGACAGAATGGTGGCAGCGGCGAGATTCGCGCTGGCGGCCTGCTCCAGCGTCTCCGAAAACGAGAGCTTCTCATATCCTCGCTGCTCGGTTTCGAGCCGGGCTTCACGTGCCATTGCATCCCACATCTGGGCCTGAAGGCTTTGTACTTCGGCACGAGCCCTGGTGTCGTCCAGCGCGATCAGTGTCTGACCGCTGCGCACGACGTCGCCATCCGAAACCAGAATCTTCCCGATGATGCCGCCTTCCAGATGCTGGATCGTCTTGCGGCTCGATTCCGATTCCACGACGCCGGAGGCGATCGCCGCGCTCTCCAGCGGCGCCAGGCTCGACCATGTGCCCAGCCCCAGCATGAAGCAGACCACGAGCAGATTGCCCGCGAGCGTCACGCCGCGGAGCCTCATGCGTGGCGAGATCGGTGTCGGGGCCGTACACCATGGAAACTCGAGAGGCTCGTAATCATCGATTGCCGTAATTACGACTCCAAGCCTCCGCTCGGCGGGTGGGGTGCGCAGGGGCACGCGCGTTCTCGGTTTCCAGATCATGGGCGAACCGACTGTCCTGGCATCTTGGCGGTTGCGGGCGCGCTCTCGGCTGGCGCGACTTGCGATATCACCTGGGGCCTGCTCAGATGCCGCTCGAAGATTTCCTCGCTTTCACCGAACGCGATGACCGCGCCGCCTTCCATGATGGCGATCTTGTCCGTGGCTCCGAGGATCCCCATCCGGTGAGTGACGACGACCACCATGACATTGGCGATCTTCAATTGCTCGATGGCGTCCAGCAGCATCCGCTCGCCGGCGTAGTCGAGGCTGGCGTTCGGCTCGTCGAGAACGACGAGCCGCGGGTTGCGGAAAAAGGCCCGAGCAAGACCGAGGCGCTGGCGATATCCGCGAGAAAAAGCCAAGCCCCCGCTGGGAACCACGGTGTGGTAACCTTGCGGCAGTCGCATGATCGCGTCATGGATGCCGACGAGCTTGGCAGTGTCGACGATCTCGCGTGGATCGGCATCGTCAAGGCGCGCGATGATCTCGTTTATCGTTTCGCCAAAGAGATTGATGTCTTGAGGCAGGTATCCGAGGTGGCGACCGCCTCGTCCCTCGCGGAGCAGCGATACGTCGGCATTGTCGAGCAGAACGCGACCGTGCGTCGGAATCGTGAGTCCGGCGATGACTTGGCCAAGCAGCGACTTGCCCGAGCCGGACGGACCGATGATGCCTAGGCACTCGCCGGGCGCGAGACTGAACGAGATACCTTTCAAGGGAAGATTGCCGGACCCGAGCGGTTTCAGGCTGACGTTATCGACGACGAGACCGCTCAGCGGCTGCTGGGACGGGCATTCTGTATTCCCTCCCGCGGCCGGGATTGCGGCGAGCACGGCGGCGAGTCGCCGATAGGCCCTCATGGCCGTCGCGAGTGATTTCCAGCTTGCAATCGCACCTTCGACCGGTGCGATGGCACGGCCGGACATCAGTGTCGCCACAAAAATGATCGCCGGGCTCTTGCCGTAGTCGAGCACGAGCCATGCTGCCGCTCCCATGATCACGACCTGCGACAGCGCACGTACCGGCTTGGTCGCGAACATGATGAGCGCATGCCGCGAGAGCGCAACATCGTGCTCTCTGCTCGCTTCCTGTGCATCATTGTATATCAGGCGCGCTGTGCCATCCACCATTCCCATGGCGCGTATCAAGTGAATATTGCCGATGGCAGTTGCGAGCCGGCCGTAGCTCCTGGACAACGCGGCGCCGGACTTGATCGTAGCATCTTCTATGAGCAGGTCGCCTGCAAGCGAGAGGCCGAACAGCAGAACCACGCTGCAGGCCCCCACGACCCCAAGCAACGGATGAACGAGAAATAGGACGCAGAGAAAGAAGGGTGTCCAGAGCGCATCGAACAGCAGCGGGCATGCGCTGGATTCGACGAACTGGCGAAGTGCCGTGAGATCCCGATATGCGTCTTGCGACTGGGCCCAATCGCCGCGAAAGGCGGATTCGAGGCACGCCGAAAGCACGGAGGGACGAAGTCTGTCTTCAACCCACGTGCCAAGGCGGCCCAACAGGACGCGACGCAATGCGTCAAGCACTCCACCGACAACGACTGTGAGCGCAACGATGAGGGTGAGCATCAGAAGCGTGTCGCCGCTCCTGCTCGACAACACCCGGTCGTAGATCTGAAGCAAGTAGATTGAAGGCGCAAATAGCAGCAGATTGTAGCTGCAGCTATACGCGAACACGAGACCAAGCGGAGCCATGCAGGCCCAAAGTGCCGCGTCCAACGAAGTCCGGGCCGGTGGCAGAAGCGGTTTTCGGAGGGGCGGCATCAGCATTTTTCGTCACCGCCGGAGATTGGTTTGGCCCACGCCAGCCTGTCGATCGGACGTGACGACGAATCTTTGGCTGCAAATCCGGGACCGGCGGCAGGGGGCCGCCGGTCCCGCCACGCGACGAGCCGCTGGTCAGAGCACGTCGAAGTGGAAGTGCACGTCTCCACCATCTGCGCTATTGAGACTTCCACCGTCACCGC